>JAJTHV010000188.1 GCA_021300095.1 Flammeovirgaceae bacterium | reverse complement strand
CCTCGTGCCTCGGAATGACAGGGCGGGTTAGGAATTAAGTGAACTGTTACTGGTTGCAAGTGGTGAGGGTATCGAAACACTCCGTGTTGTCAACTGTCAATTGTCAATTTGTTAATTGTTAATTACCATCTATCGCCTACTGCGACTTAGGTGCTTTTCGCTTTTCTCAATATCTTTATGCTATGAAATATATACTCTTCTTCATTCTTTCAACTCAGGTAGTGATGGCACAAAACAATGACTATATCAACCCGCGGGCGGTGGGCTACAGTGATGCGGTGGTGGTGCATGGCGGCAAAACGATTTATATCTCCGGGCAGGTGCCGGTAGATGCGCAAGGTAAAATCGTTGGCAAAGGTGATCTGCGCACGCAAACGGTGCAGGTATTTGAAAACATTAAAAAGCTTTTGGAACAATCGGGCGCCACGTATGCGCAGGTAGTGAAGGTGAACACGTATATCGTGAACTGTAAACCGGCTGATGTGGCCGTTGTGCGCGAGGTGCGCAAAGCGTACTTCTCAGAGAAAACTCCTCCGGCCAGCACCATGGTGGGTGTTACTTCGCTGGTAGACCCGGAGTTTCTGATTGAGATTGAAGTGGTGGCGGTGATACCTTAATTAGGACTTGGGGATTAGGGCTTGGGAATTAGTCATTGGTCAATAGTCAATAGTCATTGGGGGTTTGAAGTTTCGAAACGTGTGGGTGTCAATGGTCAATAGTCATTGGGCCTTTGGACTTAGGGGTTGGGACTTGGGGGTTTTGTGTTGCGAGACGGGAAGAAGTCAATGGTCAGTAGTCATTGGTCAATGGGGATTTGGAGTTGCGAGACGTGAGGGTGTAAAGAAGTCAGAAGTCAGAATTGGTCAATGGTCAATAGTCATTGGGGGTTTGGAGTTACGAGACGTGTGGGTGAAAAGAAGTTAGAAGTCGGAAGTCTAAAGTCAGAAAAGTCAGAAAGTCAGAATGGTGGCGGCTCTTATCGGATGATCGTGATCGTTGGCCACAGGCCGGTGTTCGGATTTATGTCGTCAACCCAAACCAGTTCTTTATTATAATAAATCTTATCGGGTATGCTGGGGCGTTGCGGATTTTCAAACGTGTAGGTTAGCGTGTCTGTCACGGTGGGACTCAGGGTTACATACGTTTCAATTGGTTTCTTAGCATATTTTGTAGGAATCGATATTCCGAAATAATACTGTTGAGTTGAATTATTCAAGAAGAGGAATATGGGTTTGGCTTCATACATGATTTCTTTCGTTACTCCGTCTATCTCTACTTTACTAACTATTTTCAAATCGTCTCTTTTGTAAGCCTGCGGATTACTTTGATTCAGCAAGTCAATTCCTGCACCCGTCTTATAATAGGTATAAATCTGAATTGCCTGTGGGGTCGGTGGATCTACCCCAGGGGTAGCACAGGATGCCAACAATCCCAATAAACACATCAGCCTTATGCTCGTTGCTATTCGTATCTGTTTCATAAGCAAATCCGAAGCAATATACGCAGGAATTGGGAATTGGTCAGTGGGGGTTTGTTGCGAGACGTGAACTGTTACTGGTTGCAAGTTGCTAGTTGCTGGTGGTGAGGGTATCGAAACACTCCGTGTTGTCAACTGTCAATTGCCTATTTGTCAACTGACCAACGTTGAGTTTGTCTATCGTTTGTAATACGCTACGATACTCGCCTTTGCCAGCGTTTGGCTCCACAAATAAAAGCCTACGGTGGCGGGGTTGTTGGTGTCGTTCAATCCCAGCTTGTCGGTCTTCAAGGCATACACGGTAATAATGTATTGATGGATGCCGTGGCCCGGTGGTGGGCATGGGCCGCCAAATCCTTTCATACCAAAGTCGGTGATGCTTTGAATGGATCCGGCCGGTGCGAGATTCAATTTTACAATGCCGGCATTGGTGACCAACTCATGCGTGCTCGAAGGAATATCAAATACCAACCAATGCCAAAATCCGCTTCCGGTAGGCGCATCGGGATCGTACATGGTAATGGCAAAGCTCTTGGTTCCTTCCGGTGCGTTGGTCCACGCTAATTGCGGTGACTGATTTTCTCCGGAACATCCGAAGCCATTAAACTCTTGTGTCTTGGTGGCCTCTCCGCCTAAGTCTTTGCTGGTGAGTGTAAAGGTGCGCTGCCCAAAGGTGGTGATCGATACAATCATCGACAGGGCCAAAATGAAATGTGGTCTTTGCATACGTATATAAGTTTGTATGCAAATGTAAAGTGAACCCGCTGTCGTGTGGCTGTGTTGAACGTTCAAAAACTGTTGCCGGAAGTTCAACTTTTGTGATGCTGTCGCGGAGTCGTTTTATAACGCTGCTTGTACGCCTGGATAAAACTGGATAAATTTTCGTAGCCTACTTCATAATAGACTTCGGAGGGCTTGCGGTGTTCTTGTTGCAGCAAATGGTGAGCATACGCTAGCCGCTTGTGTTGAAACCATTTGATCGGTGAGGTAGCAAACTGTTTGCTGAATTCGCGCTTGAAGGTAGAAACGCTCATGTTGCACAAGAAGGCGAGCTCTTTGATGGTGAGTTTGCTAAGCTGATTGCTTTCTACGGTGCGAATAAACTTTTGTGTGGCGTGATCGCTGTTGGCGGCCAGTGCATAGAGAAAATCGGCTCCATATACTTCGCTTATATAAAGCATGATCTCCTCTACCTTTACTTCGAGTAGCTTCGATTGTATGGGTTGAGATAGCTTCGAAATGTTTATCAGACTCTCGACAAAGTTTTGGACAAACGCATCGGTGGCAAATGCAAACACCGATTGCTCAGCTGTGGCTTTCTTTGGCAAACGTAGTTTTCGGATAAACTGTAAGAGCACCTCGCTGGAGAAAATGAGCATCACACTCCGGTAGCTTTTCCCCCTCGATAGTCGTTCGGTCATCAGGCAATGGCCAGACTTCATTACCAGAAATTGGGTAGGGTTGATGGCGATGGTGGAATTGGTAGTGACTACTTCTTTCGTTCCGTCCGTGAGAAAGCTGAAGGCGTTTTGATTGAGTATGATCTGCTGGCGCTCGACTGCTTTCGCACTGCGATGTTCATAAACTTGTATGGGCTGCGCCTTCTCCAGCTTCAGGTCTTCGGGAATGTGTATGGTTCTCAAGGAGTGTTTTCGTTTGGTGTGTGGTGCCTGCAAATTTAGTGAATCAATAGAAGTCTTTGGTACGGTTCCTTCGGGTTGTGAAACGCTCTAGTCGAAAGAGTGAAAAGAAGTCAGAAGTCGGAAGTCAGAATTAAGAATGAGGTGTGTTGCGAGATGGGGACTGTTACTAGTTGCAGGTTGCTAGAAACACTCCGTGTTGTCAACTGTCAATTGCCTATTTGTCAATTCACCAACGTTTAGGTGTCGTGACTCCAAGTAAAACTGAGTGCCATTGTGTCTTTGTGGTGAAATCCTTACAATCAGATTTTCTTGAATACTAAATCCAATCGCTCGTTGGTGTTGAGAAACAACTGATCGCCCATGATTCGATACTTCTTATCGCCCCAGGATAAAATCCGTGCAAAGTGATCTGGTGAAGGTTGACAAGTAATATTCGGCCAAACTATTTTATCAATAGGCTTTGTGTGAAAATGAATGCTCGACTCTTTCACTATATAATAGAGGTGTTTGCCCTTAAATATTTCATCTTGAATGGTAAATGTAAGTTGTCCCTTCTCGAGAAAATGAATTAGTACGTTACAGCCAGGTGCTTTGCCTTGAAAGGTCTCCAGCGTCCACTGGCTGTTGAGCAATTCCTTTGGCACAAGTTGCTGACGACTTTCTTTCGGCTGATGGGGCGAAAAGATGGCGCAACCGACCACTAAAACTCCAACCATGAATGTTCCTGTGAATCTCGTTAACATCCTAACTAATCATTTCATTTCTATCAATCTTCAATATCTATATCGTACTTACTTAAAAGTCCCGGAAGGCCGGAAAGTGAAAAGCGTGCTTTCTTCATCCGGTTGTTGGATGGATCGATGGAGAAATTAAACGCTGAGCGAAAATCGGATTTATCTAACACCGTATTCTCGAAAAGAGCTTGCAACAAATCGCACTGGTCGAAGCTTGCACCGCTGAGATCGCATTCGGCAAAATCGACTTCGTGCAGTTGTGATTTGATAAAGCGGGTCTTCTTCAGCTTGAGCCGATAAAAAGAACTTTGGCTCAGGTTGCAATTTTCAAAGCTCACGGAAAAGCCTAACTCCATGCACTTACCAAAGTGCAAGCCCAACATCTTACAATCTTTAAAGGCTACTTCTCGCAGTGCGGTGTTGGCCAGTTTCGCCAAACTGAGATTGCATCCGGTGAATGAACAATCAATGAACTTGATTTCGCTCAGGTCAGTATTGGCGAATTCGCAGTTGGTAAAGGTACAGTTTTCGTATTCACCCTTCGCCAGCGCACTCTCTTTGAAGTTGGTTTTGTCAAACAATTTACCTTCTACATAGACTGGATTCATCATGGGAGTTTCGTTCGTGTGCCAAGTTAAAAAAAGAAAGTCGGGAGGTAATGTGACACCAACAGAAACTTTGTGCCTTTGTGGTGAAATGAAAGAACATGGAACTTCGATTGTAGTTTGGTGTGGAGAGTTCTACGGATACCTCGGATTAGGTTTTGTGTGGCGACAAATCTGAGCTATGAAATGTCGCGAAAGTTGCGTGATGCTAAGTAAAGCTTTGTGCCTTGGTGCCTTCGTGGCGAAATCAAAGAAGTTAATTCGATATCATAACCTCTAAAAACAGGCTCATAACTACCCCATAAAAGGGAACAACCGCCCGATGGTTGATCAGTGCTTTTCATCTATATTTATATTTGAAGAGATAGGTGAAGTTTCATGCCACTGAAAAAAATTATTCTTGTTCTGCTTCTGTTTGGATCTACGGCTCAGGCTCAGGTAACATTCATTATTGAAGCATTGCCCTCAGGCACGCAAAACCGCGATACCATCTTTGTTTGCGGCAACTTCAACAATTGGATGCCCAAGGATAAGCGTTTTATCGTGCAAAAGCAGTTAAACGGTCAATTGGCGGTAACAGTGCCCACCCCTCTGGCTGAATTTGAATACAAGTTTACGCGTGGCGATTGGATGCGGGTGGAAACCAATGCATTAAATCAACTTACGCCCAACCGCATGTATAAAAGCGGACAAGGGAATTTAGTGTACATCCACATCGACAACTGGCTGGATCTGGGTGGTGCGCGTCCGTTTAACTACATCATTCTCTTTTTCTTCGGCTGCGCTTTTCAATGCATTGCACTTTGTTTAATGATGGTGCGAACGGAAAAAAAAGATCAGAAGAAGCTCCGGAGCCTGATTGCCATCAACTTGCTGCTGGTGGTGTTGCTCTTGCTGGTGGTGGTGTTTGAAATCTCCAATCAGATATGGCAAAGTTATCTGGTCTTTGTATTTCACATCAGCTTGTTTTGCTGGAGCACGGTGTTGATTTATTTCTTCAAGACGTTTACCGGCTCACAACATTTTCCAAAGCTCTCTCTTTACTTTTTGCCTGCGGTGGTAGCGGCTCTGCTGGTGCTGGTGCGGATATCGAACTTCAGCTTGTTTAATTTTGCATCGGCTTTGTTGTGGCCACCCTTTACCCGAGCCAGCATTCTTTTTATAGGTGCAGGGTTTGCGTACAATCTCTACTTGCACATAAAAATATTTCGGTTGTTTCGCTTTGTGGATCCCAGCGGTCCGCATGAGCGAAGTGAGAGTCAGCGTTTTCTCTATTACTTCTTTTGGATATCGTTTGTTGCAGTGCTATTGATTCCGGTAAACGTGGTGTTGGTGATGCTGGGGTTCAATCATTCGTTTCTGGAAGATTTCTACCTGATCGCCATTGTTCTCTCGACTCTTATTTTTGTTGAAACGTATTTTATTTGGCGCTATCCGGAGATCATAAAGGAAGAGAAACCGCATAGCACGCACAACTTCGACACGGGCGAATGGCCGAAAAAGCTGGATGCGCTCATGATTTCGCAAAAGCCGTATAAAAACCCCGAACTGTCGCTTTCCGATTTGGCGGAGCTGCTGGGCACCAAGCCGCATGTGCTGTCGCGGGTTATCAACGATCACCACGACAAGAATTTCAGGGATTTTGTGAATCAATACCGTGTGGAAGAGTTTATTGCGCTTTCCCAAACTCCTCATTTTAAGAACTACACGTTTCTGGCGCTGGCGCAAGAGGTGGGTTTCAACTCGAAATCTACTTTCAATCTGGCTTTTAAAAAGTTAACGAATCAAAACCCACGCGATTACTTCAAAACGCATGCGCCCGATTGGCAAGAGGGGCAGGACTAAAAAGTCCTATATTCCTAAAATCATCTCTTTCGGGCGTTTCTTACTTGTCTGCTTTTCGAAATTCGGTCGTTTCCCGCCTAGGCGTTATTCATTTTTGTGGTCAGAAATATTCTGAAACCACATAATCCCTATTTTATGAAAAGATGTTTTTACGCTGTCTGGATTTGCCTTTTGCTACTGCCCGCTGCGGCCTTTAGCCAGAATGATGTTATGATGCAGGCCTTTTATTGGGACGTGCCGGTCAATGCCACCACACTGAACGGAACCTGGTGGGACAACCTGAGAACGAAATCGACTGTACTTAAAAATGCCGGCTTCAAAGGTCTTTGGGTGCCATCGCCCGCCAAGGGAAACTTTGGTATTTATGACATGGGCTACGGTATTTTCGATCTGTATGATTTGGGAAACTACAATCAAAAAGGAACAGTCGAAACACGGTTCGGTTCGCGCTCAGAGTTAGAGCAAATGATTTCTACCATGCACTCCAATCAGATTGATGTGTATGCCGATATCGTTCTCAACCATTTATATACGAGTGACGATCAGGATGAAGCCAACCCGGCTGTGAAGCAATATGTGTTTGATCAGGCGTACCGCAACAACACTCAATTTGCTCCCTACCCCACCAACGAAATAAAGTGGGTGATCAAAAATGCAACTGCCGGTGATTACTACATTCAAATTCACGGTTATTATCTCAACAGCACCCAGAAAGTTGATCGGGGGTATGAATTGCAAATTGATTATGCCAATACGGGTATGAACTCGAACTACTCGTGGGAATCGGAGCCGAACAATGGCGGTGGAAATTTTAATGCATATCCGGCATCGGGCAACACGGTGCGTGGTCATATTGAAGTAAGCGATCTGGACGAATACAAAGTGACGATTAGCAGCACCACCGATATCATCATTCGATTGACGGCTCGTAAAGAAACTTCGAACCCGTGGACGTGGGCCTGGGCCGATCAAACCAACGGATATTATCCCAAGGCTATTTGGAAAAACGGTACGAACATCGCAACTACTACGCAACTAGAGGCGCATACCAATACCAAAGTTAACTACGTAAATCACACGGGCACTGGTGAAGCGAATTTCTCGTGGGGTTATGCCGACTTTCATCCCGTAGATAATGCTGATTGGCTCGGGTTTGCGGGATCGGACGAAATAATTCCCAACACCAAATTTTTTGGCAATGATTTGAATACGTACAGCACTACTGTAGCCAATCGCTATAAAGATTGGGGTGTATGGCTTTCCAATCAACTTGGCTTTGATGGCTTTCGATTGGATTTTGTTCGTGGCTTTCAGGAAACTTATGTTTCAAATTGGGTGAAGAATCTGCCCTTGAAAAATGGTAGTCAGCGTTTTATTGTGGGCGAATATTGGGGTGCAGACTATCGCATCAAGAATTGGGTAAACACCGTAGCAGCCAACGGGGCTACTGTAAATGGATTTGATTTTCCGTTGAAGTCTTCACTGACGGATTTATGTAATAAAAACGCCAGCAACTTTGATATGCGCTGGTTGAATAATGCTGGTCT
>JAJTHV010000341.1 GCA_021300095.1 Flammeovirgaceae bacterium | reverse complement strand
TCCGTCACCTAACCTTCTTTAAAGCCAAGGCGTGTAGCATACATACCGGCAACTTCCAGTTCGATATCTTCAACTACATTGTCCAAATAGATCATATGAACCAAATGATAGAGGGATTCCAATTTCTCCACCTCTGTAGCTGGAAAAGTAAAAGTTGAATTAATCATTCCATTTCCAAACTCGTGCATATCAGCCGGACTGATATGCAACTGTGCAGCCCACTTAACCAAACATTTTGCATGAATAGATTTAATCGTATCAGCTTCTAAAAAGCACGCCAATAGGTTAAAATAGCTGATTTTAATTGCCCTTTCGCCATTCATGATCACTTCATTTTTTTGATAGCATAACAAAGTAATCAAAAGATTTCGATTATTTCTTTAAAATAACCAGTGATTCTAATCGAGTCGTTTAATTGTCGCGAAGGCGACCGCCATGCCCCCCCTTCCTGCCTACATTGTGAATCAATACAATAACTATGAGAATTGGACTATTCTTACTGCTTTTAATGATTTCTGGATGCATTGGCCTTGATACGAGAGATGATGCGATCCGTGACATTAAATTTTCAATTGTCGCAACTACAAAAGTAATTGTTACCGATGAGGCTGGAAACTTGGCTCCCAAAGGCAGCATCGCCCGCTTAGCATTATTAGCAGGTGAAAAGGAACCAATTCTAACTGAATTTCTAAATAAATACGGAGTCAAAGAAGCCAAATCGCTTGTTTGGATCAGCTCAATGCCAAGTGTTGGTAATGTTACGAACAATGAGGTAAATGCATTAGCCGCTGGAACTTGTTTTCTATCATCAACAATCGAAGGTAAAAGCGTCACCATCAACTTAACGGTTGTTGCCAACGCAACCAATGATGTTGCCAGCGTGACCATTTCTGCTCCCACAACTACTTCTCTTTCAATAAATGGAACTGCTCAGTTAACTGCCATCGCTAAAAATACGAATGGCACTCAATTGAATGGTAAAACATTTGAGTGGTTTAGTGAAAACGCTAACATATTAACTGTTAGTTCGACCGGTTTGGTCACCGCTATCGCAAATGGTGAAGCAGAAGTTCATGCCAAAGTGGAGGGTATCAAAAGCAACTCGATTACTTTTTCGGTGGGGAGCATCAACCAACTGACCGGCACATTTCAAAATGCAGGAGGATATATGGCAAAAGGTACCGTGACTGCCAAAGAGCAAAATGGAAAACTAATTGTGGAGCTAGGTTCAGATTTTAGCGCAAGCGTAGCATTAGGCACATTTATTTACCTAGCCAATTCTACTTCTGGTGGTACCGTTAAATCAGCAGGCCTGGAATTAGGACAATGGAGTAGCGGACCAATAACATTTGAAGTGAGTGGCGTTACTTTAAATCAATACAAATATGTAGTTGTTTTATGCAAACCTGCCGGAGTAACTTTTGGGTTTGCTGAATTAAAACCTTAATTAATCCATTTTATGACGAAACGAATTCTTCTTGCCATCATTCTCGGCAGCCTTACCTTCTATTCATTTGCTGGTGGTGGTTGGCCGCAACCTAAAGGACGTGGGTATTTTAAACTTTCTCAGTCCTACATCCTCTCGGCTAAATATTTTGATGGCAACGGAACGATCATCGATCTCACACCTTCCTATGGATATTTCGCCACAAGCATTTATGGCGAATATGGCTTTACAGATCGACTAACAGGAATCATCTATATGCCATTTTTTGCTCGTGCAACGAAGAATGAGTTAAAATTTAATCAGTCCGGAATTTTTGAACCGGGCGATGCTTTAAACTCCTTTGGTGATACCGACATCGCGATTAAGTACGGCCTTATTGTCGATAAACCCATTGTGGTCAGTGCAACCATTTTATTAGGTTTACCGCTCGGAGACAATGGTGCTACCAACGCAAGCGCGCTGCAAACTGGTGATGGAGAATTTAACCAAATGTTGCGCATCGATGCCAGTCATTCGTTTTATCCTAAGAAGTTTTATGTGTCGGCTTATGCAGCCTTCAATAACCGTACGAAAGGTTTTTCAGATGAAGTCCGGCTTGGGGCCGAAGTGGGACTGACATTGGATAAGTTCATTCCAATCGTAAAAGTATCAACCGTTCATTCACTCTTTAATGGCGACCCTTCTGTTCCGCAAAACGGTGTATTCTCTAATAATACAGAGTTCATTTCTCCATCCCTTGAACTCAATTACCAGCTAACCGAAAAAATTGGCATCTCCGGATCGATTGCAACTGCCTTAGCTGCCAGAAACATCCTCGCCTCACCTAACTTTGGGGTTGGAGTCTATTTGAAAATGTAAACTTTCGAGAAGTTGATTGAAGCTTGAATGGATGTTCAAAAAAAAGCCCGATGATGAGTCGGGCTTTTTTTGTTGATCTATTAGGGTAATTATACTTTGGCTAATTCGGATACCAAGTCAATCAATTTATTGGAATAACCCCACTCGTTATCATACCAACTTACCACTTTCACAAAGTGCTCGTTCAGTGCTATACCAGCTTTCGCATCAAAAATAGAAGTGCGCTCATCGCCTAGGAAGTCCTGAGAAACAACATCATCTTCTGTGTACCCCAAAATTCCTTTCAGTTCGCCTTCAGAAGCTTCCTTCATAGCAGCTTTCACTTGCTCGTAAGTTGCAGGCTTATCTAAGCGCACTGTCAAATCTACTACGGACACATCCGCCACTGGCACGCGGAACGACATTCCGGTTAATTTTCCTTTCAGTTCAGGTAATACCAAACCTACCGCCTTGGCAGCTCCTGTAGAAGATGGAATAATATTTGAAAATCCACCACGTCCGCCTCTCCAGTCTTTCGCTGAAGGACCATCAACCGTTTTTTGAGTTGCTGTAACAGCGTGAACCGTGCTCATCAAACCTTCTACTATTCCAAATTTATCGTTCAATACTTTAGCGATAGGAGCCAAGCAATTGGTTGTACAAGATGCGTTGGAAACGATCGTGTGAGCTGCGGTTAATTTTTTGTGATTAACACCCATTACAAACGTAGGTGTATCGTCTTTCGCAGGGGCCGACATGACCACCTTTTTTGCACCGGCTGTTATGTGCTTCTGGCAATCAGCAATTGTTAAAAAGAGGCCGGTTGATTCAATTATAATTTCAGCGCCTACTTCATTCCATTTTAAGTTAGAAGGATCCTTTTCCGCTGTAACGCGAATAGCTTTTCCGTTTACAACCAGGTTTTTATCCTTTACCTCTACGGTTCCATCAAATTTACCATGGGTGGAATCATACTTGAGCATATAAGCCATGTAATCAGGCTCTACCAAGTCATTAATACCTACAATCTCAATGTCCTTTCGGCCAATAGCTGCTCTAAATGCCAGGCGGCCAATGCGCCCGAAACCGTTGATTCCTATTTTTGTCATGTTGATTTGTTGTTTTAAATAATTTAGAACCTAAAATTATACTACTTACAAGCCAAAACCAACGCAATAGATTCACTTTACACAACTTTTTTACCGCTACGGTTTGCAAATCAAATACAGGAATCTATATTTGCGCCTCCTTACAGAAGACGGTCCGTTCGTCTAGGGGTTAGGACACCAGATTTTCATTCTGGTAACACGGGTTCGATTCCCGTACGGACTACGCATACAAAGATAACTCACTGATAACCAGTGAGTTATTTTTTTATATATGTTTTTTATATATGACAAACTACTGTTGTCACTTCCAAAAAGACATTAGTAAATCATCCAAAAAAATGTGGCAGTAGTATTGAAAAATGCGTCAACTCACCTATCAAAATCAAAATGTGAAAGCCCTTTCAGACAAATTTTGTACATCGAGAAAATTTTTTATTTAAGCAGTCACTTTGCTTGTAGTCTTTAAGTGAGTGATAATGAAATCCTTTCGGGTAATATAAGACTTCAACCACTGAATGAATTGGCCGATTGTGCGCATTCACATTATTGAATCCCGAATGAAATTACCTACATTTGTAATGCAAAAAGCAGCCTCTAGGGGTTGCTTTGGGAAAAAAGAGAAATTTCTGATGGGATGGTGCCCACGGGCAGGCTCATTAGATCGAGGTAAACCGCCCGATCATTATAGGGTGCTAGTTACGCCTCACATCTTTTGAAGACTTTTCGATTTTTCAGACCTC
>JAJTHV010000464.1 GCA_021300095.1 Flammeovirgaceae bacterium | reverse complement strand
TTCATATCGCGCAACCTGCTTTGAGTCGACAGGTGAAAGAACTGGAGAAAGAACTCGGAGTAACGCTATTTGAACGAAACAGACGAAAGGTTGTACTATCGCCAATGGGGAAGCATCTCTACAACAAAACAATCGCCATCTTCAAACTAGTTGAGGAGACAAAGAAAGAGCTGAAAGAATTGGAGACTATGGAAGTGGGGAAATTGCGTGTTGGCTACGTTGCCTCAGCTTTGCATTCGGCTCTGCCCAAGTTCCTGACTAATCTGAAAAAAAATAAGCCTCGTCTGCAAGTATCTATTTGTGAAATGTCAACATCTGACCAAATTGAAAGCCTTCGAAATGGCTTGATAGAGGTGGGCTTCGTACGCGGCCCTGTCAACAGCAAAGAGCTCATACAGACAATTGTTTACAAAGAAGACTTTGCCTTATTCCTTCCGGCCAATCATCCATTCGTAAAGAAACGCCTTACAGACTTGCGCATTTTGCGAGAAGAACCGTTTGTTTTCTTTCCTCGTCATTACAATCCGGGCTACTTCGATAAAACCATAAGTCTTTGCGAGCGTGCCGGATTTTCGCCAAACATTCAGTATGAAGGCTTGGGCAGTAACACCCTGTTGCAAATGGTTGGCAGTGGACTTGGTGTTACGATTCTTCCCTATAGCCTGAAAAATTCAATTAGCAAGGAAGTGAAATCATTTCCGCTAACGTGGATTAAAGAAAAAGCTGAACTTGCAATGCTTACACAGGCAACCTTTGCTGAAAGTAAAATATTGGACTTCAACGTATAGTTGGTTTCATGTGACCACACGGACATTGGCAGATCACTCATCCGACTCGCATCTAAAGCTAGCCACCGCGCGACTTACTAAAAAGAGTTGTATAAAATTACAGGTGACAGGAATACGGAGTTACAAATGAAGTGTGGACTTGGGGCCAACAGCTACCAACAAAAAGCTTATTTCAAGCGGCCAAACTGTGCGTCATTGAAGTGTGTAGTTCTTTATTTATCTTTATTACCCCGCGAGGCGCGGGTGACAGAGCGAAGATTTTAATTGCCCGCCAGCAATTAGTTGAACGTTGTGCGTCACCTTTACCTCAACTTGAATTTACTACCAATAGCATTCAGCTTTTACCTTAAAGGTTCTTATTTTCATCACTAATGTTAGGAAAGCAATACACCAAATTAAACTGTCTCCAACGTTTTCTTACGATGCTCAATACCCCATTTTACCATGGCGTCTAAAACCATTTTTATATTTCTGCCCGATTCAGTAATTTGATATTCGATAATAACTGGATAAGTATCCAAGACATTTCTCTTAACGATACCGTTCAGTTCCAATTCTCTTAACTCTTTTGATAACATCTTGGGGGTTATTTTAGGAATTTCACGCTCAATATCCTTAAACCTCTTTCTTCCAAAAACCAATGATGCTATTATTGGCAGTTTCCATTTTCCTGTCAATACATTCATTGTATCGTTTACGGCCAATACAAAAGTTTGCGGACATTTCTTGACGTCACTTAAATTGATTTCAATTTTCATTATCACTTAATTTTTTACTATACAATTGTATAGTAGTATATTTAGTATAGTAAATATACGCCAAATTTGCACTATAATTATTTACTAAACTTAAAAATTAATAGAAAATGAAAGTAGCAGTAATTGGAGCAACAGGATTTGTTGGTAAAAACATTACAAACGAGTTAGCAAACAGAGGTTTTGAGGTGACTGGAATTTCCAGAACGGAACAAGTATCCGAAAAGCCGAACCTAAACTATAAAGCTGTTGACGCAACAGACGTTGACGCTTTAAGTGTTATACTAGAAAACTTTGATGTGGTTATTAGTGCTTTTGGTGCGGGTTGGACAAACCCAACTATTTATGAAGACTTTATTACAGGTTCAAAAGCTATTCAAAAAGCAGTAAAACAATCGGGAGTAAAACGTTTCATTTCGATAGGTGGTGCCGGGAGTTTATTTACACCTGATGGCAAACAATTGGTTGATACTTTTCCTGCAGACAATCCTTTTGTACCTGGTGCAAAAGCAGCCCGAGATTATTACAATATTCTTAAAGAAGAAACAGAATTGGATTGGGTGTTTTTTAGTCCAGCAGTTGATATGCACCAAGGAATAACGACTGGAAGAACAGGAAAATATCGTTTAGGAACAGATTATCCGGTAGTAGATGAAAATGGCAATAATGTACTTTCTGTAGAAGATCTAGCAGTAGTTATTGCTGATGAAGTAGAAAATCCAAAACATCATCAAAGGAGGTTTACAGCAGCATATTAAGAATAAAGTATTTATAAGAAATTATTTTCACTATCATCTCTGATGACAATATTCCATTTATTTATTTTCTAAACTATTGATAGTAAAACATTAAGGCGAACGCACAACAAGGGTTTGCCGCTATCCGGGGCTGACGTTGGGGATTTCGGCTTCAGTTCTTTAGTCGGCTGCAATTATCAGCTGCCGATTAACTAATTCGCTGGCTGCTTGCTAAGCGGTTGAGTGCGTAGCCTGATGTCATTTCGTTTCGGTTCAGGTTTATTTAATTTTAGGCTGACAGTGGCTCAGCTGACGGAATCCTAAGACCCTGGCAGCGGCAAGCCTTGTCGTTGTGCGCTATGCTGTTCCGTCCTCGCGGAGTCTCCCGCCTCGGGGGCTCTGTCGGTGCAGATCAGTAAACCTGTCGGCAAACATCTTGGACATATATTGACCAGAACATCACCCTAGGCAGTTTAGGATTTTGTATTAACTTGTCCTTTTAGTTTCTTAATTTAGTTGCATCGCAGCTAAAAGTGCATGAAACAACTGTTGGTTATTTTCTTTAGTCTAGTTACCACCATCATGTGGAGCCAAAAGGCAACTGTTCACGTTTTTGGTTTTACCAATTCTACCTGCGAGCAAATTAAAGACAATTACCAACTGCGCACGCGGATCATCAGTAAATCATTTACCAACGGCATATTAACTGTTCAAATAGGAGACATGGCCATCTGCTGCGCCACTTTCCTGCCATCGGCTACCCTTAAAAATGGTATCTTAAATCTGGACTTTGAAGAGACCGGAACTATATGCGAGTGTTACTGCTGTTATGAATTTCTTTATCAGATAAAAGGAGCAGACGATCAGGTGAAGATCACTTTCCGAAATAAAGAAATCGAATTCTCAACAGAGAAATTCAAAACATTTCCGATTACTTATAAAATGTTTAAAGGAGATACCATTAACTATACGGATAAGTACGGTTTAAGACAAGGCGTCTGGGCTTCTCCCAAGGATAGTCTCATGACGAAGGAGTATTTTGAGTTTAAGGATGATATTGTAAAGAGACGTGTGCGCCTTTATCCGAGTGGGAACATCAAAGACGAAATCAGCCGGGAGCGATTTATTCTTTATTTTGACGGCAAACCTGCCAATGAGTTTTGGGATAACAATCAACTAATTGTCTACTATGAATCGGGCCAAAAGAAGAAAGAATGCTACAATGGCAACAGAGATCAATATAATTCTTACGATAAAGGAACGTGTAAAGAGTGGAACGAGCAAGGTGAGTTGATTTATGAGGGTGTTTATAGAAAATGAAAAGTTTATACTTGTACTATTTATGAGATTCGTTTTCACAATACTATACATGTTGATAGCGCTGACCACCGCCACAGCTCAGAAGAACGACTTAGATTATATAAATTCATATCAGTTTGAACCAGACGGACCAATCAGGGGAATCGGACTGATTGAAATTGATTCGGAGCGTGACTATCTCGGAAAAGACTTGATCATCTATGATAACAAAGGAAAACCAAAGATAACAATTCGGGTAACCGACAACGATGTTACCACAAAACTAGAGGATAAGTCCTTTTCTCGTAACAACGATGCCAATCCCTTTAACCCGAGACAATTTGGGGCCAACCCAGATTATTTTAGGCTAATCTTCGATTGCACAAAATCAACCAACAAGTATTATGAAGTTGTTATTAACCAAAAGACAAGTGAAACCGGATTTATCAAGAGGGCCGACAGCTTGTTCAAATTTGAAACAGTCATTGAATACGTCAACGATTGGACAACATTGGGTTTAGACTTTGACCGAATTGAAAACCCATTACGACAAGAGCCATCCGACAACGCGGCCATTATTTTAAATGACGACCCAAAGAAATACAAAATTTGGCGGGCAGAGAAAATCGAAATGAAAGGCGACTGGTTAAAAATCAAAACACGAGACAATGAAGAAGGTTGGATCAGGTGGAGACTGGATGATCAAATAGTTATTAAGATGTATTTTGCGTGTTAATTGTACTTCCGCCAATGTTATGTTTCTGTCATAGTTCATTGATAGGAATTTAATACAATATACAACTGCGCCATATGATGAAACAATGTTGGGTAATTATCCTATTTCTGGTTTCCTGTCGAGAGAAATCAGTCGATAGCGCAGGTTATTCCACTACCGGTTATTTGTTAAAGGCAGAAATGCAACAAGACAAGGAATTTTACCAGGAATTCAACATTTTCAAGCGTCAAGGCATTGCACAGCTAACGGGAGATACACTGTACTTTCCCTTTTTAGCCATCCGAAGCACGAATGACTCGATCATTGAAGTGACATTATTTTCCGAATATAATACAACTGTTTATGAAATTCCGAAGGATGACAGAGTGTGCTATAGATTTCATAATGTAAATGATCGGCCACGACATGTGTTCACAAAAATTTCTGGTGATACAATAATTTCTTATGGTTACAATTATACACTGAAAGAGCTTGAAGAGAGTGGCTTTGAAAGCATTAATTGGGACGAAATTGTTCCCTCAGAGATTAAAATAATTACGAAGGATAGTATTTACTCTTCTTATTTTGGGCATTGTTTGGCGATTCCGGAAGGTAACAATAGCGATTTTCAGGTGGCTTTAAAAGATGTGGGGCACTATTGGATAGAACCGTTTAAGGCAAATATGAAATCAGGATGCCGATATAAAGTATCTTCTACAAGCGATGAACGTATACAAAAAGCGGAAAATTTTCAGTACTGGTATCAACACTATAGAAAAATAGCCGATTTAAAATGAAAAGTGTCCTTCTTTTGAGTTTGTTTCTTTTGGCAATTTCTTGTCGTGAAAAGAAAACCAAACCGGCAACACAGGCCACCGTTGATCAACCGAGCGCCAATCGTTCGATCGTTCGTGAAAAATCGGCTGATGTACCGACACATGAATTCCAAAGCCTGGTTGTTGCTTTGGACTCACTTGGCTTCAAAAGCGATACAAGCAAAGTGAAAAGATTGAAAAATTACCGGGAGTTAGTGGATGGCAAAATTCAGTGCTTTGGAATGTTCCCTTTTTATAAAATCGCTAAAGAGAAATCTGAAATACTATGGTGGAATACGAGGGTGCGGAATGCAGGCGATTCTATTGACACGGAAATCTTCCGGACGGCAGAAAGTGCCTGGCTCTATTTTTATCAGAAAAGAGAAACGGCTAGTTGGGTAAGCGATGGTGTTATTGAACAATGGAAGTTTAAGGATGAAGCAACCACACAGTTTGCGTTGACCAAGTTAAACTCAAAATACCCTTTCCCTTACTATAATACGAATCCATATTATATCGCGAATGGATCATGTCTCTATATTTTTCATACACGTGCTATGGCGTTTAGCTATGGACAAAAAGATATATTTCAATTGTTTCGTAAGATTGTCTCACTATCCAACAAATAACATTCGATCTCGTATTTAGTCATCATACAACCAAACCTAAGAGATGGCAGCCGAAGAAATCATTGGAATAGAAAACCAACTAATCGAAGCAATCAAAACGAGTGACGTCACGATGCTCGACCGCATGCTGCATAATGATTTGCTTTTTATTGCCCCTAACGGGCAGGCGGTAACTAAAGAAATGGATTTGGCTTCACATCGCTCCGGACAAATGGAGGTGGAACAGCTCATCGCCAACTTTGAGAGCGTCAAAATCATGGGCGACAATGCGGTTGTCGTGGTGGTGTATAACACCAAGGGAAAGATGTTAGGAACTCCCATCGAAGGGCAATTTCGCTATTTGCGGGTTTGGAAAATGTTTCCCGATGGACTAAAAGTGGTGGCGGGAAGTTGCTTTAAAATTTAACCTGGAGGATACGATCGCCTGAAGTCTCTCTACGATGGCCTAAATGATAACATGGAATCAAATCGCTCTAAAATACTTCCCGGTTTATAAGGTGGTACTTCCCTTTGCTGCAATTGCTTTTACTTTGAGGCAAAAAGAAAATGTATGAAGTCAGCGCCAAAAGAAAACGTACCCGAAACAATGGAATTGAATGCGAACCTGGTTTCGTGGACTGTTATCCTCCGCTATGTCGGAGCGTTGTTTCTTTTCAGTTGGGGGTTACAGATTGCTGCCATCAACGTGACTGCCGGGTTGGATGATCCTGCGATGAATGGGTGGTTGGCGGCTACCATGCTCACTCCGGCTCTGGTGACGTTTTTCTTTCTGCGCTTCCATCCCGCGCTCAAATCGAAGTTAGTGTGGACGCCCACTATAAAAATTGTGTGGGCTGTGTTTCTTTCGGTATTGATTCCGATCGTATTCGCTTCTCTGGTGGTACTCATGTTTGAATCGTTGCACTGGGGTACATCCCGATGGTTTGAGTTTTCAAGTAACGTTACCATTTCTGATGGTCCGTTTTTGTTGGGCTTGGGCAGCCAGTCCTGGTTCATCTTTGCCGCCAATCTGTTTATTACCGGTTTTCTCTTCGCCTTCCTCAATGGCTTCCTGGCGGCAGGAGAGGAGATTGCATGGCGTGGATTATTACAGGGTTTGTTGGTAGAGCGCTTGGGTGTGTGGAAAGGAATTCTGCTGCTCGGCTTTTTGTGGGCGATGTGGCATTTGCCGATTCAGTTATTCGGATATAATTATCCGGAAAACCCGATCATGGGTAGCTTCATTTTCTCTCCGCTTGTATTAATCGGATACTCCTTTTTTATGGGATGGATGACGGTTTACTCGAAAAGTTTTATTCCGGCAGCCATCGCACATGGTGCCGGCAATGGAATTCAGGAAGGAATGATTTCACAGATAGCCCTTGCCACTCCGGAGCTGAATATGTATTGGATTCGCGTTTTAATCTCTGTAGCGATTGGGCTGGTCTTCCTCTGCTTCTGGCCACGAAGCAAAACGCAGGGCAAGCAGACAGAATGACGAAACGCATCTAAACAAATGCAAGTTTATGACGGACAATCGTTGGTACATTGAAAAGACGTCTTTACCTTGTTTCGTCTTTAACTTTAGAAATAGTTATTATCCCTCCGATTATCATGCGAATAGGTAGCGTTGCCATTGTTCTTATCATTTGTGTCACCTCTGGTTTGGCACAGACCGAAAAAGCGAGATTAAAAATCACACCGTTGACGGGTGATTTTTACATTTATACCACCTACAACGTGTATGAAGGAAACTACACTCCGGCACATGGCATGTATTTGCTGACGGACCAAGGGGCTGTCTTGTTTGATACACCCTGGGATTCAACGCAATTTCAACCCCTGCTCGACAGCATCCGGGTGAAGCACCAGCAACGTGTTGCGATCTGTATTGCAACGCACTGGCATGGCGATAGAACGGAAGGCCTTGCGTACTATCGAAAGCAAGGAATAAAAACCTATACAACTACACTAACCGATCAGTGGAGCAAAAAAAATGGAAAGAAGCGGGCAGAGTTTTTGATGACCAAAGACACGGTTTTCACAATGGGGAAATATTCCTTTGAAATTTATTATCCGGGAGAAGGTCATACGGCTGATAATATTATAGCGTGGTTTCCCAAAGAAAAGGTGCTGTATGGTGGTTGTTTGATAAAAGGAGCCGAGGCGGAGAATTTGGGTTATCTGGGCGATGCCAATGTAGCAGAATACGAAACTACCTTAAGGCGGGTACAGAAAAAATGCCCAGACCCCAAGCACATCATTGTTTCACATCACGACTGGACCAACATCAATTCATTAAAACGATCCATCCAGTTGGCGAGGCGTTTAAAGTGATTTTTAATTGCGAAATAGAATGATGACAAAGGTGAAGAAGAGAATACTGTTTTGGAGTCAGTCTGGTAGCATGTTTCAATTGATTCACAAACTACTAACCATGAGACAAACCTTAACGACAGAAGACCACCAGCACGGAGCTTCACTATCAAAATGGGTATTGATAGTTATATTCTTTCTGACTTTTAATGGTTGCCAAAAGGATGAATCTAAGCCGGTTGGACTACCGACTGTTACAACCAAATCTATTTCAGCTATTACTTCAATTAGTGCCAGTAGTGGTGGTACTATTGTTAGTGATGGAGGGGCGGCAATAACTGCTAGAGGAATTGTTTGGAGCACGACTACCACCCCAACAATATCGCTAACAACAAAAACATCGGACGGTTCGGGTATAGGCAGTTTTACAAGTAGTTTAACCGAACTTACACCTCCTACAAAATATTATGTAAGAGCTTACGCTACCAATGCTGCAGGAACAGCCTATGGTAATGAGGTTAGTTTTACTTTTACCGCTTCCGCTGATGGAATAACAGCTCCACCTACGTCTCTCAATCTGAACTCCTTTTATAAGAAATATATAGACGCTTCCGGTATTCCAATAATTAGTTCTGACAAAGTTTCTGATCAGGCTCTGTTAAATGTTCGGAAGGTAGTAACCAAAATGGTTTCGCTGAGAAGCGATGTCTTAGCTAAATTAGTTGAGAATAAGATTAGGGTTGGCATTATGGCTAAATCAGAAGTAACTACCAATATGCCTGAGCATAGCGATCTGAATATTGCTTTCCCGGGGACTAACTGGAATAAATATCGTGGACTCGGAGCCACGATTGTCAGGCCACTTGCCAGTTGTGCAGAGGAAAATGTAATGTGCTACGGACTCGGTAGCGACCCATACTATAATGAGGATATACTTATTCATGAGTTTTCGCATGGAATTCACCAATTGGGAATAAAGTATGTAGACACTGATATTGACACAGAATTACAACAAGCTTTCAATAGTGCGATAGAGAATGGACTTTGGGCAGATACATATGCTGGTTCAAATTATATAGAATATTTCGCAGAAGGAGTTCAAGCGTGGTTCAATTCTAATGCAGAAGCTATCCTTACTAATGGAATTCATAATCAAATAAACACCCGAGAGGAGTTAAAAAATTATGATTTAGTGCTGTACAATATTATAAAAAGATATTTCAAAGACGATGTGGAAATCGTGAGTTGCCACCAATGAGCAAAGGTGTGGTATATTAGATATAGATTAATAAAAAAGCCGATGTACACCTACGCATACACCGGCTTTATTTTACGCTCTAATCTTATTCTTTTATTCCTACCAGATCAAACACAAACGCATACATCAGTGCATCTTCTTTCAGCGATTCAAATCGCCCGCTGGCGCCACCGTGCCCCGCTTCCATATTGGTTTTTAACAACAACAGGTTGTTGTCGGTTTTGTGTGTGCGCAACTTGGCTACCCACTTGGCTGGTTCCCAATACTGCACCTGGCTGTCATGTAGGCTGGTGGTGACAAGCAGATTCGGATAGGCTTTCTTCTCTACGTTGTCGTACGGTGAATAGGAGAGCATGTAGTCATATTCTTCCTTCACATTCGGGTTGCCCCACTCTTTCCACTCAAAGGTGGTAAGCGGAATGGTTTCGTCTTCCATCGTACTGATCACATCTACAAATGGCACATCGGCAATGATGCCTTTGTATAAATCGGGACGCATGTTCGTGATGGCACCCATTAGCAAACCTCCTGCGCTGCCACCATTGGCAAACAGGTTGTCTTTGCCGGAATATTTTTCCTTGATCAAAAACTCCGACACATCGATGAAGTCGGTGAATGTATTTTTCTTCTTTAACATCTTGCCGTCTTCATACCATTGTCCGCCCATTTCTTGTCCGCCCCGGATGTGCGCAATGGCATACACAAAACCACGGTCGAGTAAACTCAGGCGGCTTGAGCTAAAGAACGCAGGCATCGAAGAACCATACGAACCATACGCATATTGAAAGCAAGGATTACTACCATCTTTCTTGAATTTATCTTTGCGATAAACAATGGACACCGGCACTTTCACACCATCGCGCGCGGTAGCCCACACGCGTTCGGTTTGGTAATTCTCGCGATTAAAGCCGCCCAACACTTCTTGCTGCTTTAATAATTTCTTTTCTTTCGTATCCATCGCATAATCGTATTGCGATGAAGGAGTGGTCATGGATTGATAGAAGTAGCGCAGGGTAGTGGACTTGGGATCGGGATTGTTACCGATGCCGGCTACATAAGCCGCTTCGCCAAAGTCAAGGCTGTGCTCGGATTGATCGGCCCATTTAATTAAACGAATGTTTACAAGGCCGGCTACCGTTTCCTGAATCACTAAATGATCGTTGAAGAGTTCGAAGGTTTCTAAGAATTTATCTTCCCGATTCGGAATCAAGTCTTTCCAATTTTCCTTTCCGATTTTGTTTTCTTCCATCGTTACCAACCGATAGTTGGTGGCATCGGCATTGGTGCGAATGTAAAATTTACCATTCATGTGGTCAGCCGAGTATTGAACATTCTCTTTCAATGGTTCGATCACCTGCAACGTTGCTTTGGGATTGTCGATTTCCATCACACGAACAATGGAAGCATCCGTTCTGCCCGATTGCACGATCAGGTATTTTTTGGATCTTGTTTTGCCAATGTAGGCTGACAAGGTTTGATCTTTTTCTTCGAATATCACCACATCTTTAGAAGCATCGGTTCCCAGTTCATGTTTGTAAACTTTATCCGAGCGCAGTGTATTCGGATCTTGTTTCGAGTAGAAGACAGTTTTGTTGTTGTTGGACCACTCAAAGTTTCCGGTGGTGCCGGGGATTTTGTCCGCCAGCATTTTGCCGGTTTGCATGTCTTTGAATGACAAGGTGTAAAATCTTCTTCCTACGGTATCCATCGCCAGTACGGCTATGTTGTGGTTAGGGCTGGTAGTGGCAAACATACTAAAGTAGCCACGCCCTTTGCCGAGTTCATTTCCATCGGCAATGATTTCTTCCGCGCTTTCCAGTGATCCTTTCTTGCGGCAATAGAGTGCATATTCTCCGCCTTCCACCACACGCGAGTAGTAATAGTAATCATCTATTTTATAAGGAACCGATTCATCTTTTTCTTTGATGCGTCCTTTCATCTCGGAAAATAATTTTTCCTGCAGGCCTTTGGTGTGAGCGAGCATTGTATCCAGATAGGCGTTTTCTGCTTTCAGGTAATTGACAACAGCAGAATCCTCGCGTTGGCGCAACCAGAAATAATTGTCGATCCGCTTATCGCCATGCTTCGAAGTGATTTCGTGTGGCTTTACAGCGGCAACCGGTGCTTTTACTTGCGGATATTTTTGTTCCGTACCTTTCTCACATTGAGTGAGCGCCAATCCCATCAACACAATTGCAGTTAGTTTAATTGTTTTCATAAATTTTGTTTGATCTTTTCTTTCTACTCTCAAATCTTGTTTTGATATTGTTAAGTTAAGCTTTCTTAAAAACCTCACCTCATTCCTCTCCACAAGAGAGGAAGTCAAGAGGAGCTTAACTTAACACTATTAAGTTCTACATCCGTAATTTTAGATCTTAGTAGGTAGGCATTGAGGTATCAATTTCTTTTGCCCATGCCAGAATGCCACCTTTCAGATTGTAAAGGTTCGTAAAGCCGTGGTTGGTTTCCAGCCACTTCACCATGTTGCCACTGCGTGCACCGCTGCGGCAGTGAATGATCACCTGTTTGTCGCGGGAGATTTTATCTACGTTGTGCGGAATATCTCCTTGTGGAATCAGTTCACCACCGATCTCACAGATATCAACTTCATGAGGCTCGCGAACATCAATCAATTGAAAGTTGGCGTCTTTGTCTTTAAGTTCTTTCAGTTCTTGTACCGTTACTTCTTTCATATGTTTTACTGGGTTTGTTTCGACATGACAAAAATCATCATAATTTATCAATTCGCTAATCTTTTTGCGCTCGTTTTTAGGGGGGATGTTGACAATGGTCGTTTCATTCGATAAGGAGTCAAATAAAAGCAGTTTGCCGGACAGGGACGGAGCGGAGCCTGACAGTATTTTCAGGGCTTCGTTGGCCTGCAGGCATCCGATAATGCCCGCCAGCACACCCAACACGCCACCTTCCTCACATGTGGGTACCGTTCCGGGGGAAGGAGGCTGTGGATACAAATCGCGGTAGGTAACGCCCCCTTGGTAGTTGAATACGGCTACCTGACCTTCATAACGAAAAATAGAACCATAGATAAGCGGTTTGTTCAGCAACACACTCGCATCGTTTAAAAGATAGCGGGTGGGAAAGTTATCGGTGCAGTCGATGATCAGGCCGTAAGGCGATAACAACTCCAATGCATTTTGCGAATTCATTTGGCTAACGATGCTGCGAAAGTTAATGTTAGCATTCAGGCGCTGAAGTTTAGCTAACGCCACCTCCGATTTATACAAACCGATTTCGTCCGCATTGAATAGAACTTGTCGTTGCAAATTCGAAAGGCTGATCCGATCATGATCGATGATGGCAATGGTACCCACTCCGGCTGCGGCAAGGTATTGCAACACGGGGCAACCAAGGCCCCCGGCACCAATCACTACCACGCTGCTATTCTTTAGTTTGGCCTGAGCCTCTTCCCCAAATCCCGGTAAGGAAAAATGGCGGCTGTAACGCTCGTTTTCTTCTTTTGAGAATTGGTTGAGATAGCTCATCTTTGATCGAAATTTACACATCTAACAGCGAATTATGAGCAAGCGAATCAATTATTCCAGTGGTGCGAAGTGGGAAGATATTGTAGGGTATTCCAGAGCCGTGCAGGTGGGCAACACCATGGAAGTTTCCGGCACGGTGGCTTCGGATGAAAATGGCGTGGTAGGTAAAGGCGATTTCTACCTGCAAACCAAATATGCCATTCAAAAGATTGAAGCTGCATTGAAGCGTGGCGGCTTTGCCTTAACGGATGTAGTGCGCACCCGTATTTTCGTCACCGACATTTCGTTTTGGCAAGAGGTAGGGAAGGCCCACGGAGAATTTTTCAAAGACATCAAGCCCGTTACTTCGATGATCGAAATTAAAGCGTTGATCGACCCTGATTTTCTGGTAGAAATTGAAGTGACGGCTGTGAAGGCGGACTAAATTGTTACAGGTTACTAGTTTCCGGTTTCTAGCAACCAGCAACTAGTAACGAGCATCTAGTTATAGTCCCTTCAAACTTTCCTCCAACGATTTGATCTTTGCTTCGGCATCGGCTTTTTTCTTGCGCTCGTTGTCGATTACTTGTGGCGGTGCGCTGCTTACAAACTTTTCATTGGAAAGTTTCTTCTCCACGGAAGTCAAAAATCCTTTCTGGTATTCGATGTCTTTTTTAATTTGATTAATTAGTTCTGTTTTATCTTGATCTATCTTTTCTACATCCCATTGCATGCTGCCATCAAATTCAGAATAGTAGGTTCCATTCAATTTAACCGGTTCTGACGTTACGCTGACTTTTGAAGTCGAAAGTTTCTCGATAATTGTTTTCCACTTGTCGAGAGCAGGGAATTCTATCTTGCTGCCTGTTACATGAACTTTAGCAAGTTCGGTATTCTTTAAACCATTTTTTTGTCTAATCTTCCGAATGAACATTATCCCATTCATAATTTTTTCGATGTGCTGCGATTCAAAAGATGCTGATATTTGCTCGATTGGATCCGAGTTTTGATTTTTATCACTCGCTTTCGCTTTCGGCCATGCCTCCACAATAATGCACTCTGTCTCTTTGCGCTCCTTTAGTTCGTGCCACAGTTCTTCGGTAATGAACGGCATGAACGGATGCAACACTTTCAATAATTCTTCAAAGAAGTAAACCGTCTTCTCATACGTAGCCGAATCAATCGGTTTTTCAAACTCCGGCTTTATAATTTCCAAATACCACGCACAGAAGTCGGTCCACACCAATTTATAAGTAGTGTGCAACGCATCTGAAATTCTGAATTTTGAAAAGTGATCTTCCAGTTCGGCCAACGATTCGTGAAGCTTGGCATCAAACCACTCAATGGCCACTTTGTTTTCTTGTGGCTGCTCCATCTTCACTACTTCCCAACCTTTCACCAAACGGAAAGCATTCCAGATTTTGTTGGAAAAGTTTCTGCCTTGTTCGCACAACTTCTCATCAAATAACAAATCGTTACCGGCCGGTGAACTGAACAGCATGCCTGTGCGCACACCATCGGCTCCGTAGGTTTTCATGAGCTCCAGTGGATCGGGTGAGTTACCCAAACTCTTCGACATCTTTCTGCCTTGCTTATCGCGAACAATACCGGTGAGGTATACATTCTTGAACGGCATTGTTCCAAGATATTCATAACCGGCAATGATCATGCGTGCCACCCAGAAGAACAAAATCTCCGGTGCGGTAATCAGATCGTTGGTAGGGTAGTAGTAGTTCAAATCAGCATTGCCTTTGTTTTTGCCCTCACCAAAAATAGTTGGGTCAAACACGGAAATTGGCCACAGCCAACTGGAGAACCAAGTGTCCAGTACATCTTCGTCTTGTTTCAAATCATCACTCGTCCATTGACTATTGACCTTTGACAATTGAGCAAAAGCTTCCTCGCGTGTCTTCGCTACTATAAACGTTCCGTCCGGAGCATACCATGCAGGGATGCGCTGTCCCCACCACAACTGCCTGGAAATACACCAGTCGCGTACATTTTCCATCCAGTGCTTGTAGGTGTTTTTAAACTTCGGTGGAATCAACTGGATATTATCGTTCATCACGTTTTCCAACGCAGGCTTGGTGATCTCTTTCATGCTCACAAACCACTGCAGCGACAAGCGTGGCTCAATCACCGCATCGGTTCTTTCCGAGTGCCCCACGTTGCTTTTGTAGTCTTCTACTTTCGCTAAAAAGCCTTTCTCTTCCAGCTCTTTGCCAATCTTCTTGCGCGCAATAAAGCGGTCTTCGCCCACATAGATTTGAGCCAACTGATTTAGTGTGCCGTCCTCATTTAAGATGTCGATTACCTCCAGTCCGTGCTTCTGTCCGAGGGCGTAGTCGTTGGTATCATGAGCCGGAGTCACCTTCAAGCAACCGGTTCCGAAATCCATCGTAACATACTCATCTTCAATGATTGGTATTGATTTGTTAATTAATGGAATCAACACCCGTTTGCCTTTCAGGTGGCGATAGCGCTCGTCATTCGGGTTAATACAAACGGCCGCATCGGCCATGATAGTCTCGGGTCGAACTGTGGCAATGGTCACAAATTCACCCGCACTTCCTTCGATCGGATATTGAATGTAATACAGCTTTGAGTTGACATCCTTGTAGTTCACCTCATCATCCGACAAAGCTGTTTTGCCCACCGGATCCCAGTTCACCATGCGCATGCCGCGGTAGATATATCCCTTCTTATACAAGTCGATGAACACGTCAATCACGGCTTCCGTCATGGGCGGGTCCATGGTGAAGCGGGTGCGCTCCCAATCACAGGAAGCGCCTAACTTTTTAAGTTGTTCTAAGATGATGCCGCCATACTTCTCTTTCCATTCCCACGCATATTTCAAAAACTCTTCGCGGCCAATGTCTGACTTTTTGATGCCGCGCTCCTTTAACATAGCAACTACTCTCGCTTCCGTAGCGATCGAAGCATGGTCCGTGCCCGGCACCCAGCAAGCCTCTTTGCCTTCCATGCGCGCCTTGCGGATCAACACATCCTGAATAGTGTTGTTGAGCATGTGCCCCATGTGCAGCACACCCGTTACGTTGGGTGGCGGAATCACGATGGTGTAGGGTTCTTTGTTGGGGTTCGGCTCCGAATGGAAGAAGCGATGCTCCATCCAATATTGATACCACTTGTCTTCTACTTCTGCCGGGTTGTATTTGGTTGCCAGTGCCATTTGTCGATTATATAAGTCGGCAAAAATAGGAAAATTTGGCGTGTGCTGGGAAGGTTTTGATCGTGGTGGGAAAAGATATTGACCGAGAATCGTGAAGGCCAGTTTATGAAATGGGGCTTTTTAAATGTCATTCGCTTACGCGACCTTTGGTGGGTAACCTGAGTTATGAATTTTACCGACTGGATTGGATTTACAGGCGTGACCATTTTGCTGGTGGCTTTCTTTTTAAACTTACGCAATGTCATTGAAAAGGACAGCCTGATTTATATTCTGATGAACCTGATAGGCGCAGCCATTGCCTGCGTAGCATCGATTCTTCTCAACTACATTCCTTTTATTATTCTCGAAGGCTGCTGGACGCTCGTGTCGTTGTATGGACTCGTTAATTACTTGAAAACAAAATGACACCTACCGGCCAAACGGATTTGAACGAGCTATTGAAGAGCATGAAGCCCAAACTTCGTGAAGGTCAATTTGTTTTTTGTGTGGTTGAAGATATTTCAAGTGTAAACCCGAACGACATTGTTATGACATTTCGGGAAGAGGAAGGAAATACACTTATTATCAAGAAGGAGGTTGCCGATCAACTACACCTTTCGTATTCTTTTGTCGCCAGTTGGATTACGTTGACCGTTCACTCTTCATTGGCTGCCGTGGGTTTAACGGCTGCGTTTTCGAAAGCACTCGCTGATCAGGGGATCAGTTGCAATGTGGTTGCTGCTATTTATCACGACCATATTTTTGTCGACCAAAAAGATGCCGAACATGCCATGGCGATTCTGAGTGAATTGTCGGAACGAAGTTGAAGGAAAACGAATCTTCACTAATTACGTTGCACATAACCCAATCAAAAATGAAGCATACACTACTCGCCCTCCATTTTGTTTTTGTACTGAGTCTGATCAGTACTGCACAAACTAATGAAAAACCCGCAACACCTGTTTGGACAGAAGCGGACCGAAAGTATTTATTAGATAATTTGATTCGAACGAAGCAGGAGTTACTGGATGAAACGAAAGATCTGACCAAGAAACAATGGAACTTTAAGGAGAGCCCCGACCGCTGGAGCATCAATCAGATTGTGGAGCATTTGGCGATATGGGAATTGCTTTTGACGCGTGAGATATCGGTGGCTATCAATTTCGAACCTATTCCAGCTTTTGAACATTATCTTCAAGACAGCCTCTTTGAAAAAGGGCCTAAGTCAGCCGATCAGAAAAATGCGTTGGATTACACCAAACCATTTAGCTATGCTGTTCCGCTAGGAAATAATGAAGGAAAGAATAATGTAACATGGATCATGACGATGCGCAATGAATCCATTGAATACCTGAAGACCACCACGAAGAATTTGCGGGTACATTACATTTGCTTCGGCCCTAACGTACACCAGAATTACATGATGATCTTCGGCCACACCGACCGCCACTTGCGACAGCTCAGAATAGTAAAAGCCCATGCGAATTATCCGAAGTAATGAAGTTCTTCATTGTAAACAGTTATATTACTACGAGACTCTATACCAAACCAAGGTACTACTGGCGTCCGACCGCTTTTATTTTCAGCAAACAGCGGTCTGACGCCTCAGACTTAATTAACCAAAATCTAGCATGAAGAAGTATACCATTATTCTTGCACTTTTTATGGCAGCATGCATGCCAAGCACCAAAACAAAAGCACGCAACAAAGAGATCGGTGAACGCAATAAAGATGTTCTTGTTTTAGCTGTATTGATTCATGAACAATTGAT
>JAJTHV010000419.1 GCA_021300095.1 Flammeovirgaceae bacterium | reverse complement strand
CCCCGATCAACAGGATTCGGATCTTAGTTATTCTTCAGAGAAGATTAATTTTAATCCATTCCCTGGATTACGACCATTTTCATTGGACGAGTGTCACTTATTTTTCGGCCGTGAAGGTCAGGCAGACGAAATTCTTCTCAAGTTATCTCAAAATAGATCAGTTACTGTCTTAGGTTATTCTGGCAGTGGTAAGTCCAGCTTAATGTACTGCGGGCTAATTCCAATGCTGTATGGAGGGTTTATGACCCAAACGGGTCCCAACTGGAAGGTAATCATCACTCGTCCGGGTACTTCCCCCATCCAAAATCTGACCGAAAGTATTGTTGATTTTTTATTGTCCGAAGGCCGAATTGAAGAAGCCGACAAGCAAATTCATCGTTCGGTAATCAGTTCGGTGTTACATAGCGGACCGAATGGTCTCATTGAAATCACCCGTTATATTCAATCGAGTAACCATGAAAATGTTTTCTTTTTAATAGATCAGTTTGAAGAACTGTTCCGATACAAAGATTCGACAGCAGAAGGAGCCGTAGACGAATCGACTGAATTTGTAAGCTTGATTTTGGCAACGGTAGATCAAACCGATGTGCCTGCATATATGGCATTGAGTATGCGTGCCGATTTCATGGGTGATTGTGCATCCTTTCCAGGCCTTACCAATCTGGTGAATAAAAGCAATTATCTGGTGCCACAAATGACGCGCGAACAAAAGCGAATGGTTATCGAAGGCCCGGTAGCCGTAGGTGGAGGTCGGATTTCGCAGCGTTTGGTGAAGCGATTACTGAGTGATATTGGCAATAACCAAGATCAGTTGCCCATTTTGCAACATGCCCTTATGCGCACGTGGGATTACTGGTTAGTCAACCGTGAGCCGGGAGAACCGATGGATCTGCGACACTATAATTCGGTTGGACAGATTTCGCAAGCGTTGTCTCTCCATGCAAATGAGGCGTACGAGGAACTCAACTCACAAGATAAAGAGATCGCGGAAATTCTATTCAAAGCAATTACCGAAAAAAATCAGGAAAGTCAGGGTACCCGAAGGCCTACCAAAATTCGCACGGTAGCTGAATTGGCCGCAGTGCCTGAAAGCAAAGTGATTCAGGTGGTGGATCGATTTAGACAGCAAGGAAGATCATTCTTGATGCCTAGTTACCATGTTCCTCTTGCATCCGAATCGCTGATTGAAATTTCTCACGAAAGTTTGATGCGTATCTGGACTCGACTTTCTACGTGGGTAGATGAAGAGTTTGAGTCGGCACGTATGTATAAGCGCGTGTCCGATGCATCGGCTATGTATCAGGTGGGTAAGACCAGTTTATGGCGTCCGCCCGATTTGCAATTAGCCTTGAACTGGCAGAAGAAACAGAACCCTACCCGTACTTGGGCGCAACGCTATGATGTGGCTTTTGAACGGGCGATCGTTTTTTTGGATACCAGCCGCATCACCTTCGAGGCTGAGTTGAAGAACCAGGAAATGCTTCAGCGCAGAATGCTCCGCAGAGCGCGTATTACGAATATTGTGTTAGGTATCGCATTATTGGTTTCTATTGGGTTTTTCTTCTATGGATTGATCAACCAAATCCAGATGAAGAAAGAGCGACAATTGGCATTAGAAGCAAAGGCTGTTGCTGAGCAAAAAACAGTACTGGCTGATGAAGCAAAGAAAGAAGCCATTAAGCAAAAAAATGTTGCTGAGAAAAAGACACAGGAGTTGATTAAGAAGGAAAAAGAATTGCTGAATGCTTTGACCGAAACACGCCTGGCGAAAGAATTTGCATTAGCTCAGGCTCAAGAGGCAAAGCGACAAGAACAAATCGCCAAAGAATCTAGCGTGAAGGAGCGTGATGCGAAAGAGATAGCCGTATTAAAAACAAATGAGGCAGAAAAAAACTTCGTAAGAGCCAATAGCCTTTACTATCTAACTGTAGCTCAGTCATTAGAAGCAAAATCAGAAAACATTGATGATAAAGATTTAGCTGGCCTTACTGCCATGCAAGGATATTTGTTTCACAACAAATATGGCGGACGGAAATACGACCCATATGTATTCAGAGGACTCTATTATGGATTGGCAAAACTTACCGGATACAATTACAATGCTGTGCGCGTTCCAGGAGGGTTGAAAAACAAAATGTTCGCTTTGGTGGTTTCTCAAAACTCGGATCGTTTCTTTGCTACCGGAAATGATGGAAGGATTGTTGAGGGCAACTACATTACGCAAAAAGCGAGTGCGCCCTTCTATGAAAACAAAGGTCAGGCCAATCGTGTACTGGCCCTTAGTAAAGATGAAAAATATCTCGTGAATGGAAATGATTCAAGTGACCTTGAGATTTTTTCAGTTGATGCTCTAACCAGCGAACCTAAAGTGATTGCCGGACACAAGGAGCTCATAACGGACATAAAATTCTTACCCAACAATACAGGATTTATTTCTGCTTCCTCCGATCATACCCTCCGTTTAAATCAAGTAACCGGACAGAGTAAGGTGATCATTACGTTACCCTATGCCTTAAAATCGATTGATATTAGTGCAGATGGAAATTGGATTGTGGGTGCATCAGCCTCGGGTAAACTTGTTTTAATTGATACTAAAGATTACTCCTTTAATGAAATTGCAACAGAGGCATCCGCGCGTATTCTTTCAGTGGCGTTTCATCCTACCGAAAAGGTGATTGCGTATGGTATGGAGGTGTTTGGAGATAGTAGATCCGGCACGAAAGGTTTGGTGAAAATTTTGGATTTGAATACCCAGAAAGTAAAAGAATTGACCGGCCACAAAGCAGGAGTCACCGACTTGGAATTTAGTCCCGATGGTAAATTGCTGGCAAGCGCTGGTCTGGACAGAAAACTTCAGATGTGGGTAGTTGATCACGAAGAAGATTTACCGGTAGTGATGGATAACAACAATGGCAATGTGTGGAAGCTCGGGTTTGCCAAAGGTTCCGATTATCTGGTCGCTTCGTGTAACGATGGACAAATCAGGGTATACCCTACTGATCCAAAGGTATTGGCAGAACGCGTGTGCCCTAATCTATCGCGAAACATGACCAAGGAAGAGTGGAGAGTCTATGTAGGTTCTGATATTGAATATGAGTCAACTTGCACAAGTTTGTTAATTAAGGATTACTAATCGAACCATGTACCTCAAAAGATTCGTTATTTTCTTTACTTTCATTCTCGTTGTGCAACAAATCAGGGCACAGGAAAATTGCCAGCAAACCCTAGACTTGGCAAATGGTGAATTTGAATCAGGTCGATTTTATGGCTTGCCTTCACTGCTAAAAAGCTGTCTGGAATCCGGCTTCACAAAAGAACAGCGGTTCAGAGCCTATTACATTTTGGCACAAGCATATTTGGTTTTAGATGATCCGCTCGGGGCAGAAACAAGCTACCTGAATCTACTAAAAGAAGATCCGGAGTTTAAGCCGAACGAAAAAGATGATCCGATTGACATCGTTTACCTAAGCAGAAAATTCACCTCAAGGCCTCGGTTCACGCCCCATTACCAGTTGGGTGCCAATGTTACTTTTCCGGGTATCATTCAAGGCGTTTCGACATCAGCATCAAATGTTTCCTTAGCGAACACGTTGCGCATTGGTATTCAAGCGGGTATAGGAATCGATTGGAACATTACCGATAACTGGAGTTTGTGTTCAGGGATTTCATATTCGACCAAATCGTTTGGGGTAACTACTTCCCAAATTGCTCAAAGTGATGTCAGTACATTAATTGACCGATCCGGTTGGCTGGATATTCCGATTTATTTGAAATACGCTTACGATTCAGGTCGGATCCGCCCTTTTGGCTATGTTGGTTTAGCGGCTAATCTTTTAATGTCCAGTTCCGCTTCACTCATTTTTAACGACAATAGTTCGATCTCGGCTCAAACTCGAATCGCGCAGGGGCCCGATGTTGATCTAAGTTTTAAACGAAATTTCTTTAATCGCTCGCTTGTATTTGGAGGTGGCGTTAAATACAAGGTAGGCAAGAACTTTTTATATGCCGATGCGCGGTACATGGTTGGCCTCAATAACATTACCATTCCGGATAAGAATTTTTATAATTCAGATGGCACACTTTCAACCACATTGACTCAGTATCAATATGTGAGCGACTTTTTGCGTCTTGACAACCT
>JAJTHV010000425.1 GCA_021300095.1 Flammeovirgaceae bacterium | reverse complement strand
TGGTGCCTCGGGCTCATCTTCTTCCTCCGCCTCAGAGGTTGCCACTGCTTTGGTCCTCACCTTCTTTTTCTTTTTTCCCGATCCAAGCTGACTGACCAGCAGGTACGAAACGGCCAGCACTCCGCCAATGATCAGTGCGTTCTTTACAACCTTCTCGGTCTTGTCTGACATGTCTTTCACTTCTTTCTCCAACTCGCGCTTATGCCGATCGGATGTTTCAATCAGTTTTTTGCGTTCTGGATCTTGCGTTTCTAACAGTTCCATGCTATTTGTCTTTGTTTCGTAAATGCTTGGCAAAATATTTTTCAAAATGTGCGCTGATCGGCTTGTGGAAAACTAAAAACAGTAAGCAAGGAAGCGCATAAAATCCCGCCACAATCCAATATCCAATAAAAGGTTGCTGAAAAACTCCGTTCAGATAATGAGCCATGCCTACGCTAAAGAAGAGAAGAAACAAAAACGCAAAAAGCAACACAGAGCCAATCACCAATCCACGCGATAAAATCTTGGCTACCTCATCGCGCACCTCCAGCTTTGCTAGTTTCACTTGCGTCTCCACATAACCCGTCAGATTATTTATCAGGTTATCCAGACGCAAAAACTTAACGATTGAATCTTTTATTGAATCCATGAGCCGCTTTTAAAATTCGATCAACACGTGTCCCTTTTCCACACTATCTCCTTTTTTTACTTTCACTTCTTTCACTACGCCATCTCCCGTTGCTTTAAGAATGTTTTCCATCTTCATGGCTTCCAAAATCAGCAGCACGTCTCCCGTGGTTACCGTGTCTCCCGCTTTCACCTTCAAATCGATGATGAGACCCGGCATGGGTGCTTTCACAAAATTTAGCTTGTTGCTACTGGCATTGCTGATACCCATTTTCTCCAGCAACAAATCCATTTTCGTTTTTACGTTTACCGTAAAAATCTGCTGGTTTACTTTGAGCACAACTGTTTTGGCTTGCGCATCCCATTTAACCAACTCAGCCCGATACGATTTATTCTTGTAAAGTAAGTGATAGTGACCTTCTGAAATTTTAACAAAGTTCCAATCCAATATCTCCTGATCGACCAGCAAGCCTCCGTCTTTCTCTGTCACTTCATAGGTATGATTATTTACAATGGCTTGATGCATAAAAGAGAAGTCTAATTTTTTCAGTATCCGGGTTTAAAATTACGTGAACGCCACGCATTGACCAAATCAAAAATGGCAAACACTTCATCAGCGTTTAAGCACCCATTTCATTAAAGGACCGCTGGTAATGCTGGTAATTAACGCCATAATGACAAGCGACACAAATACACGCTCGTTGATCAATCCATTTTCAAGCGCTACCAATCCCAAAATTATTTCCATGGCTCCGCGGGCATTCATGCCAAAAGATGCAGCAATAGACTCGCGCCACGAAAATCCGCCTAAGCGTGTGCCCAAACCGCTACCGATGATCTTTCCCGCGAAAGCGATCAACAAAATAACGGATGTAAGTGCCCAATCAAAATTGGTAATGAAGTTGACACGCAAACCGATGGACACGAAAAAGAGGGGTGCAAAAATATTGTTGATAAACTGATGGACAATTTCTTTGGCACGTTCGCTAAAGTGTTTCGAATCGCCAAAGGCTACGCCAATGATAAAAGCTCCGAAGATGGCATGCAAGCCAATGTATTCGGTGAAAGCTGCGCCTAAAAAGCAAAGCGCTAACGAAATGGACAATACTCCGCCAGGCCAGGCCAGTTTTTTGTTAATCCACGGCAAAATGCGATTGAGCAACCCTCTTCCCAACGTCAGCATCACAGCCACAAAAGTGATGGTAAGTAGAACGGTATTAAGTATTGAAAACGAATCGCCTTGCTTGCCAATCATGCCGAGTATAACAGAGAAGATGAGCCAACCCACTAAATCATCGACCATGGCCGATGTTACTACCAGCATACCCATTTTCGATTTGAAGAGATTCAAATCCATTAAAATCCGTACAATCACCGGCAAAGCTGTGATGGCCATAGCCGTGCCCATAAACAATGCGAACGTCAGCTTTTCATGTTGATCGGCAATGCCAAAAAAATCAGGAAAGAAATACGGAAAAATAAAGCCGAATGAAAAGGGCACGATAAGCCCAAGGAAACTTGTCGAGAGTGCTTGCTTTCCTTGCTGCCATACAATGTGCAGGTCTACTTCTAAACCTGCAATGAACAACAGCATAATCACCGCCACCTGCACAAAACCAGTTAGCACTGTGGCAGTAGGACTTGGCACCGGATAGAGCGCATGAAACCACTCTGGTTTGATCATGCCCAGAATGGTTGGTCCCAATAAAATTCCGGCTAAAATCTCGCCTATTACTGCGGGTTGTTTAAACTTTCGCAAGGCTTCAGAAAGCAATCGCCCCAGCAACAGCATAATACTCAATTGCATGAGTAAGTGTACTACATCTGCGTGGCTCAGCTTACCCATGATTTTTCTTTTTAGGGTTTACGACTAGCAAATCGCAGGGCATATTGGCAAAAATGTATTCCAAATCGTGCGGAAAAATTCGATCGAGCAATGAAAATCTGCGCTCCGGAGCACCCACCACCAGCAAGTCTGCTTTTTTGCGTTCAGCAAAGAGTGCCAGCTCATAGCCGGATTTTCCAGAAAGCATTTTGATGTTAATCTTTACATGTTGATGCGGAACATGCCCAAGAATTTTTTCTACCTCATCCACTTCTTCGCGCACCATGCCTTGCATGCTTTCATGATATTCATCTTCGGTGCATTGCTCGTTGGCTGCCAATGCGAGACCGAGTAATTTCAACTCGCGCGTAATGTGAATCCACTGCGCCTTCCTCCACTCGCCAATAGCACAAGCCACCTCGATAGCCTGTTCTACAAACGGGCTATCCTCAGCATTGACAACAATGTTTTGAACCGGCTTACTCTCAACGGATGGATTTTGAATCATCAAGATAGAGCAATCGGCTTTACGCATGATTTTACGAGCTACCGTTCCAATGTAATTTTGAAGCAGATTCTCTTTCTTCAATGCTCCGGCCACGAGCAAATCGATATTCTCTGATTTACAAAATGTCAAGATCTCCTTCACAGGATTTCCTTCTCTCCACAAAATAGTGGGCGTGATAGAAACTGTTCCGACTAATTGACGCATTTGATCTTCGGCTGCCGGTGTTCGGGGCCCTACATGCATCAACACCAACTCTGCCTGATTCAAAGAAGTCCATCGACAGGCTTCTGTGAGCAAAGCCTGCGAGGTGGGTGAAAAAGCCACCGCCAAACCGATCTTTTTGAACTGCACCTTCATGACTGCCAAGATACCAAAAAGGCAAACCTAAAAGTGTATTTTTATTTTAAAGCTGATTATTTTGAAACTATCTTTAACTTTTACGATTTGATATGACTTTTAGCGGGTTGATCCGAACTTTCCTCATCGGAAAAGACAAGTACATTACTGAAAAATCAGCTTACAAGTCTGCCATGTTGCGTGGACAATTAGCATTGATTGCATTCTCTATTGGCTTTGTTTACCTGTTCATCGATTGGTATAATGGAATTGTTGGTTTTGCCGGTTATTACTTTGGCTTGATGTTGGTATGTGTCATCGCTATTGTATTAAATCGAAAAGAAAAATATCAAGCTGCCAATTTTCTTCTTCTGGCTGCCGCTAATTTTCTCATCTACGTTTTCTCAGCCAACGATACCTACCGGGCCGGAACGTACATCTATTTTATCATCTCCGGATTAATGGCACTCGCATTGTTTGGCTACAAACATCGCTATCTGGCCATCCTTTTCTGCTTTATTAGTCTTGGGTTATTTATTTTGTCATATGTCTATCAGATTAAAATATTCATTCTAACACCCGAGCAACAGAAGATGGTGTATGCCGAAGATTATGTGCGAACCACCTTTATCATCAATTTCATCATGGGATTGACTGTGTGTGTGCTCATTTTCTTCTTTTTGCTCAATATCAACCACCATTCCGAAAAAGAGATTTTAATGAAAAACGAGTTGCTGTCGAAAACCAACCAAGAACTCGATCGGTTTGTCTATAGCGCATCGCACGATTTAAAAGCTCCGCTCAGCTCGATGCTAGGACTGATAGAAATTGCCCAACGCACCGATGATCCGGAAGAAGTGAAAGCTTGTTTAGCAATGATGAAGGGGCGCGTAAAAAATCTGGATGAATTTATTCTAGAGATTATCAACTACTCCCGAAACTCTCGTCTTGAAATACACAAAGAACCGGTCGATTTGCTTGCGTTAACCAAAGAAGTAGTCGACAATCTGAAGTATGCAGAAGGTTTTGAACAAATTTATTTCAAATACAACTTTCCTCCCGATCTCAAAATAAAAACCGACCGCGGTCGCTTGCGCGTGGTGCTCAACAACCTAATCAGCAACTCGCTGAAATACCATGACTCCACAAAAGATAACCAAGTGGTGGAGGTAAATGCGTATCAGGAGAGCAACTACCTCAAAATGATGGTAAAAGACAATGGCATTGGTATCGCGGCAGAGCACCAGACTAAAATATTTGAAATGTTCTACCGGGCGTCAGAAAAATCCAAAGGATCGGGCTTAGGTCTGTACATTGTGCAGGAAACCATTCAGAAGATGAACGGCAAAATTAAGGTAGCCTCAGACGTGGGTGTTGGCACCAGCTTTGAGATTGAAGTTCCCGTTTAACTAAGTTTTTAAATCAGATTTTAGATTGATTGTTGCCTTGAGCGACTAATTTATATCTTTGCGGCTTATGGCAAATCAAGAAGACAACCTTTTAAAAAATATCATCTCTCATTCGAAAGAGTATGGTTTTATTTTTCCGTCCAGCGAGATTTATGACGGCCTCAGTGCGGTATACGACTATGGACAAAACGGATCCGAACTAAAAAACAACATCAAAGAATATTGGTGGAAGTTTATGACCATGATGCACGACAACATTGTGGGCATTGACGCTGCCATCTTTATGCATCCTACCACCTGGAAGGCATCCGGTCATGTTGATGCGTTCAATGATCCAATGGTGGACAACAAAGATTCAAAGAAGCGCTATCGTGCCGATGTGCTGGTAGAAGATGCGATTGCTAAAATCCAAGATAAGATTGACAAGGAAGTAGAAAAAGCTGCGAAGCGTTTCGAAAACTTTGACAAAGCTATGTTTGTTACCACCAATGCGCGCGTGGTAGAGTACCAGAAAAAAATTGATGAAGCCAATTCGCGGTTAAAAGAGGCGATGAACGACTCAAACATGGAAGCCATGAAGCAGTTGATCATCGACATGGAGATTACCGATCCCATTTCCGGTTCTAAAAATTGGACAGACGTTCGTCAATTCAATTTAATGTTCTCTACTGAAATGGGTTCGGTGGCCGAAGACGCCAACAAAATTTATCTACGCCCCGAAACGGCTCAAGGTATTTTTGTGAATTTCCTGAACGTGCAGAAAACAGGCCGTATGAAAATTCCATTTGGTATTGCCCAAATTGGTAAGGCCTTCCGCAATGAAATAGTAGCACGCCAGTTTATTTTTCGCATGCGCGAATTCGAGCAAATGGTAATGCAATTTTTTGTGAAGCCGGGCGAAGAAATGAAGTGGTATGAATTCTGGAAAGAGAAACGGATGAAGTGGCATCAGGCACTTGGATTAGGCGCTGAAAACTATCGGTTCCATGATCATTTAAATTTA
>JAJTHV010000317.1 GCA_021300095.1 Flammeovirgaceae bacterium | reverse complement strand
TTTGATAAAGCAGAAGATAATGATGAGTGGGCTATTGCTAATAACTATGTTTCGGTTGTTCCTTGTCAATTTGATTTAACGGCACATCAGGCAATTGCTGTGCTCAACGAAGATTGGGATATTTTGAGATAGATCATTCTTTCGGCTTGAGATACACAGTAAAGGTTGTACCTACACCCACTTTACTTTCTACCTCCACCTTGCCCCCCAAGGCCTCTGCCTGCGCTTTTACCAGATAGAGACCAAGCCCTTTCCCTTCTACATGGGTATGAAATCGGCTGTAGATTGTAAATATCTTTTTTTGAACTTGTTTCAAGTTTAATCCAATTCCATTGTCAGAGACAGATAGGCAAATGAACTCACCAGATGTCTTGGTTTGAATTTTTATTTCAGGTCTGCGCTCAAAGTCCCGATACTTGATTGCATTGCTGATCAGGTTAATCAAAATGCTATCCAGATAAGGGCGAATCGTTTTAATCATAGGCGATTCGCTAAAGTCGAATGTGAGTAACGTGTTTGAATCCGACAAATCTTTTTCTAATCCAACCAGCAAAAGCTTTAATTCTTCTTCGAATCGAACCGTTTGTGCTATTTGATGATTTGAATTTTTGATTTCCAATATGGTATTGAGGTCTTTTACCACCCGGTCAAGTTCTTGTGCAGATACAATTAAATTTTTCTTAATCTGTGCTTCATCTTGCGGATCGTGTGATAGTTCGAGTAGATTTCCCAAGCCTAAGATGCGCGCAATGGGTGCTCGCAAATTATGAGATGAAATAAACGCAAATTGCTCTAACTGCTGCGTGTATTCTACCAATTCCTTAGTACGCTTTTCGATTTCAATTTCAAGCTCATCGTTTTTACTCACCAATTCCAGATTTTTTTGCTCAATGATTTTGCCTGCTTCCATCAAGGCCAGATTTTGACTTTCTACGATATTTCGCTTGAGGGAGAGCTCTTCCTGACTTGTTTGCAATTTTGTGTTTTGAGCTTCAATTTTATCTATAAGCTTGTTTTGTTGCTGATCGAAAATGTAGGTAAGTATTAATACAATAAATTGAAGACCGATATGGAGGGAAGCATTTAGAATGGGCGTATTACGAACGATGAGGGATGCGGAAAGAAACTCGTTCAGATTGAATTGCAGAAAAAAGACTACTGTTAAAAAGCCAATGCCACCCCAAGCCCATGCGGCTCGCTCACTAATGAGAATCAATGCGATCACAGGGATGAGTGTAATCCAGGATAACACAAATGAATCGATACCTCCGGAAAAGGTTGATAAAACAAAAATGATAAACCAGCAAATAGAAACAAACACATGAACACTTAATCGCAGTGAAATAAGGCTATGCCTAAAAAGCACAAGAAGCACACCGAAAACAATGACGGAAAATACCATCATGTATCGCGCTACCAGAAAGAGAGTAAAGTAAGTATTAACAATATAGCCCAGCGCAAACAGTATGGAGATGAGAGAGAATTTGATCAGCAATAAGGCGTTTCGCTCTTTTCGTTCGCTGGAAAACGCTTGTTTGGGTAGAAAGAAAATAATCAGCGAATCAAACATAATTCCACAAAATTAACGAAAGGCATTGATTTCACTCTTGCTACTTATCACTTCTAACAGATTCTTATAAGAAAATCAAGCCGGATCCACATCAAAGATCAGTTTCACATTTCTGTATTCTTTTTCAGATGTGAGTTGCTGCGCCAGTTTTGATAGTAATGCTTTAATTTCGGCCAACTTGCCCTGATCTCGGCCAATCTTGAGCAGCATGGTCATGAGAAACTCATTACGAATTTTTCCAATCATTGGCTCGCCCGGCCCTACGAGGCGTACCATTGGAATGGATTTTTTAATTTGTTCTGAAAGGATGGCCGCAGCCTGATTGACGATTTTCTTGTCAACATGCTTTAGGAATACTTCAATTAGCCGTGTAAATGGTGGGTAGCCATGTTCTTGCCGATCTCTCAGTTGTTCATCGATAAATCCCTTCACATCATGTTGTCGCACAAAAGTGAATAATCGATGAGTAGGACTGGATGTCTGAATGACTACCTTTCCCTTCTTCGCTCTTCGGCCGGAGCGGCCACTCACTTGCATGATCAACTGAAAGGCTCGTTCGTACGATCGGAAATCCGGAAAGTGCATCATCCGGTCGGCATCAAATACGCCTACTAAATTGACTTTATCAAAGTCCAAACCTTTGGTGACCATTTGTGTGCCTACAAGTATATCGGTATCGCCACTTTCAAATCCTTGAATAATATTTTCATATCCTGATTTCGTGCGGGTGGTGTCCAGATCCATGCGCTGCGTTTGGGCTTCCGCAAAATGAAGTTTTAATTCTTCTTCTAATTTTTCTGTACCGTACCCAAGGGTTTGTATCCGCGGAGAAGAACACAAAGGACATTTGGCGGGCATGTCTTCTTTGTATCCGCAATAGTGACAAATCATTGCGTGGCGATATTGATGATAAGTAAGACTCACCGCGCAGTTAATACACTTGGGCACCCAACCACAGTCCTGGCACTCAATCATAGGAGAGTAGCCTCTGCGATTTTGAAAAAGTATAACCTGTTCTTTAGTACTAAGCGATTGTTGAATTTCTTTTAGCAGGAGCGAAGAGAATTCTCCCTTCATTGTTTTGCGCTTTTTCTCCTGACGGAGATCTGCAAAAACAATATCCGGAAGTTGCGCATCCCCAAATCGTTCTTTCAATTCTACATATCCATAACGATTGGTATGGGCATGGTAATATGATTCTAAAGAAGGTGTGGCGCTACCGAGTATGACTTTAGCTCCATGAATGTGTCCCATCATTAAGGCAGTGTCACGTGCATGATAGCGGGGTGCCGGCTCGTGTTGTTTGTAAGAAGGATCATGTTCCTCATCTACAATAATTAATCCTAAGTTGTCGAATGGAAGAAACACCGAAGAGCGCACACCTACGATGAATCGCAGCTTACCGGTCAGTACGCCATTCCAAACTTCTACTCGCTCGTTGTCCGAAAACTTAGAGTGATAGATACCCATCTCACTGCCAAATAGTTTTTTCAGACGGAAGACGATTTGTGTAGTAAGCGCAATTTCAGGAAGCAAATACAACACCTGATTGCCGCCATCGAGTGCGCGCTTAATCAAATCGATGTAGATTTCTGTTTTTCCGCTACCAGTAACTCCGTGTAGCAATGCGGCACTTTTTGTTTCTAATTCGGATAAGATCAGATTGCGTGCCTGCTCTTGTTGTTCACTTAAAAGAATGGAATGAACGCTTGTGGGTTCGTCAAAGCCAAAGCGTGGCACTACAATATCATACTCTTCCAGTATTTTATTTTTGATGAGTGTGTTTAAAGAAGAGGCAGATAGTTCATCGCCCAGCAATTTGTTTTTCGCGAAACCGGATGCATTTAACTCTGGATGCGAGAAGACAGGCACTTCCTGCAAATACTTAAGTACAATCGATTCTTGTTTTGGATTTTGAGATAGCTTTTCGAATAAAGCTTCCAGATTTTTTCTGGACACGAAGGTTTCGTTCAGCCGGATTCTCTTTTCGGTTTTGGGTTTGTATTTTTCTTTTACTTGTTCAAAAAGAATAACCGCTGACTTGCTTTGTAATGAGCGTAAAATCGAATAAATATTTTTGGCATTCAATAAGCTAGCTACTTCGGTGTAGGTGAGTGTATCCGTTTTTAACCGATCTAAAAGCAATTTTTCTTTTTCAGAGAAATCAAACGTAGTACTTTCAAAATCAAAACGTGGATCAAGCTGCACCATCGATTCACTGGAAAGTTTTAATCCGGCTGGCAGAGCCGCAATCATAACTTCGCCTAACGTGCACATGTAGTAATCTGCCATCCATTGATACAATTTGAATTGTGCCCCATAGATTACTTCCATGTCATCGATCAACTCTAAAATCATTTTTGCCTCATACTCCCTGGGCGGTTGCTGATGCAGGCTATGAACAATTCCGGTTACTATTTTTTTCTTCCCAAAAGGAACAATCACACGCTGTCCGGCACGAATGCGATCAGTCATTATCTGGGGAACGCGATAGGTAAACAACTGAGGAATAGGCACCGGAATGATCAACTCGGCAAAGAGCGTAGATGAATCAAAATCTAATTCCGGATGCATAGCCAAATTGAGATAATTACAAAGTTAGGATTTATCTTGCAAGAAATGGTTTACTTTTTCAAACCAGTCTTGACAGCCGGTAAGTTTCTCGATCTCATCCGAAGTGATGGAAGAATTACAAAGAATGGTAAACGAATCTGAGAGTCCTGTTAGTAAATCGAGATGGCGCTCACCCGTTGGATTAGCAGCAGTAGGATAGGTGGCAGGTTGTAATTGTTGCGGATAGTTGGTTGCCAGATAGTGCATCACCCAACATGCCAATGCTACCGGGCGAAACAAGGTTGCATCGGTTACAGTAAAATACAATCCATGGCAAAATACTTTTTCATACCGACTCCACATCGGCTGAAAGAAATGTGGCACAGCCTTTATTCCGGCAAATTTTTTGCGATTGAATTCTTCGTGAAAAGCAATTGCATCAATCCACGGAGCGCCCACCACACGAAACGGATAGGAGGTTCCTCTGCCATGACTTACGTTGATTCCTTCTAACAAACCGCTAAACGGATAAATCAGAATAGTTTGATAATCGCTCATAGCCGGAGAAGGCGGCACAAAATTATTAATCGAGTTGGATTGATGTGCTACAACTTGCATTTCTACATCCATGTTGCGTTCGTGGATAAACCATTGCGCCATCGCACCATTTGAAAACGGAAACGTGATGGGCAGACGCCACCGGCCAAGAAAAGATGCGCAGGAACTCTCATCCAGCAATGGACCTTCGCATTGAGCAGCTACTCGTTGCGAGAGATTGGGTCGATTCAGTAAAACAACTTTTTTTCCTGCGCGACCGGCCGCTTCAAGCATATAGGTAATCGACCACAGGTACGTATAAAACCGACATCCGATCGAAGGCAGATCAATCAATACATAATCAATGTCTGCTAAATCGTTTTCTTGTGGAATCATTGTGGAGCCGTACAAACTGATTACTGGCAATCCGGTGATTGGATCGATTTGATTCGATTGTGCTTTGCCGTCTTCATCTTGTGAATGAATGCCATGCTCAGGTGAAAATAATTTGATCAGGTTTATGCCACTTCTCTTTAATTCGAGCGCAACCGGTAAACCAGAACTCGCTAATGTTGCGTGGTTGGTGAGCAACGCTGCCCGCGATTTTTTGATTACGTCAGATGATAGAATAAACCGATCAACACCTAGCATATCTCTATTTTTGTGGTGGCACGATTTGTGGAATGGCATCCTGCACACTGGATACCGGCAATTGACACGTTTTGTTGAAACACACAAAAATGGCTTCGCTTTTCGAAACTAATTTATCAGCTAGTAATGGCAACTTGCTTGTTCCGTTTGCGCCCATGAATAAAGCAAATGGTAAATACGATCGATCAAATTCTTTTTGCCAATCTAAACTCCTGGCTCCGGTCATCACTACTTCGGCCATGCCACTGGTCATTTCAGCAGCCAGCAATGCCCAATGACACATGTAGATGGGTTCGGATTGTGTTAATGCAATCAGTCGCTGCATCATCTGGCTTGCCATGGTCTTCCAATCTTCATTATCCCAAAAAATACCCAGATGAAATAAATTGCGCGCCATCACAGAATTGGATGACGGAATCACATTATCAAATACTTCCTTTTTGCGTGCTATCAGCGACTCGGCCTCATGGCTGTTGAAGTAAAAGAAACCTTCAACTGCATCGTAAAACAAACGTATCGTTTCTTCGCACCATTTCTTTGCTTCGATCAGGTAAACTTCTTTTAGTGTGGCTTGATACAAAGAAGTATAGGCTTGAATCAAAAAGGCGTGATCGTCTATAAATGCGGTGGTAGTTGAATGGGTCCCTTTGAAAGAACGATGCAACTTGCCGTCTACGATCAAGTGTTTTTCAATGAATTGGATAGCGCGCTCTGCTAATTCTAAATAGTGATCTTCACCTAAACTACGATACACGTCCACAAGACCTTGAATTGTAATGGCGTTCCATCCCGTAAGGATTTTATCATCCAGCCCGGGCTTAATTTTTTTATTCCGTAGCGCTAATAACTTTTCGTTCAATTGCAAGACGGCTGGAGTGGGTTCTCTTTCGCTTTCGCGGATGAGAATGTTTTTGCCATGCTCCCAGTTTCCTTCGCGGGTCACCTGATAAAAATCCGTGAGCAGTTGAATTTCTTCTGTGGTTAGTTCTTTTAATTCTTCGTATTGCCAGGTGTAAAATTTTCCTTCCTCACCTTCGCTGTCCGCATCCAGTGCTGAGTAGAAACCACCTGCAGGCGAAGTCATTTCGCGCTCCAACCACGCTGCCGTTTCACGAACAATACGCGCGTACGCTGGTTCTTGGGTGAGGCGATATGCTTCGGCATAGAGACTGAGTAACTGGCCATTATCATACAACATTTTTTCAAAGTGTGGTGCGAACCATTGTCCGTCTACCGAATAGCGTGCAAAGCCACCACCGATCTGATCGTAAATTCCTCCAGCTGCAATCTTCTTCAAGGTGAGGTGCAGCATCTCC
>JAJTHV010000384.1 GCA_021300095.1 Flammeovirgaceae bacterium | reverse complement strand
TTATCTCCTTTGCGAAAAAACCACAGCAACGGCTTCATGGCGGGATAATTCTCTGGCACCCAAACTGAAAAATAATTATAGAGCGCATCGCCGAAGAGAAGTTCAGGGCTCAAGTCTTCTTTCTGGCGACTCATTTCAAGATAATTGAGTGCGGCTTTTCCCTGCACAGCTGCCTTTCGCCAGTTTTTACGTTCTTCATCTGCATAGAGACGGCCTTTAAATCCGTGCGCTGCAGCTAAAAAGAACGCTGCTTCAATCTTATACTCCGGATGTTTTTTATATAAGTTCTCGGCCACAAAAATGGCGCTGTCCATGTAGGCTAAAAATCGATCGTCATATTTGGTCTCTTTGGTGTTGGGCATGATTTTCCACCACTCGCTTAAGCCTAGCAAAAAGTACGGCAGTGGGTGCCATACATACTTTTGCTTGAACCAGCGCATCTGCTTTTCGGCCTCCTCAAACTTAAAGTCATATAAGTCGTTCAACGCCTGGGTAGCCTCGAGTTGAACAACGATGTTGTTAATCAAAATAATGGTGGTGTCTTTTTTCGCTTGCGCAGATGCCGAATGGGTCAACCCACCGGCAAAGCATACGGCAAACAAAAAGAGGATACAACACTTCGCGAGACTCTTCATAAATCAGAATCCAAAGTTGGGATTATTAAAAGAGAACATCAACTAAACAATTACTTTTGTCACATGACAGCGATTTCAGAAGAAGAAACCCACTCGATCTTTGACTCAGATAAAAAACTGACATTTCTCATACTTTGTTTAGTTTCTGTATTGCTTTTATACGTTAAGAAATCGTTCATCGAAAACGAAACAGCGGCTTTTGAGTTCCTACAAGACCGACCGGAAGGGGCTATTCTTCAACTGATCAGTGCATTACAGTTTCTTTCTATCCCATTTATTTACGCCTGGAAGTTTACTGTGATCGGGTTTGTACTATGGGTAGGATGTTTCTTGTTCGGGTATCGGATTACGTACAGTCAATGCTGGAGCGTTGTGATGGTAGCCGAATTTGTGTTCATCATTCCGGAGATACTAAAGATTTTCTGGTTTTTGTTTGTAAACACCGACCCGACTATTCCTGAAATCAGGGCATTCTATCCTCTTTCGCTCATGCATTTTTTCGATTACCAAGATTTGATGGGAAGCCGGTTTGCCTATCCTTTGAGAGCAATCAGTCTCTTCGAAATATTCTATGTATTGGTATTGGTGCGGGGAGTTAACTTCTTTTCACTTCGCATCCATAAACAAAGCAACCTTACCTGGTGGATTGTATCGTGCTCGTACATTTTGATCTTTGTTTTGTGGCTGCTCTTTTACATCATCGTTTATAAATGATTGCTGAAAAATGTCCGAATTGCTTGGGCTACTTTCTCAATTTCAGTCAACTCTAATTCAGGCCATATCGGCAAACTCAAAATCGTTTTGCTCAGTCGCTCGGCAATCGGTAAACTGCCTTCTTTGTATCCCAAATCATAGTAAGCTTCCTGCAAATGAATGGGCGTGGGGTAATGAATGCCCGTGCCAATTCCATGTGCTTCCAAATACGTTTTTAAGCGATCGCGGTAGGCTGTTTGGATGACATACAAATGAAAAACCGGTTGATGGTTTTCATCGCCCAAATCCGGTAAAATCAAATCGCCCACTCCGGATAGCAACTGATGATAGTGCTTTGCATGCCCCACCCTCCGTGCATTCCATACGTGCAGATGTTTTAACTTTATATTAAGTATAGCGGCCTGCAATTCGTCCAATCGCGAGTTCACACCCATCAGCCGGTGAACGTCTTTCTCCACCGAACCATAATTTCGAAAGGCTTGATGAAATTGATGATGGATTTCCTTATTAGATAAAATAGCCCCTCCATCTCCCCAGGCTCCCAGATTCTTAGTCGGATAAAAACTGGTTGCGCTCATATCACCCCAACTTCCGGTCAATTGCTGATGGCATTTAGCACCTTGTGCCTGCGCATTATCTTCCACCACATACCAGTGATGTTTATGAGCGAGGGCAATTAGGGGGGGCATGGCACAAGGATGGCCATAGAGATGTACCGGGATGATCGCTTTTGTGCGAGAAGTTGAAGCTGCCTCCAGTAGATTAACATCGATTGTAAAATTGCCCGGATTTACCTCCACGGGTACAGGCGTAGCTCCGGTTCGGCTTACTGCCAACCAGGTGGCAAAGCAGGTATGCGATGGCACCAACACCTCATCGCCCGGGCCGATGTGCAGTGACTTCAAAGAAATGAAAATAGCATCAAGGCCATTAGCCACCGAAGTGCAAAAAGGCATATCGTGAAAATGTGCATACGCATCTTCAAACATTTTTACTTCCTTGCCCAGAATAAAGGTGCCTTGTTGAAAAAATCGGGCAAATGCCGACTCCAGCTCTTTTTGCAAAGCTGCATGTTGTCGTAAGGCAGAAAAAAATGGCACCTCCATTCAATAATTCAGTTGTAACAAGTTAAGTACCCAGGCCGTTTCAGGTGTCAGTTTTGGGAAACCCGAAAGGCAAAAGTCCACATAAATTTGATCTCAGACTATGGCCTAATTTCCCTATTTTCGCACCTTCATTTGCAACTAAATTATGACATTTAAGAAAGCGAACAATCTGGTTGGTTGGATTACCTTCGGAATAGCCCTTCTCGTTTATTTCGTTACCATGGAAGAAACCGCCAGTTATTGGGATTGTGGCGAGTTTATCGCGGTTTCGTACAAACTACAGGTTCCTCACCCTCCGGGTGCTCCGCTCTTCTTGCTGATGGGCCGATTTTTCTCCTTTCTGGCTTTTGGAGATGTCACCAAAGTAGCCTATTGGATCAACTTTATGAGTGTGCTGGCGAGTGCCTTCACCATCCTGTTTCTTTTTTGGTCGATTACACTGATGGGTCGCAAAATGATTGGCGCCAACAAAGATTCTGAAATCACAGAGGAAAAAACATGGTTGCTAATGGGGGCTGGCTTGGTAGGTGCGCTGGCGTATACCTTTTCTGATTCATTCTGGTTTTCGGCAGTTGAAGCCGAAGTGTATGCCATGTCGTCTTTCTTTACCGCTTTTGTAGTGTGGGGTGTATTGAAATGGGATGTGATTGAAGACGAAAGTAAAGCCAATCGCTGGCTATTGTTGATCACATATATGATGGGCTTATCCATTGGTGTTCACATGCTGAATTTGGTAACAGTGCCTGCCTTGGGATTGATTTATTACTTTAAAAAATTCAAACCAAGCTTTTGGGGCATTGTTGCTGCGCTATTGGTAAGTGTAATCATCGTTCTTTTCATCAACGATTTTATTGTGCCCGGCTTGCCGACCATTGCCGGTAATTTTGAAATCTTCTTTGTGAATACCTTGGGTCTTTTCTTTGGATCCGGTGCCTTGGTTTTCACTCTGATCATTGTCGCATTACTCGTGTTTGGCATTTTCTACACGCATATGAAAAACATGCCTGTGTGGAACACTTTCCTGTTGGCAGTCTCTTTTATCTTAATCGGTTATGGTTCATATGCTACAGTAGTTATCCGTTCCAGCTACGACACGCTCATCAATGAAAATGCTCCCAAAGATGCATTGAGCTTTGTACGCTACCTGAAGCGTGAACAATATGGAAGTCGCCCTTTACTTTATGGCCCTTACTATACTGCCCGCATTGTAGACATTGAATATGGCGATCCTATCTACACGAAGGGAAAAGATAAATACGAAATCACGGATCGTAAATTCAAATACGTATACCAACCCGATCAGCAAACCATATTGCCACGTGTTTGGAATTCAGAAAACAAAGAATCCTATAAAGACATTTTAGGATTGCAGGAAGGCCAAAAACCTACTTTCTCTCAAAACCTCTACTACATGTTCCAGCATCAGATTGGAACCATGTACATGCGCTACTTCATGTGGAATTTTGCCGGTCGCCAAAGCGATGAACAAGGCGCTACATGGCTGGGCCCCAGAGATTGGTTTAAAGCAGTGCCCGAGGCATTGGCCAAAAATGGAGGTCGCAATAATTTCTTTATGATTCCCTTTATTCTGGGTTTACTGGGAATGTATTTTCAATTGGTGAAAGACACGAAAAGTTTTGCCGTGGTGGCATTGCTCTTTATCATGTTGGGTGTGGCCATTGTGGTTTACCTCAATTCGCCACCTACTGAACCGCGCGAACGGGATTACATTTATGCCGGCTCGTACTATGCTTTTGCATTCTGGATTGGATTAGCCGTGATTGGCCTTGCAGAAGGGTTGCAACGATTCTTAAAAAATGCAAAGACAGCCGCTATTGCTGCCACATTAATCGGATTGACCGCACCCGCCTTGATGGCGAAAGATGGTTGGGATGATCACAACCGCTCGGATCGTTTCTTTTCAGTGGATTCTGCTACCAACTATTTAGATTCGTGTGCGCCCAATGGAATCATCTTTACCGGTGGTGATAACGACACATTCCCGTTGTGGTATGCACAGGAAGTGGAAGGAGCCCGTCCCGATCTACGCGTGATTGTGTTAAGTTATTATAACACGGATTGGTACATCGATCAAACGACTCGCAAAGCGTATGATTCTGATCCTTTCCCTTATACATTGTCGCCTAAAAATTATCAACAAGGTGGCCCGAATGATTACTTGCCCTTTGCTGATTTTAAAATACCAAGCATCGATGCGAAAGAGTACATTCAACTTTTAGCAAAGGATACTAAACAGTTGCGCGATGGCGATCGCAATCTTGTTCCGAGCAAAGTGTTTACGCTGAATATTGACAAGCAAGCTATCTTAGCCAAAGGAATTATTCCGAAAGGAATGGACAGCCTAGTGGTAGATCAAATGCAGATTCGCCTGATTCGCGGAGGCCTTGAGAAAAAAGATCTGGCTTTGCTGGACTTACTGGTGACCAACAATTGGGAACGCCCGATTTATCTGAACCACACCTCTATGTCACAGATCAATATTGATTTGAGCCCATATGCGGTGCAAGAAGGAAATGCCTATCGCATTTTGCCGGTGCGTAATCCGCGCAGGGACCGCGAGTATTTGGTGGATACCGAAAGAAGCTATGATATCATGGTGAATAAATTCCGCTACCGCGGCCTCGATAACGAGAATGTGTACTATACTGATGATTACCGAGGTTTTGTGGTGAACCACCGCAGCTCCATTAACTCATTGGCACAAGCATTGATTGATGAGGGTAAGATGGAGAAAGCCGATAAGATTTTGCTTTTCTCGTTGGAGAAAATGCCGGATAAAGTAATCAATTACGATTACACTACTCCCGAAACGGTTGACTTACTCTTTCAGGTAGGAGAAAAAGATAAAGCCGTAGAGATTTCAAAAATCCTTGGCGATCGTGCCGATGAAATGGCAACGTATCTAGTTGCTGAGGGATATGGACTGACAGGTGAGCTAAGAAGGAACATTTTCATTCTTAACTCGCTGCAGCGTACGCTCTATGAAAATGGTGAAGA
>JAJTHV010000190.1 GCA_021300095.1 Flammeovirgaceae bacterium | reverse complement strand
GATGGCTATCGCTTGAGTCATTCAACATAATGAAAGAAAGAATAATAGATTTTAACTGGAAGCCAATATAAAGGTGGGGTTTTGTAGCCTTGACATATTGCCTATTCATTAAAGAGAATTTTGATTTTTACACAGCCTCTTACATTCGCGCCAAGCGGTTGTAAATTTACGCAGTGAACGACCCATTTATACAACAACTGAATCAACTGGCCGATGGCATTGCCGAAACGGGTTATGCCGTAGTAGACGATTTTCTAAGTCCGGATGAAGTTCAGAACATTCAACAACTGGACGGATTTAAAAACGGTTTGTTACAATTTAAGAAGGCCGGCATTGGCAAAAGCCAGGAAAAACAAATCAACGAAGCCATCCGGGGCGATTATATTCAGTGGATTAAGCCCGAATCGGCAGAACCACCACTTCAAGTCTATTTGTCTAAACTGAATGACTTAATCGACTTCGTCAATCAAAATCTGTATTTAAGTTTAAAAGACGTTGAGGTCCACCAAACGATTTATCCGATTGGTACTTTTTACAAACGCCACCTAGATCAATTCAAAAAAGAAGACCATCGAAAACTTTCCGTCATCTGCTATCTAAACAGCGATTGGCAAGAATCAGACGGTGGTCAGTTGCGCATCTATCTCGATAACGAAATAAAAGATGTATTGCCCTTGGCGGGAAGGCTCGTTTGTTTTCGCAGCGATTTGCTCGAGCACGAAGTATTGCCCGCCACACGCGAGCGACTCAGCATTACCGGTTGGTTGTTAGATCAACCCCATTTTATCTGATCACTACTCCGTACGCAAACTCTTCACCGGATTGGACAAAGCCGCTTTAATTGCCTGATAACTTACGGTGACCATCGTAATGATCAATGCACCCACTCCTGCAGAAACAAATATCCACCACGCCATTTCTGTGCGATATTGATACCTCGCAAGCCAACCATCCATCAAAAAATACGACACAGGCACGGCCAACAAAAAAGAGATAAGTACCAGCAACACAAAATCGCCTGACAACATTTTCCACAATCCAAATACCGAGGCGCCCAACACTTTTCGGACACCGATTTCTTTCGAGCGTTGTTCTGCCACAAAAGAAGCTAAGCCAAAAATTCCCAAACAACTGATAAAGATGGCGAGACCTGCAAAGAAACTCGCCAACTTGCCTATGCGTTCTTCGCCTTTAAATTTCTGCGCATATTCCTGATCAACAAATTGATATTCGAAGGGCGCTTCCGGATTATACTTTTCACAAATGGCTTTTATCTTTTCGATAGATTCATGTGATCCCTTTGCGGGATTGAGTTTCATTAAAATAACATTGCCGTCATCTTTTTTTAAAACATGAAAGAGCGCAGCCCGTGCCGGTTCGTAAGGCGACTCGATCACCATATCTTTAATAACGCCAATGATCGTATACGATTTATCGTTCCACTTCAACTCTTCACCCACCGGGTTTTCAAATCCTAAAAATTTGGCCGCAGCCTGATTGATGACAAAAGCAGATGAATCCATTGCATGCTCGGGTGAGAAATCTCTTCCGTCCACAAATTGCCATCCAATGGTTTTGCCATAGTCAAACGTAACTCCATTATTGGGAAAGTCTACCGCCAAAGCCGGATCTTTTCCTTTCCATTCAAAACCACCGTTGCTGTTCCACACTTGCGTGGGAGGGCTTCCCGATTCTGCCATTTCTAAAATAGCACCGGACGATTTCAATTCGTTACGAACAGCATCAAAGTGTTTATGCAATTCGGGTGTGAGCATGAACATCTGAAATAATCCGTTTCGGTCGTAGCCGATGGGCCGGTCTTTGGCAAATTGTATTTGACGAAATACGATGACGGTGCCGATGATGAGAATAACGGACACAGCAAATTGAATTACCACCAACACTTTACGCGGCAGTGAAGCAAATCGACCAACACGAAATGTTCCTTTTAAAACCATGACCGGATTGAAAGAGGAAAGATAAAGTGCGGGGTAACTGCCGGCTATCAAGCCGGTGAACAAACTAAATGCAATGCCTGCCAGCCAAAAGGGAGCACTGCCCCACGGAATAGACAAGCGTTTATCGGCTACAAGATTAAATGCGGGCAACATTAATTGCACAGCGAGCAACGCCACTAAAAACGAGATAAAAGCCACTACCAGCGACTCACTAAAAAACTGACTTACCAACTGCGAACGTACCGAACCAATCGACTTGCGAATGCCTACTTCCTTGGCACGTTTTTCGGATCGGGCAGTACTCAAGTTCATGAAGTTGATACACGCCAGTAACAGAACAAACACACCGATCGTGCCAAATAACCAGATTTGTTCAATTCTACCTCCCGTATTTATTCCATTTTCAAATTCAGAATAGACATACCATTTGGTCATTGGGTGCAGAAAAACTTCCGGCTTATACTTTCGGTCTTCTTCATCTTTCAGCTGATTGAATTTTACATCTTTAATTTTTTTAGACACGGTCTCCATATCAGCGTTGTCCGCTATTTGCACAAATGTTTGCGTGAAATTGCTGCCCCACGGGTTTTCCATTTTCTTGATCCACTCATTGCTAATCAGGTAGAGTTCCCAAGGCAAAATGTAATTCATGTTGCGGAAGAAGGTGTTGTACGGTAAGTCTTCGTACACGCCTGTCACCTTCACATCGTATTTATTATCGATGCGCATGACCTGATTCATGGGGTCGGTATCGCCAAAATAGGTTTTCGCCAACGACTCAGATAACAAGATGGAATACGGGTCTTTCAATCCATCGCGTGTGCCTTTCAACATTTTGAGCGAAAGCATCTCTGTTACTTCCGGCTCGAAATAAAAACCATTCTTGTTAAATTTCTTTTCACCTATGGAGAGGATGCGGGTGAAATTCCAAGTGGATTGCAGCACATATTTAAAGTCGCTGCCATATTTGTTGCGAATTTCTTCGCCCATGATATACGGATTCGAAACTTGCGATTCTTTCTGCCCATTGTACACATTATGTTGCCACACTTGCGCTATTCGATTGTAGTTTGGATGATAGGTATTGTATGTAAGTCCATCCCATATCCATAACCCAATTAAAATAGCTACAGCCATTCCGGTGGCAAGTCCCGCAATGTTGATGAATGAATAGCCTTTTTGTTTGATGAGATTGCGGAAAGCAATCTTAATGTAGTTTTTAAGCATAGAAATAGTGGCGAATTCGTAGTACTTCTGAAGTTGTAGAAAGATATACTTCGCAAATCAGCAGAGGTTGCACGAAACCGGCAACTATTTTTTAGGTGGCGATAAGTAGGACTTCGATGGCCTAATTTTACTTAACTATTTCAAACTGAATGACCACACGATAACTCACTTTCATTTTGCGGATGTCAACAGATTTAAATCTTAACATTACCATAATGTACAATCCGCTAATTTACCCTCATTAAATTATGATCTATTTTCAACTTGTTATTGGCTTACTGGTATTGCTTGCCATCATCGATTTAATAGTTGGAGTAAGTAACGATGCGGTTAATTTCCTCAATTCGGCTGTTGGTTCAAAGGTTGCTTCATTTCGCACTATACTAATCATTGCCAGTGTTGGCGTTTTGGTTGGTACGCTCTCTTCGAACGGAATGATGCAAATTGCCCGCAACGGAATTTTTCAGCCGGAGTTCTTTACGTTCGATAAGGTGATCATCATCTTTCTGGCAGTGATGCTTACCGATGTCATTCTATTAGACATTTACAATTCCTTAGGCTTACCAACCTCCACAACGGTGTCGCTCATTTTTGAATTGCTGGGTGCATCCTTTACTGTTGGAATTTTATATGTGATCGAACAACATAAGCCCTTCTCAGAATTAGAAACGATACTCAATTACAAAAGCGCTATCGTAATCATAGGCGGAATTTTTTTCTCTGTCTTCGTAGCTTTTATTTCTGGAACCGTCATCCATTTCTTCTCGCGTTTATTATTCACATTCAAACTCAAGCGAACCTTACAAGTTTTCGGTCCGGCATTTACTGCAATTGCCGTCACGATCATGATTTATTTTTTATTGATCAAAGGATTAGAAGGAACCTCTTTGGTCAGCGAAAGCCAACTTCATTGGATACATCAAAACACTTCTTACTTATTAGGAGGAACACTCGTACTCACTTTTCTGGCCACCTTGGCCCTGATGCGTTTTTCAAAAATCAATCCGCTTAAGATCATTGTGCTGATTGGAACATTTTCGCTGGCGATGGCATTTGCGGGAAATGACTTAGTGAATTTTATTGGCGTTTCTGTAGCAGCGTATTCTGCTTATCAGGCGTGGTCGATCTCTGGAGTAGCTGCGGATGCCTTTTCGATGAATGCCCTTAATGAACAAATTGCTACGCCTACCTGGTTTTTACTATTCGCAGGTGCGATCATGGTAGCGACACTTTGGCTGAGTGCAAAAAGTAAAAAAGTGACAGAAACGGAAGTATCCCTTGGCCGACAAGACGAAGGTGATGAAAAGTTTACGACCAATCCACTTGCGCGCTTGCTGGTAGGCGGTGCTATTTCCGTAGGCAGTCGTTTCACGAAAACTATTCCGGATTCGTGGTTGCAGAAAATGGAGAAGCGCCTCCGCCAGCCAAAAGAATCTAAAAAAGCAAAGGCAGATGAGCCTTCATTTGATTTACTTCGCGCTGCTGTAAACTTAGTGGTGGCCAGTGCGCTGATCGCGTATGGGACTTCGCAAAAGCTACCGCTCTCTACTACGTTTGTCTCATTCATGGTAGCGATGGGCGCCTCATTTGCCGATCAAGCCTGGGGACGAGAAAGTGCTGTGTATCGCGTCAGTGGTGTATTGCAAGTAATTGGAGGTTGGGTGTTAACAGCATTCGTTGCCTTTGCGGGGAGTGCAATCATTGCACTGTTTCTTTATTTCACCGGTTTTGCCGGAGTGGCGATTGTAGCAGGCCTCACGCTTGGGATGCTCTTCTATAGCCAGATAATCTTCAGGCGTGCGCAACAAAAGGAAGCGAACACTGATAAACTTTTGTTGAAAGATACTATTAGCGTGCGCGAACTGCTGGAAGAAAGTAAGCTAAATGCAGCCGGAAATTTGGTAGGGATTCAACAACTATTAAAATCCTGTTGGGATGCATTAACAAGCGAATCGCCAAAAAAACTAGGGGCACAAAAGAAGGAAGTAAAAAAGATTGCTGCCGAAAACAAACGCATCAGCGAAAAGATCATTCGATACATTCGAAAAACAGAACAGGCCGGATTACCAGCAGGGCGATTAAATATGTTGGTCTTTGATATTTTACAAGACCTCTACCAAAGCAGTATTTTAATAGGCGATTCGTGTAGTGAGCATGTGGCGAACTATCACCCTACACCGAGCAAGGATTTTCAAAAGACGCTTGACCAAATTGAAGTGCTTTCCAATGGTTACTTTTCAATTGTGCACACGGAAATTTCACAACTTAAATTTCGCCAATCAGAAGAAGAAGAAAAAGCGTTCCGTGCATTTGTCCATTTTCTGGCATCAAGTTTAGATGCTGAAATTCTCCGTATTCAACAAAATGAAATCAACAGCCGACTCGCTACCCTTCAAACGCGTATCTTATTGGAGATGAAAGATATCGTTGAATCCACCCATCAACTTTATATTTTGTATAGAGATTTTCTCTCGCAGCACACTAAGTAATCACTCCGCCCTTAAACTCTTCACCGGATTAGCAAGACCTGCTTTGATGGCTTGGTAGCTGATCGTTAGTAAAGCGATCGCGATGGCAATTATCCCCGTAAGGGCAAATACTAGCCACGATATTTCAATGCGATAGGCAAAATCTTGCAGCCATTGATTCATCAGATACCATGCAATGGGCACACCAATTACAATTGAAACGATCACCAACTTAATAAAGTTGAAGGTGAGCAAACCAAATACGTTTTTCACCGAAGCACCCAT
>JAJTHV010000173.1 GCA_021300095.1 Flammeovirgaceae bacterium | reverse complement strand
GCTACGGATAAAACCCAGCAGTTTGTCTTTCTCCTTCAGAAATGTGTTTTCTTTAATTTGCTGCATCGCCAAGTCCATTGCCCACGCTCAATTTTCATCATAGACGATGGGCCTCTATAAATTATTTTACAAAATTGAGGAAAAGATTGAATACTAATCTTATGACGACTTGAGTACCTTTATAACTCGTTTTAATCTGTAAACAAATTTGCCTTTGAAAGCCGGGGCTATAACTCTATCGAATTCTACTTTAACCTTCTATCGATCAGGAAAAGGTGCACGAAACCTTCTTCTCTTCCACGGCTTTGGGCAAGACCACCGGGCATTTGATAGCTGGGTGGCTACGCTGCAAGAAGAATATACATGCTATGCCTTTGATCTTTACTTTCATGGATCCAGCACGTGGCATAGTAGGGATGCACTCGAAAAAGCAGATTGGCAAAAAATCATGGATCAATTCCTACAACAAGAAGGTATTGCTCAGTTTGCTGTTGCCGGATTTAGTATGGGTGGAAAGTTTGCATTGGCCACCTATGAGCTGTTTCATCACCAAATAAGCGATCTCATTCTTCTGGCACCGGACGGAATTAAAACCAGTTTCTGGTACAGCCTTGCCACCTACCCTATTGCTATTCGTGCGATGTTCAAAAGCATGATTCTCCATCCCAACCGTTTGTATCATCTCACAAAAACACTCCGCAAACTCAAGATGGTGGATGCGGGGCTACTGCGTTTTGCTGAATCGCAAATGAATACGGAGGAAAAAAGAAGAAGAGTGTATTATTCGTGGGTGTATTTTCGGCATTTCAACTTTGATCAAAATCATATTGCTGTATTGATCAATCAGAACAAGGTCAACTTTTGTTTAATCACCGGCAAATATGATAAAGTTGTCTCTACGCAAAACATGGCATCGTTCTTACAAAAAGTTAAGTTGGTGCGAGCCGATGAGATCAATAGCGGGCATCAAGAACTGATAATTCGAATAGATCCAAAAGTCTACTTATCGAGATAGCCAACGTACGGTCCGTTTTTTTCTAGCGCACAAACGTACTCTTCTTTGGAAGCTTGGTTTTATATCCGTCAAACAGGATCATTTCATTTTTGTACTCTCCATCTGGAAAGCGATCTACGTATTTGGCTCGTATCGCTTTCCTATCATCTTTACGGTTGGTAATGTTACAAATCCGCCACAAAATATAATAATGCTCCTGGTTGTCCACGTCAAAGTTTTTAGGCGAGTTCAGAAAATAGTAAGCCAACTCAGCCATCTCTTCTGCTTTTATATTATGTAAAAACTCATTTACCATTTTTAATTCTTCATTATATCCGATGGTATAGTCAGATAGTGACAATGCATAATCGTAATCAAATTCTCTTCGTTCACGCAAGCCGGAAATCACTTTCGAAACCATTGCTGTTAAATACGCGTCATGCGGCAGTCGATATCTAAGCCTTAAACCGAGGTAGAGGCAAAGATCAAAGCTATTTTTAATATACGCGCTCTCGATTCGCTGAAACGTAGCCAACTTAATCATCTTCTTTACAAAAGCATCGCTTTGCACGTTTGCGGTGCTCTCCGTTGAAATGACGCGGTTGCTCAATATTTTCATACGAAGTTCCAGGTCTGGGTGAGAGATCATGGAATCGCGATCAAAGAACAAATCTTCACGTGGTTTGCTAAAAATGCTAGGCCGTTTTTTAAACCATTCATCCTTCAATGGATAATCGGGCAAATCCAACTGTGTCATAAACTCCATGTCCGGTTTCGCCAGCTTCGATTGGTCTAACAAGGCCAGAGCTGTAATGGCTTCCTCGCTGGCATAGCCCGCTCGTTCCATCATTTCAAATGCCAGTGAATCCGCTTGCCGCTCTCTGCTGCGGCTGTTTGATCCCTGGTAGTACCATAGCTTTTTGAGGTTGAGCAGATTATCGACCGATGCGTCTCCTACTGCCAAATCCGCCAGATTTTGCATTTCTTTTTTTAAAAACTCACCTTCAATGGACTCGGTGATTTTTTGTCGAACATGCTGCAATTCAAAATGAGCCATTTCATGCGCCATCACAAATGCGAGTTGACTTTCATTGCGCATGCGCGAAATCAAACCGATGTAAACGATTAGGGTACCATCGGCCACTGAAAGAGCATTCACGTCAGGACTGTTTTGAATAAGCACCAGTTTGGGTGGATGAGTAAAATGATTCCTACGTGCCAGCCGATCCACAATTTGATCGAGGTAAGATTGTAAGGAATCATTTTTTATAAATTGATTTTTTTCAACCATCGTGCGCATGTGCTTACCAAAGGCCCGGTAAACATTGTTAATCAAATAGCGCTTAGGCGAATGGGTTTGGTCTATTTCCTCTTCAATTTGAACTTTTAACTTCTGAATTAGCTCCCGATCGGATTTTGAATAGGTTTGGAGAGGTGCAAAACTATAGTGTGATTGTGCACAGCATGGAAAAGCAACGAATATAAAGGTTGAAACAAAAAAGATTCTAGCGATCACAACAGTACATATTGGTTTCGCAAAATTAGAAAAACAGACGAATTAAGATAGCTTATCAATTCAAGTTGCAATTCGAATATTCTAAAAACTAAAGTGATAGCCAATACTAATGGTTACCGGCCAAGGTTTTTCTAAACCTACAATACCTGGATTGGCCTTCAGCGCATTAAAATCTGAATCAAAT
>JAJTHV010000241.1 GCA_021300095.1 Flammeovirgaceae bacterium | reverse complement strand
GCCCGATACATTGGAATATGTGGAGATTGAAAAATTACTGAGTGTCATTGACCTATCCACACCCGAAGGCGCCCGCACACGCGCGATGCTGGAAGTGCTGTACAGTTCGGGACTACGCGTATCGGAGTTGGTCGAATTGAAAATTGCCAACATCTACCACGACATCGGTTTTCTGCGTGTGATTGGTAAAGGCAACAAAGAGCGGCTCGTGCCCATTGGCCGCGAGGCACTGAAGTATCTGAAGATTTATATAGATGAAGTGCGTGTGCATGTGCCGGTGAAGAAAGGCTTTGAGAGTCACGTGTTTCTCAATAACCGCGGCAGCAGCCTCTCGCGCGTGTCGGTTTTTACAGCCATCAAAAAATTGGCCGCAGCCATCGGCTTGAAGAAATCCATTAGCCCGCATACATTCCGGCATTCTTTTGCCACCCACCTGATAGAGGGCGGAGCTGATTTGCGCGCTGTACAGGAAATGCTCGGACATGAGTCGATCACTACGACCGAAATCTACACCCACCTCGATCGTGATTATTTACGGCAGGTGGTGCAGGAGTTTCATCCAAGGAGCTGAGCTAAGTCTGCTTACCGCGAAGACACAGAGGCACGAAGACTAAACAGACAGCTAAAAAGTTTATCTTTGCAGCTATGAGATTTTGGCTCTTGATATGGTTGAGTGTGGTGGCACATGCTTTAGCAGCACAGACTTTTAAAGTAGAATATAATAAACAGAAGAGCCTCAGCTACATCCGTACTTTTCAAATCAATAAAGGGGATGTCATTGTTTCAAAGGCGCAGAAGATCATTCCGGATACCACATTGCATCGTTGGATTCACACTGCCTTATCCGGTAAGCTTATCTCGTTCCAATTGACACAGCAGGATGCGGCTGATGTGATTGTCACGTATTATTTCGCCATCGAAGCCCGCACGAACTATCAGGTGCTAGGTCCGCTGGCACAGACTCCCGGAAAGGGCATCGAGGAGATGCACACCTTCGATTATCAGCAAAGCACTTTCATCATCGATCTGAACGACCGCTCCGGTAATCTCATCTGGCGAGTCAGTTCTACCAACAACCTCACCGCTCCACTTAGTCAGAAACTGATAGAGGCCATTGTTGAGCGGGGATTTCGGAAATTCAAAAAAATGCAACGACCTAAAAAATAATTGCTGTGTATAAACATCTCATCCGCCCGTTTCTGTTTCTGTTTGCGCCCGAGGCTATTCACCACTTCACCTTTCGATTTTTGAAACTCATTCACTACCTGCCCGGAGTGGGTTTTGTTTTGCGCAATGTCTATACAGTGAAAAGCGAAAAACTCAAGCGCACGTTGTTTGGCGTCACGTTTGATAACCCCGTAGGCTTGGCAGCCGGATTTGACAAGGATGCAAAGCTGACAGATGAATTGGCATCTTTTGGCTTTGGATTTATTGAAATCGGTACGCTCACACCAAAAGCACAACCGGGCAATGACAAACCCCGGCTCTTTCGTTTGCCGATGGATCAGGCGTTGATCAATCGCATGGGCTTTAACAACGGTGGGGTAGAAGAAGCGGTAACTCGCTTGCGAAACCGTAAATCGAAAATTATCATTGGAGGAAACATTGGGAAGAACAAAGTGACGCCCAACGAAAAGGCATTTGAAGATTATGCCATTTGCCTGCATGCATTGCAACCCTATGTGGATTATTTTGTGGTGAATGTTAGTTCGCCCAACACACCCGGCTTGCGTGAACTGCAAGAGAAAGAGCCATTAAAGCAACTGATGCTGCATGTGAAAACACTCAGTAATAAGAGTAGCAGTCCGAAACCGGTATTATTAAAAATTGCTCCCGACCTTACCAACTCGCAACTGGACGATGTAGTAGAAGTATTACAAACTACGAATGCGGACGGAGTGATTGCTACAAACACTACTACATCACGCGAGGGATTGAACACACCTACAGAAACACTCACAGCCATCGGCAATGGCGGGCTGAGTGGCAAGCCACTGACCAACCGATCGAATGAAGTGATTACTTACCTGCGAACGAAGCTGGGCAAAGACTTTCCGATCATCGGGGTAGGAGGGATTATGACTGCCGATGATGCACTCGATAAACTCAATGCCGGAGCAGACCTTGTTCAATTATACACCGGATTTGTGTATGAAGGTCCGGGGTTGGTGAAGGAGATTTGTGAGAAGGTTGTTAATGACAATGCATTTTCAACCAAATGACCTTCCAATCCCATATATACGACCGACAGCATATCGCAAATGATACAAATGAATGGCCGTTGTTCTTTTTACTGATTGCGATGCTGCTGCTGGGTTATTTAGTAACAGATATTAATGGCACACTGAGCTTCACCATTATTTTAATGAGCATCATTGGAGCGATCTACTATACATACAAGGACTGGGGAAAGAAAGAGGAAGAAGGGCAGTATGCAGGAGAAATACTATTAACACCTGATCTATTCACGTTTAATCATGAAACCGTTAAGACCTCCGACATTCAAACCATGAAGATTGAGATCAGTTATACAAAAGGACACAAACATTGGCATAGCCACGGATATACCATTGACAGTGGAACGCGAAGCAGCCTAGAGTTTACTTTCAAAGGCTCACGAAGGCAGTATCATTTTCAAATCTATTCCGAAAGACAGGTAGCCGATTTAAAGTTAGTACTCGAAGCGCTTTATGAAAAAGGTATTTTTGTGAATGAATACTATTTGGGCGAACGCACCTATCTTCTTGCAAAGTTGAGTTATGAAGATATTCAGGAATTTAAGAAGAGGTACAAATTAGGTTAAGAAATGTATGGTTAACCCTGCAAATAACCTGCAGTGAAATGCATTAAAGCCAATAAGCAGTTCTATTTGCCATCCGATTCTAGATTCACGTTCATCATCCCTTAAAAGCAATTTTCCGTTTTATTTCG
>JAJTHV010000061.1 GCA_021300095.1 Flammeovirgaceae bacterium | reverse complement strand
TAAATTTCGACTGAAATCGTCCTTCTACGAAGCTGGAAAAGTTATTGCTTTCGGCTATCAGCAGCTGGGAAGCAAAGAACACAGACGTGAAGTTGGAAGAGGCTGATCTTTTCGTAAAAGAAATATTTGTTGGAGGTGGCCGCATTTTAAAGCGCCTTCGCCCGGCACCACAAGGCCGTGCGCACCGCGTGAGAAAAAGATCAAACCACGTAACACTGGTGGTAGATCGTATGCCTGCAAAAGCAGAAGGTAAAAAGACTGTAGCAAAAGAAACTGAAAAATAATGGGACAGAAGATTAACCCCGTAGGTTTTAGATTAGGTGTCGTACGCGGCTGGGATTCAGCTTGGTATGGTGGCAAAGATTTCTCTGATAAGTTGGTGGAAGACCACATGATCAGAAAATATGTTGACGCTCGTATTCAAAAAGGTGGAATCGCGAAAGTTGTTATCGAGCGTAGCACTTCCAAGCGTATTACTATTACCATCCACACGGCTCGTCCGGGTGTTGTGATTGGAAAAGGTGGTACTGAGGTGGACAAAATCAAGGAAGAGTTGAAAAACTTAACCAAGAAGGATGTTCAAATCAATATCTTCGAAATAAAGCGCCCTGAGTTAGATGCTCGCCTGGTTGGTGAGTCGATCGCTCAACAATTAGAGGCCAGAATTTCTTACCGCAGAGCTATGAAGCAAGCAATTGCCTCTACCATGCGCGTAGGTGCTGAAGGTATCAAAGTAAAATTATCAGGTCGCTTGGCCGGTGCAGATATGGCTCGCACGGAGCAATACAAAGAAGGAAGAATTCCTTTGCACACGCTTCGCGCAGATATCGATTATGCAATTTCTGAAGCACAAACAGTGTACGGTAAAATCGGTATTAAAGTATGGATTTTCAAAGGCGAAGTTTACGGAAAGCGTGACTTGTCTCCGAACGTTGGTATGGTGAGCAACACAGCCGGTGAAAATAAAGGCGGTGCACAACAAGGTGGTGGCGACAGAAGAAGAGGAGGTAACGATCGTGGAGGCAGACAGGAGAGAGGCGGAGATAGAAATGAACGTGGTGGAGATAGAGGCGGTGATAGAAAAAGAGGCGGTAAAAGATAAAATTTTAAGGTAGCTAAGTTATGTTACAACCGAAGCGTACGAAATTTAGAAAGATGCAGAAAGGAAAAGTGAAGGGTATGGCCACTCGTGGTCACCAAATCACTTTCGGATCATTCGCATTGAAAGCATTAGAGCCAGGCTGGATAACTGCACGTCAGTTAGAGGCTGCTCGTGTGGCTGTTACCCGCGCGATGAAGCGTGAAGGTCAGGTTTGGATCCGCATATTCCCAGACAAGCCAATTACCCGCAAGCCTGCAGAGGTACGTATGGGTAAGGGTAAAGGAGCTCCTGAATATTGGGTGGCAGTGATTAAGCCTGGAACCATCCTGTTCGAAGCTGGCGGTGTAACGATGGCTACAGCGAAGGAAGCGTTGGCTTTGGCCGATGGTAAAATACCGTTCAAAACCAAGTTTACAGTACGTAGAGATTACGTAGAACAAGTAGAGAAAAAATAAGATCCTTCGGGAACGAAGATCGAACCAAAAAATAGTAAAGAGATGAAAAACACCGAGATTAAAGTATTGACTCCGGAAGAGTTGAAAGAGAAAATCGGAAGCGAACAAGAAAACCTTCGCAAAATCAGATTTGCGCACCAAATATCTTCAATTGAAAACCCAATGAAGATCAGAGAAGCGCGCAAACTGGTAGCTCGGTTGAAAACTGAATTGACAGCAAAAGAATCAAAAAAATAAATTTTCATGGAGACGGAACGTAATCTAAGAAAGGAAAGAGTTGGCCGGGTCACCAGCAATAAGATGACCAAGTCAATCACGGTTGCAATCGACAGAAAGGTGAAACATCCTATCTATGGAAAATTCATGAACAAAACCACGAAGTTCATGGCTCATGACGAGAAGAATGAAGCCGGTATCGGTGATATCGTACGCATCATGGAAACTCGCCCTTTGAGCAAGAGCAAGCGTTGGAGATTAGTTGAGATCGTAGAAAAAGCAAAGTAACCATGATACAAACCGAATCAAGGCTAACCGTAGCCGATAACAGTGGTGCCAAAGAAGTTTTGTGTTTGCACGTATTGGGTGGAACCCGCAGACGCACAGCTAGTGTAGGCGATAAAATTGTGGTAACTGTAAAGTCTGCAATCCCTACCAGCCAAATTAAAAAAGGAACAGTATCGAAAGCGGTAATTGTTCGCACCAAAAAAGAAATTAGAAGAAAAGACGGTTCATACATTCGTTTTGAAGACAATGCTGCGGTATTGTTAAATCAACAAGACGAACCTCGTGGAACACGTATTTTCGGTCCAGTTGCACGCGAATTGCGCGAAAAGCAGTTCATGAAAATCATTTCATTAGCTCCTGAAGTATTATAATCATGGAAAGGAAATCAAACAAGCAGCAGAAGCTGCACATTAAAAAAGGCGATACCGTAAAGGTGTTGGCAGGTGATGATAAATCAAAAACAGGTACTGTTCTTGAAATCATTGCAGACAAAAGCCGTGCGATTGTAGAAGGTATCAATATCATCACAAAGCACCAAAAGCCAACTGCCGGCAAGCCAGAAGGTGGTATCAAAAAGACAGAAGGAACGATCCACATCAGCAATCTGATGTTGGTTGACGGAGCAACTGGTAAAGCAGTTCGCACTGGCCGCAAGGTAAATGCCAAAGGCAAGCTTCAAAGATATTCTAAGAAAACAGGTGAATTTATAAAATAATGGCAACGCCCAGATTAAAAGAGAAGTACCTCAAGGAAATCGTGCCCGGACTGAGAGATAAGTTTCAGTATAAGTCGGTCATGCAGGTACCTAAAGTTGAAAAAATTTGCATCAATAAAGGTATTGGTGCAGCGGTAGCTGACAAGAAATTGATTGAAGTAGGCGTAGAAGAGCTTACTACAATCTCTGGCCAAAAGGCGGTTTCTACCAAATCGAAGAAAGATATTTCTAACTTTAAGTTACGTGGCAATCAGGCCATTGGAGCTAAAGTTACACTTCGTGGAGATCGCATGTACGAATTCATGGACAGATTGATGAATGTTGCCCTGCCACGTGTTCGCGACTTCAAAGGTGTCAATGACAAAGGTTTTGATGGACGTGGAAACTACACATTAGGTGTAAAAGAGCAGATCATCTTCCCTGAAATCTCCATTGACAAGGTGACCAAAATCAATGGTATGGATATCACATTTGTAACTACCGCATCTACCGATGAAGAAAGCTATGAGCTTTTGAAAGCATTCGGAATGCCTTTCGTAACTAAAAACTAATAGCATGGCAAAGTTAGCAGTCATTGCAAGAGATAAGAAGAAATTGCGCTTAGTTGAGCGCTATGCAAAAAAACGTGCCGCTTTGAAAGAAGCAGGCGATTGGGATGCTTTGGATAAACTTCCAAGAAGCTCTTCAAAGGTTCGTTTGCACAGCCGCTGCAAGCTAACCGGAAGACCAAGAGGTTATATGTCTAAGTTTGGCATATGCCGTAACCAGTTCCGCCAACTGGCAAGCGATGGTAAAATACCAGGCTTGACTAAGGCTAGCTGGTAATTCGAGCAGTATTTTATTGGTTGCTGAGTACCGAGGTCGTTTTTGAAACGAAACCGGGTAACAGTTTGGATAACTAAAATTGTTATTTATCTTTGCAGCCCCGTTCAAAAAAATGGGGCTTGCTTTTTAAAGAAAAGTGAAATGAAGACGACAGATCCTATCGCAGATTATTTAACCCGGTTGCGCAACGCCATCAAGGCTCGCCACCGCGTGGTAGAAGTGCCTGCCTCTAACTTGAAGAAAGAGGTAACCAAGGTGCTTTTCGACAAAGGCTATATCCTGAACTATAAGTTTGAGGAAACGGCTAACAAACAGGGCAGCATTAAAATTGCCTTGAAGTACAATCCCGAAACCAAAGAATCTGCGATCACGAAGTTAGATCGTGTCAGCTCTCCTGGTCTTCGTCAGTACAAAGGTGCAGACAATCTGCCCAAAGTATTGAACGGATTGGGTATCGCAATCCTTTCTACTTCCAAAGGTGTAATCACCGATAAAGAAGCAAAGGCGCTGAATGTAGGTGGTGAGGTTTTATGTTACATCTACTAATCGAAAATAGAATATGTCACGTATAGGTAGACTTCCGATAGAACTTCCCAAAGGTGTAACATGCACTTTTAACGATCGTCAAGTGACTGTAAAAGGTCCTAAAGGCGAATTGAAACAAGTCATTGATCCTGATTTTAAAATTACTTTAGAAGAAGGCAGTGTATTAGTTCAAAGACCAACCGAACAAAAGCGTCATAAGGCCATGCACGGATTGTACCGTTCATTGATCGCCAATATGATTGAAGGTGTTAGCACTGGATACAAAAGACAATTAGAGGTAATCGGTGTAGGTTTTAAAGCTTCTGCTCAAGGCAACGTTCTTGATCTTAGCTTAGGATATTCACACAGCATTATCATGGCCATACCTTCAGAGTTGAAAGTTCTTGCTACTCAGGAAAAAGGTCAAAACCCAATTATCACATTGGAAGGCACTGACAAACAACTAATTGGTCAGGTAGCTGCCAAGATTAAATCATTGCGTAGCGTGGAGCCTTACAAAGGAAAAGGTATCCGTTACGTTGGAGAATTTGTTCGCAGAAAGGCTGGTAAAGCAGCTGCTAAATAATAGTAGACTATGCCAAATATTAAGAATAGAAGATTACGCATTAAGAAAGGTATCCGCAAGAAAGTGGAGGGTACTACTGCACGTCCTAGACTTACCGTGTTTAAGAGCAACCGTGCTATTTATGCACAGGTTATTGACGACACAAAAGGACACACATTGTTGGCGACATCATCAAAAGACTTGTCGAAGGATGGTGGAGTTACATTACCTGTCTCTAAGTCTGTAGGACAGAAAGTGGCGGAAAAAGCTTTAGCGAGCGGTATTCAGGAGATCGTTTTTGATCGTAATGGATATTTATATCATGGTAATATCAAAGCTTTGGCAGAAGGTGCCAGAGAGGGTGGTTTAAAATTCTAATAGCATGACACAAAGTAACGTCAGCACAGTAAAAGCCAGCGAAATCGACCTTAAAGAAAAGGTGGTTGCCATTCAGCGCGTAGCAAAAGTGGTTAAAGGTGGTAGAAGATTCAGTTTCGCTGCTATCGTGGTAGTTGGAGACGGTAATGGTGTGGTAGGATACGGACTTGGAAAAGCCAACGAAGTAACGGATGCTATTACCAAAGGAATCGATGATGCTAAAAAGCATTTGGTGAAAGTTCCAATCATTAAAGGAACTGTGCCTCATGAATCTCTCGGTAAGTTTGGCGGTGGTTTCGTATTGTTAAAGCCGGCTTCTCCTGGTACAGGTGTAATTGCAGGTGGTGCGATGCGTGCCGTGTTAGAAAGTGCCGGAGTTCACAACGTATTGGCAAAATCAAAAGGTTCTTCCAATCCTCACAACGTGGTAAAAGCTACTTTCAAAGCGCTTACCACTATGCGCGATCCTCAAACCATCGCTCGTAACAGAGGAGTTTCATTGTCAAAAGTATTTAACGGATAAGCGTCATGGCAAAAGTGAAGATTACTCAAACTCGCAGCATGATTAAAAGACCTGAAACTCAACAATTGACTATACAGTCTTTGGGTTTAGGAAAAGTAAATCATTCAGTAGAGGTAGAATATACTCC
>JAJTHV010000376.1 GCA_021300095.1 Flammeovirgaceae bacterium | reverse complement strand
ATTGCTGAGGCTGGACTGAATATAAATCTTTTCAATCTCCCTGCCTGCTTTGATCGCCTCCATTACGGCACGCGTGCCAAAAATCATTTCCGTTTTTTCCATCGCCTATTGCCATAATTTAGAAGGGTACACTCCGCTATTGACCAATGCTTTGATCTTGCCAGAAACCTCTTCTTTATCTTCTTTATACGTCACTCCAAACCAGGTTTTGCCACCGTCTAAGATGTGGACCTTACCCAGATTGCGTTGAATGATTTCGTTGGTCAGCAACGCGATATAAAATTCGGCCGAAGGATTGGCTTTGTTCTTCAACGCAAACTCATGGAACATTTTTTCGGCCACATCAAAAACGCCCGGCTGAAAACCCCAGCAATTCATGGATACGGGAAAGAGTGGGTCTAACTCGCGGTCACCTGTTTCTTCTTTCGAAATGATCTTTCCGTTTTCAGTTACGATTTTAGTCAACTCGTTCAATTTCTTTAAATAGCCTTCTGCATCACGCTCTTCCGCCACACCCCTGGAAACGCTACCATGTTCTGACAGCACATTTTTAAGTGTATAGCCAACCATCGCATGATGATCGGGTGCCGAAGCATCAAAAAATTGAGCCAGCGACTGGAAGGATTCTAATCCATAAAAGTCATCTGCATTAATTACCGCAAAAGGTTCGTTGATCACGTTCTTGCCACACAACATGGCATGTGTAGTTCCCCACGGTTTTTTGCGATCTACCACACCATAGCCGGCAGGAACAAAGCGATCCAGCGACTGCACTTCAAAATAGACCTCTACTTTGCCTTTGAGTTTGGGGAGAAAAATCTCTTCAACGGTAGATTTGATTTCATCGCGAACGATGAAAACCACCTTGGTAAAACCAGCCCGAATGGCATCGAATAACGAATAATCCATAATGGTCTCGCCATTGGGTCCAAACCCGTCTATTTGTTTGATTCCGCCATAGCGGCTACCCATTCCGGCAGCCATCACTAATAAGCTTTTTGGTTTTGTTTCAGTCATAATATTTGCGTTCATGCATCGAAACTAAAAATAATTTGCCAACTTAACTCCAAAAATAAGCCTTTACTTCATACAAATCAGATTATGAGTACAAATAAGAATTATGTTTTGTCGATTACCATAATAGGAATTCTGTTCTTCATATTTGGTTTTGTTACTTGGCTAAATGGCACACTGATTCCTTTTCTGAAACTGGCCTGTGATTTAAAGACAGATGCCGAAGCGCTGCTCGTTACTTTTGCTTTTTACATGGCTTACTTTTTTCTGGCCATCCCATCTTCATTTATTTTAAACAAAACCGGGTTCAAAAATGGAATGGCGTTGGGTCTCGCAGTGATGGCTGCCGGAGCCTTTTTGTTTATACCGGCAGCTATGCAGCGCAGTTTTACTCTTTTCCTTACGGGATTGTTCATTCAAGGAATGGGTTTAGCGTTGCTTCAAACTGCATCGAATCCATATATATCGGTGATTGGCCCTATTGAAAGCGCTGCTCAACGCATCAGCATCATGGGTATCTGCAATAAGGTAGCCGGTGCGCTTAGTCCGGTTATTTTAGGAGCCATTGTTTTAGAGGGTGCTACCCAAATTGAAACCCAGTTGGCGGCCACCCAAGATGTGATGAGTCGTAGCGAATTGTTACAAGAACTTTCCAGCCGTGTTATTCTTCCTTACGGGATTATGGGGCTGGTCCTGATTGCGCTCGCTATCATGATCAAGCTTTCTCCGCTACCGGAAATTGAAAGTGATGAAACCTCCGCGCAAAAGGAGCACACACAGGGCAAAAGCATATTACATTTTCCTTATTTGTTATTGGGGGTACTGTGTATTTTCCTCTATGTAGGTGCAGAAGTGATGGCTGGCGATGTGATTGGACCTTTTGGCAAATCCATTGGTATCAGTTTAGATGAAACGAAATTATTCACCTCGTACACGCTCTGGTCGATGGTGGTGGGTTACATCATTGGCATCATCACCATTCCAAAATATATCAAACAACAAAACGCATTGGCATTATCAGCCATCCTCGGCATTGCGCTAAGCATTGGTGTATTCTTCACCACCGGATATACTTCGATCGTTTGCATTGCATTGTTAGGCTTTGCCAACGCATTGATGTGGCCTGCCATTTTTCCCCTCGCCATTGAAGGACTTGGTAAGTTTACCAAAATCGGTTCAGCATTTTTGATCATGGGCATTGCGGGCGGAGCCATTTTGCCCCAGATATACGCATGGGTTGTAAAAGATATGACTCCCTCCAGCGCATTTTTCTGGATTGTAGCTCCATGCTATGCCTACATTTTATTTTTTGCGACAAAGGGTCACTCCATCGGCAAACAAAAAAGCTAGCTTAACTTCAGATAAACTCATCCAGTCTTTCACAAATAAAAGCCTCACGTTCAGCCCAGGTGCCTGAAACGATGTGATAATGAATTCCTCGCTGATCAAGTTCAGACTTAAACACTTCGAACATTTCCTTTCTACGATCGCCTAAGTCGCGTAGACCATCGGATACCCAAGGAACATCTACTTCAAAAAGAAAGTAGGTATCATATTGGATTTGCTTTTCTAATTCATAGAGAATAGCTGGTACTTCTTTCAGGTAGTGCCGGCAATATACTTGAGTGGTGATCAGATCCGTATCGCAAAACAGAAACCGGTTGGCGGTTTGCGATTTTTCGAGAACGCGATCCGTCTGTGCTTTTCCAATACGTATAATATCATCCAATGTAAAATCGTTGGAGTCTACTATTTCGCGCGCAACTTCCGGCACAAACTCTGAATGATATATTTCGGCCATTCGCTTCGCCATAGATGACTTGCCGGTACTTTCAGGACCGTAAAAGCAAATCTTTTTCAAAAAATAAGGACGTACAATTTCTGGTATGTGCTTCCAATGAAGCAAAGGTCTATTGCGAATTTGTGTTGCTGATATCTGAAACTGTGAACGCAACTTATCAAAAAGAATGTTTGCAGCACCTAGTTGATGCGAAAAGGGTGCACCATAGTCTTCAGAACTGATCACAACATCGATGGGTGGAAATCGCTTTTGGATAAATGTAGCCCAGATCTTTGTGCGCTGTTCGAGTGGTAATGATGGGACATCAAAATCATCCAGTGATATCTCAACGGAAATAGCCGGAAACGATTTTAATAACTCCTTCAGCCAGTTGAATCGGATGGTTTGTGGAATCGGGTCTTCATCCGTATAACTCATCGATACAATCAATTGTTCGCAGTGCGAAGCAGCAAATTGTATAAGCGCCAGGTGTCCCTGATGCACGGGCATAAATTTTCCGATTACTAATCCGCGATGATACAATGGCATCTCTAAAACTAAAGATTATTTAAAATTTTCTTATAGACGTTCGGCTACTAAAGCTTCAAGGTCTCTATGCTAAGCGTATCGACCTTGAAAGTTAGATTAGGTTTAGGCTTCTCTAAACTCCTTCAGCCAATACCAAAAGCCAAATGCAGCGATAAAACAAAAAACCACATACTCAATCCCTACAAATAAAATTCCCTTCGAAAAGTATAAACCACACGCCACGACATCCACTAAAATCCAAACAAGCCAACACTCTAATTTTTTCTGAACCATTAAATAAGTAGCCACAATACTCATAATCGTTACAAATGAATCCGCATAAGGAAAAGCACTTGGCTGACTGAATACGAAAGGGAACATGGAATTGAGATTCTGTGCAATCCGGCCAAACAAAAATGTTCCAATCAATCCAATTGCACCAAATCCAATCCACCATCGAAAGCTAAGTCGGGTAATTTTAAGTTGCTTGTTTCCATCTTCTTCTTCCTTTTGTGGATGCATCCATCGATACCATCCCAACAGATTTGTAATGAAAAAGAAAACCTGCAAAAACATATCCGGATACAACTGCACTTGATAGAACAAAAAGAAAAAAAGCACCACATTTATAATGCCCAAAGGCCAACTCCACACATTCGCTTTCGCGGAAAGAAATACGGCTATTGCCCCCGCGATGGTTCCAAAAAACTCGAGGTAGCTCATAGGATAGCCCAACACGGTAAAGAAGATTGACTGATGATCAAAAAAATCCATTGATAATTTTATTTGGGCGCTGTATTTTTAAGCGTCTAAAAATACAAAGAATGAGTGACCAAAGGTTACAACCTTTGAATCCATTTGCTTAATCTTGCAAGTGCAAAGATCTCTACGGGTTGCACCGAAAACGAAGAAATGTGATGAAGGACATTTATATCTGCGAAGACCATACGATCATTATCGATGGACTCAAACTCCTGTTTCACTCCTCTGCCGACTATCGAATTAGTGGCTTCAGTCTCAGTGGAATAGGGGTGATCGAAAAGATTGAAAGAGAAAAACCAGCCATCCTTATCCTCGATTTAAATTTAAAGGGTAGCGATGGCTTAGAATTGATCGAGCAAATCCGCAAAACAAACAAAAGTCTAAAAATTGTAGTGCTCACCATGTATCCGGATGAGTTTCTCATTGAGCGAGCACGCAAACTGGGTGCCAATGCCTATTTGCAGAAAAGCGTGTCCAATGAAGAATTACTGGAAGCGCTCCACAAAATTGAAACATCCGAGTTTTATCTTTCGAAAGCATTAACGGAAGAAAGTGAGCGAAGAAAAAAATTTCGTGACCACTTTGCACATAAAATGAAACTTACAAAACGCGAACTGGAATTAGTCCCATTGCTGGCACGCGGAATTAGCTCGGCAGAAATCGCAGATCAATTATCGGTAAGCGCCTTAACGATTGATACACACCGCAAAAATATTTTCCCGAAACTGGAAATCAACACCAGCATCGAGCTGGTAAACTTTGCACATGAAAATAATCTGCTCTAGCATTTGTGTTTTCTTTTTTGCCACAGCCAGTGTGCTCGGCTCCCATATCGACTCTACTTTTCTCCAGAACATTCGAGATAAACAATCACTCATCCGGCATGCCTATTATCTGAAAACCGATGGGGATGCAACCAATGACTCCGTAGCCTCCTTATTTCAGAAAAAAAGAGGCGTTGAGCAATTAACAAAAATTAATCTTGGTTACTCGCCCCACATCATTTGGCTGGGAATTCCTTTTACAGACCTTTCTATTTCTAAAAATCTACTCTTGGAAATTGCTAACCCGCAAATCGATCGCGTACAAGCGTATTGTGTAACACAAAGCAGGATTCAGTCGCTCGGAAACCCAACCGGTGATGATTTACCTTTTACATCACGCAGTTACAACTACAGAAATTTTGTGTGGCCTGTGACCGACTGTGGCGTTTCTGATTTTTGGATAATCGTTCGACTCGAAAAGAAAAATTCATCTATGTCTGTACCCGTTGCATTGTGGGATGCCAATGCGTACAGCCAGCATGAATACAAAGCACAACTCTTTTACGGAATTTGTTTTGGGATGATGCTACTTGTAGCACTTTACAGCTTATTGGGTGGGGTTTTTTATCGCTCATCTGTTTATCTGATCTATTTCTTTTTTACGATCTCTGTCATACTCCTTTTAGCCACATCAGAAGGATTAAGCCTGCAATTCTTGTATCCGAATACAGTTGGTTTTAACAGCCTGTTCCGTGTGATGATCATCGGAATAGCCTCCGGACTACTACTTCTTTTTTCACGGTCCTTTCTCTCCATTGCTTCCTACTCCAAACGGATCGATCGAATATTGCTTGTTATTATCGGTATTTACTGTGTACTTATTTCACTGACTCCTTTTTTGCGTAATTTTTATTTTGAGTTCAGCGCATTTTTTGTTCCGCTGGTAATTTTTTTATCTATAATATCAAATCTATTATGCGTAATTGCGGCCATTCTTTCCTACCGGCATCAAAAGTTAATTGCACTGTTTTATTTGATAGCGTATTCCTTCACTCTACTAACAGCGCTGGTTGTGGCCATAGAAGATTTTGGCTGGATCGAAAAGCTTGAGTTTAACCCCTTTTTCATTGGTGCATTATTTGAAATTCTAATTTTTTCGTTCGGACTAAGCTATCGAGTTCGGTTGGTGATTGATGAACGTAATCAATTGCGCATAAAAATTGCAGTTCAACAAAAAGAAACATTGAAAGCGTATGTCAGCGGTATTGAAAAGGAGAGAAATAGAATTGCCGGAGAATTGCATGACGACATCGGCAGCCGGCTTGCTAATTTGATTCGGATGATTCGTCTAAAAAATGAGCCGGGTTATCTTGAACAACAAGCCGAAACAATTGCCAATGATGTACGAAAATTGTCGCACGAATTGGCCATCCCAACACATCGTGCATTAGGGTTACCGAATCTGATTACCCAATTTCTGGCAGACTTAAACTCCGGTAACCTATGCGCTTTTCATTTTCAACATTACGATATTCCTGAAAACGTATCGGACGAAATTGTTCAACAAACCTATCGTGTTATTCAAGAGGCTGTTCATAATGTTATCAAACACGCAGATGCAAAAAATGTAGATATTCAGTTATTCTGCCGGGATGCGGAATTAACTCTTACTATTGAAGATGACGGGAAAGGCTTTAAACTAAGCGATACAGCTTCCGGATTGGGTTTAACTCAAATGAAGTCACGCGTAGAATCATTGCACGGTCGGTTTGAATTAAATTCGGCCCCAACTCAAGGTACACAACTAATGATTACCATACCTTTTCCTGTATCTTAAGCGAAATTTACGATGAAACATTATCCGACCTACTTACAATCGCTGGGGCTTCTTCTGATTTTTTTGTTATGCTCGATTATTAGTATGCTAATCGTCATACCCTTTTTTTCATATGACAGCGCCATCGGTTTATCATTAATTTACACCTTATCATTATGTCTTGCGATTGGATTTGGTTTGTTTATCCGTAGGCAGTATCAGTTTTCCGTCAAGCGATTTTCTGTTGTAGCCGTTCTAATTGCTAGTATCTGTCTGATCGGCATTCATATGTTATTAGACCCACTGACCAGCCTTGTTCCTCCATCTGAACTCTTCAATAAGATGCTTCTTGAAACCATAAAGCAACCAGTGCCTTACTTTTTTATGATTGTGATTGCTGCACCTATTTTAGAAGAGCTGTTCTTTAGAGGCATCATTTTAGATGGCTTTCTAAAAAATTACGAACCGAAATACGCCATATTAGCGAGTGCGTTTTTGTTTGGCGCAATCCACGGAAATCTCCCACAGGGAATAGGTGCTTTTCTCTCTGGTATTATCATAGGTTGGGTCTATTGGAAAACCGGTTCAGTTCTTTCCGGCATCATCATCCATCTGATCAACAATTTGGTTTCGTTCATATCAGTTATGCTAACACCGGAAACTGAATTGTTTATGAGTATGCGCGATTCGATTGGCAACACTGAATACTATTGGTTACTTGTTATTGGCTCGGGTCTTATTGCCCTGGCGGGACTTGGAGTACTTGCAAAATACTTTTTTAAGATGGCTGATTCTGTTGAGTCCCTACAAGAAGAATCAATGCCTCACCCAAAAGATTAATACCTAAATAGTTAATCATTGGTACCAATAGTCTTCAGTTTGTTTGAAAAATTATCACTTTTTTTCTTTGCTTCATTAAATAATTCTATGCGTTTAGTTATTATTAACTTGCTTCTATTGATGCCACTATTTTCTTGGTCTCAAAATAAAAGTGTTTTGAAAAAAGTTACTGCCGAATTTCAAAACAATCACCTAGTTTGGCATGACGGTTTCGTTCCGTTAAGAGAATCAGACGCAAATTTAAAAGGGCTTATTCAATTCAATGAAAAATTGCGCGCGTTAAAATTCCGGCTGTGGAAGAATTCATCTCCACTAATAAACTCAAGAGCAACGATGTAGAAGACCTCATGAAAATCATCGAGTTCTATTAGACCCTTGAAGAATAGGACACAATCATCACAACTTCACACACACATTTTTCGCTTCTGTAAAAAAGCGCATAGCCTCCCAACCACCTTCGCGACCTACACCGCTTTGCTTCATGCCTCCGAAAGGGGTACGCAAATCACGGAGTAACCAGCAATTAATCCAGATGATTCCACTCTTCAAATGATGCGCCACACGATGCGCTCGCTTCAAATTATTTGTCCAGATAGTAGCGCTTAATCCATAAGCCGTAGAATTCGCATAAGCAATCACTTCTTCCTCTGCATCAAACGGCATGATCGTAACAACCGGTCCAAATATTTCTTCCTGATTGGTGCGACAGCTCTGTGGTAAAGCAGTTATTACAATAGGAGCTACAAAATAACCGGAGGCACACCGACCATCTACCTTCACACGTTCTCCTCCACATGCAATCGTGCCTCCCTCCTGTTTCGCCAACTCAATATATGATAACACCTTTTGCATGTGTCCTTCAGAAACCAATGCACCCAGTCGTGTTGCTTCGTTCAATGGATCGCCTACCGCTAAGGCGCGTGTGCGTTTAACAAATTCACTGACAAATCTATCGTACAAACTGCGCTCTACTAATATTCGTGAGCCACACAAACAAATTTCACCTTGATTCGAAAAAGAAGAGTTGATAGAAGTAGAGAGCGCTTCTTCAAAATCGCAATCAGCAAAAATGATGTTTGGGTTTTTCCCGCCTAATTCCAGCGACAATTTTTTAAACATGGGTGCTGCTGTCGCTGCAATCGTCTTTCCGGTAACGGTACCACCGGTAAATGAAATAGCAGGTATCATTGGATGTTCTACTATGGCCTGACCTACTTTTTTTCCTAGCCCATGAACGATGTTCAAAACACCCGAAGGCAAACCGGCTTCCATACATAACTTAGAAAATAAAAAAGCAGTCATCGGGGTGAGCTCAGAAGGTTTTGCAACCACCGTGCATCCGCTGGCCAATGCCGGTGCAATTTTCCATGTGAATAAATAAAGAGGTAAATTCCAGGGAGAGATACAACCTGCTACACCCACCGGAGTGCGTGTAGTGTAATTAATCGCTTCATCTTCCATCAAATGCGACTCTGCCGCCACATGCATGGATGCGGTAGCAAAGAAACGCATGTTGGCAGATGCGCGAGGGATGTCCACAGACTTCGCCAATTTAACAGGCTTGCCCTGATCGACACTTTCGGCCAATGCTAATCCTTCCAAATCGCGATCAATCAGATCAGCAATTTTTAATAGAATAGCCGCGCGTTTAGCTAATGGCATTTGCGACCAAGATAGAAATGCAGCTTGCGCTGCAACTGCAGCCGCTTCCACATCGCGCTCATCTGAATCGGGCAGAAAACTATACACTTTTCCTTCGGCCGGGTTTAAATTTTCTAAATAGTTTCCGGAAAGCGGAGGAACTAATTGGCCATTGATATAATTAGAAATCTGCTGCATTACTTTTTCGTGATCTTAAATTCCACACGCCTGTTTAAGCGTCTGTCTTCTTCTGAATCGCCTGTTGCCACGGGGCGCGTTGCTCCATAACCTCGGCCAGTGATTCGGTGTTTTCCAATGCCATGACTCACCAAATATTCTTGTACGGTCGCTACTCTTTCTTGTGACAACTTCAACAACACATCGGCTGTGCCGCGGCTGTCGGTGTGGCCTTCCAACTCAATAAAGATCGAAGGGTTTTCTGAAAGAATAGTAACGAGTCGATCGAGTTCAGGAAATGATTCGGACTTGAGTACAGGCAAACCTGCTTCAAAAAATACGTTGTTCAGTTTAATGGTTTCGCCTACTTCAATCGGAATCATCATCAAATCTTTTTGCACTTCTTTATATTCGGCAGAAGCCGGCAGTTCTAAATTTTCATGTACGGAATAATAATCACTACGGCTGGCACGCACGCCATAATTGATTCCGTAGGGCAACACAATTTGATACATGCCCGTGCGCGGGTCGGAACGAGCCTCACCAACATCTCTTCGAGTTCGCAGGTTTTCAAAATGAATAGAGGCTGCTAACGGAGCGCCTGTTTTACTATTGAGCACACGTCCCTTTACCAGCGTAACTGCCGATGGTCGCGTATATTGTTGCAGCTTCATCCGAAAAATATCCGCCTTGCCAAAACCCTGATCGTAGCTAACAAAATAGGCATAATCTCCTGACGCAGGGATTGTATAATATGCATCAAAAAAAGGCGTATTGATTTGCGGTCCCAGATTGATCGGCTTTGTCCATTCGGTCCAGCTATCGCCAATGCGTGTGGACATAAAAATATCCTGATTACCATATCCGGGTCTGCCATCCGATGCAAAATAAAGTGTCATTCCATCGGCTGCTAAGAAAGGTGAGGTATCCTCGCCAATAGAATTAATCACCGGCCCTAAGTTGATTGGATCTGACCACTTTTTATCTCCTTCTTTCAGGCACACATACAAGTCTCCTTCATTGCGATTGGGATCATAAAAAATATTTGACTTCAACTTTGCGCTGAAAATGACTGCTTTGCCATCTGCGGAAAGCGATGCCACAAAATGGTCTAACTCATTCTTGAAAACCAGATGCAGTTTTTCGGCCGGATCCCAACCCGATTCGGAGCGATGCTTCACCATCAACTGATTGGCTTCTTCAAACATCAGTGTATTGTTATCCGCACTTACAGCTAATAAGTTATCAGCCAGTGGCGTGTTGACGGCCTTTCCCATATTCACAGCACGCGACCATTTGTTATTTTCCCAAATGCTCATCCATACATCTTCATCGTCTTTCATGCCGCCAACATTTTCCGCAACATTCTGTCGGGCCAGATACAGTATCTTTCCATCCATTGAAATCACGGGGCCTAATTCATCTTGAGGACTGTTAACGGCTGCACCCAAATTTTCCTTTTTTGCAGTGAGCTGCTGTTTGGGTAATTCAATGACTTGGTCTTGCGCTAACAAAAAATTATCTACTTCCAAACGCATTTTTGTAAAGGCAACCATGCCTATTCCTGTTCCGAGCAATGGCATCGGTTTGTGGTCCTCTATTTTTACATCATTCACATAAAAAGACATTTTACCGCTTTTCGATTCAATACGTAGTTTGTTCGGATTACCGATGGGGCGAATGGCATCGTGCTGTTTCCAGGTTTTTAATTGTGAAGGATCGCCGCTGTAAATGGCATATTCACCTTCAGAAGAAATGACAAATAAATTCAGCAAGTCACTGCCGGAAGCCCAGATCAATCCATAGCCGTTGTCTTGCTCTCCGTTTTGTTGGATAAATTCAGCTGAAAACGTAAAATCTTTTTGAACGTCTACAAAATAGTTGATAGCGGATTGCGCCCCTTCATCGGTGGCGTTAATCACATATTCGCCATTCGCGAAAAAGCAAATTTCGCTTTCCTCCCATCCAAACTTATTAAAGGCAAAATCATCTTGTATAATTGGCTTCTGTGCAACCGAAAGATACCCAATCATTGTTATGCAGATGGTAAAAAATAATCGCATAGGGGTTAACATTTTAAGGGTCATTACTACTAAGTTACTAAAATTAGTTTAGTACAATTTCAAACCACGAAAATGTGGCATTTATCCAGAAATGAAGTGAATAAGCTTGTTTCATTTTTTTAATGCCGTCAATTACTTGGATAAAATGATAAACTCAACTCTCCGATTTAGTTTTCGGTGTTGTTCGGAATCATTGATTTGCATGGGTTGCGAAGCCCCAAAGCCTTTACCCGTAATGCGGTTTGGAGAAATTCCATTTTTTACCAGATAGCTTTTTACGGCACGCACGCGCTCTTTGGACAATTTCAGCAAACCTGACTTGGTGCCGACATTATCAGTGTGGCCATGCAGTTCAATTTTGATAGAAGGGTTGTTTCCCAAAAAATGAATAAAACGATCCAACTCCGGCTTTGACTCGTCTTTTAAAACGGCCAAGCCTTGCTCAAAAAAAATGTTCTTCAATTGAATAGCCTCGCCTACTTGAATGGGTGCGAGCACTAAATCTTTTTTCACTTCGGCATACTCCTTCACAGCTGTCAAATCAAAATTTTCGCTGATCGAGAAAAAGCCTTTTGATTCCGCCCGAATACCATAATTGGTTCCATAGGGTAACACTATTCGGAATGCACCTGTCACTGGATTGGAGATAGCTTCACCTACTTCTTTGCCTGTGATTAAATCTTCAAAATAAATGGATGCACCAATGGGTTGATTCGTTTGTGCATTTAAGGTGACTCCAGTCAATAAAACCACTGGCTCGGGTTTTACTTCATTCATCACGCGCACGCGAAAGAGATCACTTTTACCGATGGATTGATGTGTAGAACTCATGTACGCAAAATCGCCTGATGCCGGCACTGTATAATAGGCATCAAAATCCATTGAATTGATTTGATTACCCAAATTGATTGGTTCACTCCAATGCGTCCAAGTTTCATCCAATCGCTTCGTCATAAAAATATCTGCATCGCCATAGCCGGGCCATCCCTTCGAGGCGAAATACAGTGTTTTATCGTCGGGGGCTAAAAAGGGAGAGTATTCATTTTCTGCCGTGTTCACATCCTTTCCCAAATTGATGGGCTTTGACCATTTTCCTTCATTGTCTTTCAGACTCACAAAAATATCGCGCTCCATCCGATTGCTGTCATAATGAACATTATCGCCATTGCGAATGGTAAACAACATGGCTTTCCCATCCGAAGAAAGATTACCTTCAATAAATTCGTCTTCATTGTTGTAACGAATCCCCACGTCCTTCAGGTCCGTCCATCCTGTTGCCGTTCGCTCACGCAAACCGAATCCATCGCGCGTGGTGAAGATCATCGTGTTTTCATCTGTGCTGATAGCAATCAGATTATTCGCATACGCGGAATTGATGGGTGTGCCTAAATTTCTACTAAGAGTCCATTGATTGTTTTCGAATGATGAAAACCAAATATCCTCTTCATCTTCTATGCCTCCTTGGTTTGCAGCGCTGTGCTTTCGTCCAAAATAAAGAGCGTTTCCAGTAGCGCTGATTTTGGGGCTCACCTCATCTGCCTCGGTGTTAATGGCATTGCCCAGATTTTCTTTTTGAAAGGTCGGGGAAGAAGCTGATGGCAAATGAATCGACACCTGATGCGCAAAAATAAAATCATCTACTTCCAATTCCATCTTTGTATTGTTGACAAAACCAATACCCATTCCATACACGGGCAATGAAGGAAAAGTAGTCACCAATTCATCGTTAATATAAAAATGCAAGACACTCGCTTTTTGCTCTACGCGTAGTCGGTTTGCCTGCAGCATCGGTTTAACTTTCGGCCACGGCATCCATTTGTTTATATCTCCTTTTAGCTGCGGAGAATAGATGCGATAATATCCGTTGGAAGAAAATTGAAAGGCATTGTATTGATTGCCCTCACGGCCCCACAACAAACCAATGCCATTGTCAACGAGCCCTGATTTCTGAATAAAGGTTGCCTCGATCGAAAAATCTTTGCGTGCGTCCAGATAAGGTGTAACGGTAACAAATCTGCCCTTGTCTTCGCTATTTGTAACCAGCACAAATTTCCCATCCTGAATTTTGGATTGATAGGTCGGGCCTTCGCCTACGGGCCATCCATTTTGGTTATTGTCAAACTTTTCATGAAAGACAACGAGCATTTGTGCATTCAAAGAACCGCAACCGATCATGAAACAAAGAACAAAAATTCGCATAGGCTATAAGCTTCCGGTTCTTCCTCCGTCTACCGGCAAGTTAATACCTGTAATATAGGAAGCTGCCGGGGTTGCCAAAAATGCAATAGCCGCAGCGACTTCTTCGGGTGAGGAGATTCTTCCCATAGGTACCTCTTCAATCATTCGTTGTTTCGCCTCATCTTCTGCTATGCCCGCCTTTGCAGCATTATTTTTAATAATTGTCTCTAGACGGCCTGTCAGGGTGGTGCCTGGCAACACGTTGTTGACGGTAATTCCATACGGTGCCACTTCGTGTGCCAGTGTTTTTGACCAATTGGCAACAGCCCCACGCGTGGTGTTCGAAACACCTAATCCTTTAATTGGAATTTTTACAGATGTAGAAATCACATTGATAATTCGCCCGAAGCCTTCTGATTTCATGTGGGGCACTACCGCTTGTACTAAAATTTGTGAGCAGATCAAATGGCTTGTTATTGCTTTGATAAACTCTTCTGGTTTTGCGTCAAGTACCTTACCGGCAGGCGGTCCTCCAGTGTTGTTGACTAAAATATGAACGGCATGAGATGCCAGGTATTTGTCAATCGTGTTTTTTAATTGATCCGGAAAATCAAAATCCGCCACCAAATAATCATGCTGTTGTGCGCCATTGAAAGGCAGTCCGGATAAAGTATCTTTTAGCTTGGCTTCATTTCTGGCAACCAAAGTAATGTTTGCCCCCAAAGCAGCTAACTCAACGGCTGCTGCCTTGCCAATACCTTGGGTGCTTCCACACACAAGCGCTCTTTTACCGTTTAAATCAAGGTTCATCGCTCGAATCGTAAAGTTTTAGTATTCATTTTCAGTAAATATAAAAGAACCTTAACTTTCCTAGGTTTATTAATTTATTCAAAGCTAAGTTAGATCAATAACTGTTTATAATATACTAGTAACCATCACTAACTCAATTTATGGCCATACGCAGACCTTTCAACCTCAAGCAATGGATCGCAGACAATCGTGCGACTTTAAAGCCACCGGTAGGCAACAAAAATCTATATGCCGATGCAGGCGATTATATTGTAATGATTGTGGCTGGGCCCAACGCCCGAAAAGATTATCACTACAATGAAACAGAAGAGTTGTACTACCAACTTGAAGGAAACATTACGGTACGAATTCAGGAAGATGGAAAAGCTGTTGATATTCCAATTAACGAAGGCGATATGTTTTTGCTTCCGGCCCGTGTGCCCCACTCTCCGATCCGCACGCCTAATTCAATTGGATTGGTGATTGAATGTAAACGTGTAAGCACCGAAGACGATGGGCTGATGTGGTTCTGCGAGCAATGCAATCACCCCTTGCATGAATACAAATTTCACTTGGAAAATATTGAGAAAGATTTTCTTCCCCGCTTTCGTGATTTCTATGGTTCAGTTGAATTGCGCACATGCAAAAACTGCGGACACGTGATGGAGGCAGACCCTCGATTTGTTTGATATGACGAAGCAACAACTATCTGAAGAGTTGCAAAGGCATCATCATGCGTTTACGCAATACATAAAAGGATTATCGCCCCAGCAATTAGAGTCTGCGCCCGTTGATAAATGGAATGCTCTGCAACAAACAGAGCATTTGATAAAAAGTGTTGGGCCGGTAAACATGGCACTGGCATTGCCCTTGTTTGTTTTGCGATTGCTATTCGGAAAGGCAAACCGCAAGTCGCGAAGCTACGATGAGTTGGTGGCAAAATATCAATCCAAGTTGAAGGCAGGTGGGCGCGCAACTGGACGATTCGTGCCGGGCGGAAAAGAAAAAAACACGGAAGTGTTAGAAGGCAAATTACTTGGGTTGGTGGACTCACTTCAACACAAAATACATAGCCTTACCGAAGAACAACTCGATCAGTTTATTTTGCCTCATCCGCTTTTGGGCAAACTTACGCTGCGCGAGATGCTCTACTTTACCATTTATCATGTACAGCATCATCACCAACTTGTACAAAACCAATTAAGATAATCTATGGCTCAACCCTACGAGGCATCTATTGCCTTTGCCAAAAAAATGGATCGACTGGATCCGATAAAAAGTTTCCGAAAGCAATTTCATATTCCAAAGGTGAAAGGAAAAGAAGCCATTTACTTCACCGGAAATTCGTTGGGCTTACAACCTGTTACGACAAAAAAAATAATTGCGCAGGAGTTAACTGATTGGGGGCAGTTGGGAGTAGAAGGACATCTGCACGCTGCCAAGCCGTGGTTGTACTATCACAAGTTTAGCAAATCCATGCTGGCAAAAATCGTAGGTGCCAAAGCGATTGAAGTTGTGGCCATGAATCAACTGACAGTGAATCTGCACTTGATGATGACTACGTTTTATCGTCCTACTTCTTCCCGATTTAAAATTATTACCGAAGCCGGAGCATTCTCGTCTGATCAATATGCATTTGAATCGCAGGTAAAGTTACATGGGCTCGATCCCGAGCATGCCATCGTTGAATTAAAGCCACGTGAAGGTGAATTTACATTGCGCACCGAAGACATTGAAAGTGCCATTCGCGAACATGGAGCGGAGGTTGCGCTTGTGATTTTTGGAGCTGTGCAATATTATACCGGTCAGTTTTTTAACATTCAAAAAATTGCAGCAGCCGCTAAACAAGTTGGGGCTTATGTTGGTTTTGATTTAGCCCATGCAATAGGCAATGTGCCCTTACAACTTCATAAACACGAAGTTGATTTTGCGGTATGGTGCAGTTACAAATATTTGAATGCAGGACCAGGCGGGGTGGCTGGTGCATTTGTGCATGAAAAGCACGCCAACAATTCATCGCTCGCGCGACTAGCAGGTTGGTGGGGGCACCATGAAAAAGATCGGTTTCAAATGAAGAAAGGATTTATTCCAATGCCTGGTGTCGATGGATGGCAGCTATCCAACTTTCCGGTCTTATCGGGAGCCGCGTTGTTGGGTTCACTGGAGGTTTTTCAAAAAGTAGATTTTAAGAAGCTTCGCGAAAAGAGCGTGCTTTTAACCGGTTATTTAGAATTTTTGCTACTTCAAATTCCTGATCATGGTTCGAAGTTTCGAATTCTGACTCCTAGTGACCCAAAACAAAGAGGTTGTCAACTATCTATCCGTACATGGAAAAACGGGAAGCAATTGTTTCAACGGCTCACTCAGGCGGGTATCATTGCCGATTGGCGTGAGCCGGGTGTGATTCGCGTGGCTCCGGTACCATTGTATAACACCTTCGAAGATGTATTTCGCTTCGCAGAGATTTTTAAGAAGTATTCATTAATGGCGTCTGACCGCGCGAAGCAGTCGGACGCCTAATTTCATAAATTAATATTTTATGCAATTTCAAGCAAATAACTTCTATCACATTTATAATCGCGGAAACGATAAGCAAAAAGTATTTTACTCTAATAGAAACTATGAATACTTTTTGCAGAAAATCAAAATTGAAATAAGCAGTATTTGTGATGTTCTTGCATATTGTCTTATGCCCAATCATTATCATTTGCTGATCTATACTCCTGAAAACGTATTAGGGTTAAAGTTT
>JAJTHV010000089.1 GCA_021300095.1 Flammeovirgaceae bacterium | reverse complement strand
GTAAAGCAGATTTTTTAACCTGTTTTTCTTCTTCTTTTTTCTTTTCCCAAAACTTCCAATTCATGTGTATAAAATTAATTTTTGAAGGTCACTTTTGAAGATCACAATAAATGGCCTAGATAATCATGCTTGCAGGGTGTAGAACTCTCTGAATGGCCATTTCATACTATCAAGATAAATTTGAGTCTGTTTAATTCGGCAAAGAAAGGGAATTTTGCCATAGCATTGGGCTATAAATTTAAAAAATCATCAATTGAATAAATGCCCTTTCGGTTCACCATCCATTCAGCAACCACTACCGCTCCTTGTGCAAACCCTTTGCGGGAATGGGCAGTGTGCGTTATTTCAATATCATCCACTTCTGAATGATACCGAATGGTGTGTGTGCCCGGCACAGGGTCAACCCGATGGGAGTGGATAACGAGTGCTGCAGGGTTCAAGGTTTCGCCTAAATGCCACTCTTTGATGAGCGGATGATTTTTGATAATTCCCTCAGCTAATGTGATGGCTGTGCCGCTGGGAGCATCTTTCTTTTGCGTATGGTGCGTTTCTTCCATACTCACTTGATAATCTGAGTAGGGGCGCATCAATTGAGCCAACCGCTCATTGAGTTGAAAGAACAGATTTACGCCTAAACTGAAATTAGAAGCGTAAAAGAAGCCGCCATTCTTTTGCTGGCAATAGTCTGTAATCTCATTTTTATGTTCGAGCCAACCGGTGGTGCCGCAAACTACGGGAATATGCTTGTCGAAGCAGAACTTTAGGTTTGAGATAGCGGCCTCGGGCTGTGAAAATTCAATGGCTACATCTGCCTCACCGGAAAACCGTGATAACTCCTCCGTGTTATCGGCAATACCCGCAATAGAGTGCCCCCGATCTTTAGCCAATGCTTCAATCGTTTTACCCATTTTGCCGTATCCAATTAGTAATACCTTCATGGTTAGCGCTTAAAATCGGAGTTTAATGGTTACTCCTGTGTTGGTGCCTGTGTAGTAGTTATTGTCCATCATGGGTACAATACTCACCTTTAGCTTAGGATTCAAATCAAATTCCTTCAGGTGGGCATCTACGTGTGCATCGATCAACTGAAGAATATACATAAAGCCTGTAAAAATCATGAAGTAATCGCGTTGCCTACGGGCAACCTCAATCCCATTGCGCAATTGAGTTTCCGTAAAGCCATCGGGGCTTACAAGTGTACCGGCTGGGCTGTTAAGCAAATCGAACAGATCGTTTCTAAATTGATTGCCTTTTTGATTATAGAAATCGACCACCAAGGTAAGTCCTACCAAGCCGCCATATACCAAGGGTACTTTCCAGTATTTTTTGTTGTAGACTTGACCCATTCCGGGCAATACGGCTGAAAACAGAAGAGCCTTGCGAGGATTGAACCTTCGCGCGTAACTGTCGATGGAAACCACCTTGCCGGAACGCATGCGAATAGAATCAATAGATAAGGCGGCTGTATCTTTTCGTAAATCTTGAGCGTAGGAGAGTAGAGGAAAGAAAAGAAGCAGGCCGAGCAATCTGTAGTTCATCTAAACTTTTAAAATATCCAAAATTCGATTTAAATCTTCGATGGATAAAAAGGGAATACGGATATCACCTCTTTTTCCATCACTCTTTACACTAACTTTCGTGCCAAAGTGCGAAGATAAACGCGATTGCAAGTTATTTATTTCTTTGGTAACTCCATTGGCCTCGGTTTTTGCCGGTTCGGGAGTTTGTTTCTTCGATAGTAACTCCCTGGCCAATTCCTCTACTTTGCGCACCGATAGATCTTCTGCCAAGATTTTTTTGAAGATGAAAAGCTGCGAATCAGGATTGTCTACGTTAATGATGGCGCGGGCATGCCCCATGGAAATTTTGTTATCGCGCAAAGCGATTTGAATATCAGGAGGCAACTTTAAGAGACGAAGATAATTGGTAACCGTTGAGCGGTTTTTGCCTACTCGCTCGCCCAGTTCTTCTTGCTTTAAATTACATTCTGTAATCAGTCGTTGATAGCTCAGCGAAATTTCAATGGGATTGAGGTTTTCCCGTTGAATGTTTTCAATCAATGCCATTTCCAGCATTTGCTGGTCATCGGCAGACCGTACATACGCGGGGATGGAAGTTAAACCCGCTAATTTCGATGCCTGAAATCTGCGTTCTCCGGAGATTAACTGGTACTGATTTCGTGCCAGTTTACGAACCGTAATGGGCTGAATGATGCCATGCACTTGAATAGATTCTGAAAGTTCTTTCAGTGCTTCCTGATCAAAATGCTGTCGCGGTTGAAATGGGTTTGTTTCAATCTCATTAATGGAAATTTCATTGATTGAGCCATTGCTTTCCGGCAAAGCTACCGGAGCAACTACATCAACTTCCAATTTATCTTCGGTGGGTGTGTCGCTTAATAATGCGCTTAAACCACGGCCCAGGGCTTTCTTTTTACTCATTTGGATAGACCGTTTTTATTTAAAATTTCATGGGCCAAATTCAGATAACTGATGGCGCCTTTGCTTTCTGCATCGTGTACAATGGCCGGCAACCCAAAAGAAGGAGATTCACTGAGTTTAACATTGCGTGGAATAATTGTATTGAAGGCAATGTTTTTGAAGTGGGTCTTTACTTCTTCCACCACCTGATTTCCGAGAGAAGTTCTGGAGTCGTAGAGCGTTAGTAAAATACCTTCTATTTCTAATTTTGGATTGAGGCGAGTTTGAATGATCTTGATGGTATTCAATAATTTACCCAAACCTTCCAACGCAAAATATTCGCACTGCACCGGAATTAGTACGGAGTCGGCAGCAGTAAGTGAGTTGATCGTAATAAGGCCCAATGAGGGTGAGCAATCGATGATGATGAAATCGTATTGACTTTTGATTTGGCCTAGCGCATTGCGCATTTTCTCTTCACGATGTTCAATATTGACCATTTCTACTTCCGCACCCACCAAGTCGATGTGAGAGGGGAGGATATCCAAAAATTTAAGTTCATTTTTTATAATCGCATCGCTCGGAGGAATTCCGTCTACCATGCATTCGTAAATGCTCTTTTTAATTTCCTTCGGGTTCATTCCCAATCCGGAAGTAGAGTTGGCTTGAGGATCGGCATCAACCAGAAGTGTTTTGTATTCCAGTACCGCCAAACTTGCCGCCAGGTTAATGGCTGTTGTTGTTTTTCCAACACCCCCTTTTTGATTCGCTATGGCAATGATTTTACCCATGAATTGATTCGGTAATTAGTTGATTCGTTGATTCGATAATGTTCAAATTCGATAATTGAAATTTAGCTTAGTGTAATCTATCAAGTCAAAATGACAAATCACCGAATTAGCGAATCACCGAATTAGTTTTGGCAAATATAGGTCAATACGCTAATCGTGGAACGTTCGTGGAACAGTACTTATCCACGTACTATCAACAAGGTAATGCACATTGACTGTGAATAACCCTTGATCCAATCACATAATCGGCATTAAATCAAGGGATTAAAAGAAAGGCTTATTTCTTCTTTTTACGTGACTCGGCTTGCTTGCGCGCTTCTTCGCTGGCTTTCATGGCTTCTTCCAACTTAGTCATGAACTTGGATTTTTTGCCTGTGCCGGTAGCGGCCTTCTTCTTATTCTCTTCCATGATGGCCTTGATTTTATCTTCATCCACAAAGCGTTTGATGATCGCTTGCTGGGTGAATGTGATCAGGTTGGAAACGAAGTAATAGAAACTTAAACCTGCCGAGAAGGAGTTCAGCACAAACAGGAATATCACCGGCATAATGTACGACATGGATTTCATCGGTCCGGTTACCGAACTGATTTGATTGTTTTGCCATGTGTAGATCAAAGTGGATGCAGTCATCAGTAATACGAACAAACTCACGTGTGCGCCATAGAATGGAATGGTGAAGGGTAAATTGAGAATAGAATCGTAAGTCGACAAATCTTCTGCCCACAAGAATGATTTTTGACGCAGTTCGATTGAAATCGGAAAGAAATAGAACATGGCAAATAGAATCGGCATTTGAAGCAGCAATGGAATGCAACCTGCAAAAGGGTTCACACCCGCCTGACGATACAGCTTCATGGTGTCTTGCTGAGTTTGCGCCATGTTGTCGCCATTCTTTTCTTTGAGTGCATCAATTTCCGGCTTCAGCAATTTCATTTTGGCCATGCCCAAATACGAACTATAGGAGAGGGGAAGTAATACCAGTTTCACGAAAAGCACCAACAGCACGATGATCAAGCCATAGCTGCCAATAACACCTTCGAGGAATTTAAAAATCGGAATGATAACAAAACGATTGATCCATGACATCGGAGGCCAGCCCAATGAAAGGTTTTCATTGAAGCCATCCGTTACCCCGCTGATGATTTTGTAATCGTTGGGCCCGAAGTAGTAGGTATAGTTGGCGGTCGATTTCGTAACCTGTTCGGTGGGGATATACAATTCCACTTCGGCTCTTTTTACGTACGTAGAATCGAGCGTGTTTGGGATGGTTTTAACCGCACCACCTGCGAAAGGCTGATGGGCGATAATTGAACTGATAAAGAACTTCTGACGAATCGATACCCACTTAATCGGGTTTGCTAATGCTTCTTCTTTTACTTCTGTGGCGGTTTCGCTTATTCCACTAAAAGTTCCATCGCTTAAATAGTAATTAACGGTTGTTTTGTTACGGCTATCTGTGATATCTTTTTCTTGCAAAGGAATATTATCAGTCCATTGAAACGCAATGGTATTTCCACCCAATGGAATGTTGTTCGATTCTAAGCGATAAACAATTTTATAACCGTTGGCTGGAATGGAGTAGATATGTTTGATGGATGCCTGATCAGATACGGAAGCCGTGAAGCTAACGATCGTGGTATCATTTTTCTTGGCAACGTTGGATTGATAATGCAGTTGATACAAGTCAATATTCTTTCCTTCAAACTGTGTGTTTAAGTGAAAAGTATTGTTGCCATCCTTAATAAGAAAAAGAGGCTTTTGGGTATAGGTTTTAAAATTCTTAAGCTCAAGTTGACTGATAAAGCCTTTCGTAGAGAAACTGATTTTCAAGTCTGCATTTTCGACTGCCACCGAATCTTCGGCACCTTGCAATAAGCTTCCTAAGCTGCCGTATGCGCGAATGGTGGTGCTGTCCACCGTTGCGATTGTTTCATTCTTAGTTGCCTCTTTCTTATTAAGAATAGCTGTTACTGAGTCTGCTTTTTTGGTAGTTGGAGGAACAGCAGGCGCAGAAAAGAAATAAAAGTAAACCATCAACAGCACAGCAATCAATGTCATTCCAATGGCCGAGTTCCTATCCATAGTATTTCAGATAATAAAAAGTGTAATTCTAATTTAATGACGAACCAATTGATTCTTTATTGTTTAATTGGATTTGTGCTCTAAAGCTGCCGCAACAAATTTGACGAATAGCGGATGTGGATTGAGTACCGTGCTTCTTAATTCAGGATGGTATTGCACACCTATGAACCACGGATGATCTTTCAATTCTACTACTTCCACCAAATTTGAATCCGGGTTAATACCAACAGCTTTTAAACCTGCTTCTTCGATTTGTTCGAGGTATTTATTATTAAACTCATAGCGATGACGATGACGCTCGTGAATGAGCGTGTCACCATAAATATGATTGGCTTTAGATCCTTTTTTCAATTTACAGGCATATGAACCCAGTCGCATGGTGCCGCCTTTAGTTGTGATCTTTTTTTGCTCTTCCATCATATCGATCACGGGATGCTTCGACTTCGGGTTTAGCTCAGTTGAACTGGCATCCAATCCTAGTACATTGCGGGCGAATTCTACTACCGCGCATTGCATGCCCAAACAAATCCCTAAAAATGGTATTTTATTTTCACGAACGTATTTGATCGCTTCAATTTTGCCTTCCAATCCGCGTTCGCCAAAACCGGGGGCTACCAAAACAGCATCCAATTGACCTAGTACGTTTTCTACTGTGTCCTTTGAAATTTCTTCCGAAGAAATCCACTTCAAATGAACCTTGCAATCATTTTGTGCTCCTGCATGGATGAATGCTTCGGCAATGGATTTATAAGCATCAGGAAGAGATACGTACTTTCCAACTAATCCAATGTTTACTTCACTGGTTGGGTTCTTTAATTTACCTAAGAAACCTTTCCACTGTTCCAGATCGGGTTCATGTTTGGTGGTAACCTTTAATTTTGCCAGCACACGTTCATCGAGCTTCTCTTTCTTCATTAAGAGAGGAACATCATAGATCGTATCAGCATCCATGGCTTCGATTACCGAATTGAGGTTCACGTTGCAGAACAAGGCCAGCTTCTTCCGGATTTCCATGGAAAGAGGATGCTCTGTGCGGCAGACTAGGATGTCCGGTTGAATTCCGTAGGAGAGGAGTTCTTTTACAGAATGTTGGGTTGGCTTTGTTTTGAGTTCCTTGGCAGCTTTCAGGTAGGGGATAAGAGTCAGGTGAATGACCATGGCATTGTTGGCGCCTAAATCCCAGCGCACCTGGCGTACCGCCTCCACAAATGGCAACGATTCGATATCACCTACAGATCCACCAATTTCGGTGATGATGAAATCATATTGGCCAGTTTCGCCCAGTTGGAAGATGTTTCGCTTAATTTCGTCCGTAATGTGTGGTACCACCTGGACCGTTTTGCCCAAGTATTCGCCATGACGCTCTTTGGTGATTACATTATTATAGATGCGCCCTGTGGTGATATTGTTGGCTTTTGTGGTCCGGACATTTAAGAAACGCTCGTAATGCCCCAAATCGAGATCAGTTTCGCCACCGTCATCAGTAACATAGCATTCGCCATGTTCATAAGGGTTGAGTGTGCCGGGGTCAATGTTAATATAAGGGTCAAATTTTTGAATGGTGACGCTGAACCCTCTGGATTGGAGGAGTTTACCGAGAGAGGCGGAAATGATTCCTTTTCCTAAAGAAGAGGTAACACCGCCTGTTACGAAGATATACTTTGTTGAAGAAGACATGAACCCTTGAAATTTCGGGCGCAAAGGTAGCGGATTTGGTGGGTATCCCTAACCCTAAGTTTTTAAAATTATTTCGATTTTTGGGGTTTTTTGACTAGTTTTGAACGCTACGTGAAATATTTTGATAAGGTTACAAATAATTAATGTGTAGTATTTAACATTTGAACTAAAGACACTCCCCCACTGTCTACATGAATATATTAAAAAAAAATCTCCCGTTAGTTTGCTTTATTGTTTTTAGCAGTGTTTTTCTAAACTCATCTGACGTTTTTTCGCAAGCGTCATTTTCTCAAGCTAGGCATGAAACGCCATCACAAAATCAAATAGACGTCACGTTTAATCAGGCAATTAGCTTTTCAGGTGCCCCAACCACCACAGGATGGACAGTTACGGTGAATGGTACATCAGTAGCACTCTCCTCCATTGGAACGTTTGGTCCCACAACGGTTCGGATTACATTCAATGCTAGTTCTATTGTTGGCCACACCCCAACTCAAACTTATTTGTTGCCATCTGAAGTTCTACGCGTTAGTTACAATGCAACGGGTAATCTTACCTCTGCAGGTGGGGTAAACACATTTTCAAATCAGCAGTCATTTAATAATACTCTATTTAATTGTAGCGAACTTTCCTTTAGGCAACAAGGAGTTTGGGCAGGAGGCCCATCTGTGGATAACTGCGTTCCGGTAGTAATGAACTTTACTCAATACCAGTTTAATGCTTCATTGCGGTGGAGAAATAGCTCAACCTATCGGTTAAGTTCAGCGAATGGTTTAACTTTTAACATCAGTTGGGGGGATGCAGTATTTCAGAATGTTGTTCCTTACGAATCGGAAAACAATGGAACTGCGAATGCTGCCTATTTTGAGGATTCAGGTTTTGGAGGTAATCCTGGAATTGTACTAACCGCACGTCCCACCCATACCTATCCTAATTCAACTACTCCAGCCCCGGATATTTGTTCCTGGGATCTCTTTTTACGACCAATTTGGGCAGGTGCAGCACCAGTAAGTTGTAATGGATTAGCCCAAACAACGGTATTTAACAATTGGGATACTGATAATAGAAATTCTGGAACCCTTAATATGCCAGCGAATACACCTGGTCTAGGTGAGACAACGGATCGGGTTTGCCTTGGTGTTAATGTGAATATGCGGTTTTCAGATCAAACCTTATTGAATTGTAGGCTTGCAGCTCCAGAGTCCAATAAACCGAATCAGTTAACTAGGTACATAAGAGTCGTATACGGCAGTACGAATTATGCTGCACCCGGTAACATTCCTGATATTAGAGTAGGTGGAGTGCCGGTGACTACTAATGTAACAGGCGGTGGAGTTTTAGTCGCTCCCTTCAACTCTAATCCTATCCTTGGAAATACGCCAGGCTACGTGCTAACTGGAGCAGGAGGGGTAGGAGTACCGGATTTCAATGGAGTTATTGAGTTAGCTACTCCGGTTTTAACTTCTACTCTCACGACCTTTATGCAGCAAATCACCACAGTTGATCCTTCCAATCAAGCTGTGGGTCAACGATTTTATGTTAGATTGGATTATTGGGATGTATGTAATCCGTATAATCCTGTGACTCCTGATGCAAACCGAGAAAGTGTCCAAAATTATGTTGAAATTATAGGTAGCCCAAATGCGCCAACTATTGGAGTCGGATCCCCTTTTTGTGAAACCGCTGCGGATGGCTCATTTAATGTTACAGCAACCGGCACAGGTTCTGGAGCTTTAACCTATACATGGTACAAGGATGCCGCTCTAGCAATCACTCTTCAAGCAATTAGTGCCGATAATACATTCAACCCGGTGACCGAAGGACCAGGCGCTGATCGCATCACAAAAACAGTCGCAGCCAGCACAACATATAATAGATATGTAACGGTTACTCAAGGCAGCAATAACTGTACGAGCCCGCCAGCTACAATTACCATACGAATAGACGATACAAACACCCCTGGAGTAATTGCACATCCGTTGGGAGCAACACCGATCATTATTTGCTCAGGAACTGACCCTGCGGCATTTACCAGCACGACCAATGCCACAGGTGGAGGTCCTGCGGGAACCATAACCTATCAATGGCAGTCAGCTACGAATTCCGGATTTACAGCAGGCGTAACTAATATTGGTACGAATAGCAACGTATTTGATCCTTCATCGATTACATCAAATCTTTTCATACGTAGAAATGCATCTTCCGGAGCATGTGCTACTGTGAACTCAAATGTTATTGAATTTAGAGTAGATACTCCAGTTACGGGTGGAACTATCAACTCCGTACCAACCATTTGCGAAAGCCCGGGTGATCCGGCAAACATTACCAATGCAACTCTACCTACTGGTGGTAGCAATGCTGGGACCTATACCTACCAATGGCAATCATCTACAACGGCTGCAACTGGTCCTTTCACAGATATTGTTGGAGCAACTGGTACTTCTTACAACCCTCCTGCCGGAGTGATTCAAACGACTTTTTATCGCAGAAGAGTTACCAGTGGTGTTTGTTCAAGTGATGCCAATTCAGACGGTATACCTGATAATGTTGCCTTCTCGAACGTGGTAACTGTAACTGTAAATAATTTGATAAACTCTGGCACCATTAGTGGCGCTCAAATCATTTGTTCAGGACAAAACCCGGTTGCTTTTACCGCCTCTGTAGCTACCGGAGGAAATGGAACTACTTATACATACGCATGGGAACAATCCACAACCAGCATTACGGGGCCATTCTCAAGTGCATCGGGTACCAATAATCTGCAGACCTATGATCCTCCCGTTTTAACTCAAACTACATGGTATAGAAGAAAAACCACATCAGGTGCCTGTCCCTCTGTTGACTCTAATGTGATTGAAGTTACGGTTAATCCATTGCCATCCGCTGCCAACCCAACCGGAGGTGGTGCGGTTTGTGGTGGAAATCCGGCTCCTGACATCAATTGGACTCTAACGGGAACGCCTCCATTTGACATTACCTATACTGAAACTCCGGGTGGTCCAGTGGTAGTTACAGGGTGGCCGTCAACAACATTTACTATTTCTTCTCCAACTCCAGGTGTTTCAACAAGCTATCAGATTACCTCATTGACCGATGCTAATGGATGTTCAGCTACCTCTATGGGTTCAACGGCATCAGTAACGATTGGTGGTAATGCTCCTGCATTTGATACTGCCCCTACATTAACTCCAGATATTACCTGTGATGCCGGTGGTTCTACCTCTGATCCAGTATTGAATTTTAGCTTAACCCCGGCTTCCACTGCAGCGGGGACTTATACATTGACATACAGAATCAATGGAGGAAGTAATCTCACAAAGTCTTTTTCAGTGAATATTGGAAATGGAGATCCTAGTTTGCCTATTTCATTCAATGAGGCGTCACTTAATTCAGTTGCAACGCATACCATAAGGATTGTTTCAATTTTAACATCTACAGGTTGTATCACCACATTCAATACTGACCTTTCATTTACGGTCAGAGCACTTCCGGCCATAACAACACAACCGACTAATTCTTCTATTTGTAGCTTAACCAATACTTCATTTACTGTTGCTGCCACAGGAACGAACTTAAGTTATCAATGGCAGGAAAAAGTAGGGGCAGGGGCATTTTCAAATCTATCCGATGGGGGTGTTTATTCAGGCTCGAGTACAGCAACACTCACGCTCACAGCCGCACCGACTGCAATGAGCACTAATCAATACCGTGTTATTGTAACAGGTTACAATGCCCCCAGTTTGGCACCAACTTGTTCCGTTACCAGCAATGCAGCAACCCTTACGGTCAATGCATTTGCAACGATTACAACACAACCGACTAATGCAGTGCAATGTGTTGGCCTCAACACCTCGTTTACAATTGCCTCATCCGGACCGGGAATTACCAGACAATGGCAGATTAGTACCAATGGCGGAGCCACCTTTACAGATTTGACTAATACCGCTCCTTATAGTAATGTAACTACAGCCACTCTAAATATTACAGGAGTTACGGCTGGCTTAAACAACAATCAATACAGAGTTCGATTAACCACAACAGGATCCTGCACTATTAATAGCAATGCCGCAACGCTCACAGTTAACCCGCTACCGGCTGCTTTAAATCCGGCCCCTGCATTCTGTGAGGCATTGGCTGGTGGGGGTTCGATTACCGGAAAACTATTAACAGATCACAATGATGGAGTTACGGGAATCGTTGGATCGACAGACCGTACTGTTGTTTATTTTTCAGACGCAGGAAGAACAACTAATGTTACTGCGATACCTCAAACGATCACCAATGGTAAAACATATTTTACCCGAGTTACTACCGTAAGTACAGGTTGCGTTACTGATGGAACAATTGTGTTTACCATTAATTCTCTACCAACTGTAGTTAACCAAAATCTTTCTTTTTGTGAAGATGTGCAGGGAACGAACTTGCATGGCCCTTTTGATTTAACAACAAACAATCTGGCAATTGCCAATGGCTCTTTAACGAATCGTTCGGTCGCTTGGTTCTCGGATGCGGGATTAACAACTTCAGTGCCTACCCCGGCTTCATTTACACTTACAGGAACCACCACTCTATTCGCACGTGTAACCAACACTGTTTCAGGTTGTAACAATGTGGCAACAGTAACTTTAACAACCAAACCCCGACCTGCTCCGAATGCCATTCAAGGTAACGCCTCGGTGTGTACTGGAAATACAGTTATACTCTATCAATTAGATCCATCTTTAAATCCGGGCTCAACTTATACTTGGACAGTCAGTGGAACTCCTGCCGCTGCGGTGCAAGTATTTGGAGGCGGAGGAACAAATTCATCAAACTTTTTCGTGTTGCTAAAATTCCCTTCCGCGACAGGAACTGCTGATATTGATGTGTTTGAAACTTTAAATGGTTGCACGGGCGTGACGAATCATTTGACAGTAAATGTCAACTCTGCACCTGCGGCCAACACAATCAATGGAGTAACTCAGGTTTGCTCTGGTCAGTCGGCTGTTAACTTTCAAGTGGCAGCGCCTAATGTAACTTCGACCTATACTTGGACAGTTTCTGGCGCAACAATTGCGAGCACTGCAGGACCTTCGTTGAATGTTGATTTTGGTGTGATTAGTCCGGTTACCATTCAAGTTACAGAAACGAGTGCCTCTGGTTGCGTTGGTTCTGCAGCCACGAAAAATGTCATCGTCAACTCGAGACCGAGCATGACCTCCAGTTCAACCAATACAATTTGTAGTGGTGTTGCTCCGGGTTTAGTATTTACTTCAAGCATTGCCAGCACTTACTCTTGGATAATTCCACCCGGTGGTATTACAGGATCTATTAGCGGTGCAACTGTGGGCCAAACCGGTAGCGGAGATTTATCAGCTACATTCACAGGTGTTGGGGCCTTACGAAATACCTCAGGTGCAGTAGGCTCAATCACTTTCAATGTAACACCAACTTCTTCCGCATCAGGATGTACAGGAACAACACAAGCCGTAGTGCTTACAGTCGATCCGGAGCCTAGTTTAGTAGCCGCTCAAACAAAAACTATCTGCAGCGGGCAAGCTGTTAATTATGAGATTCTCACTTCACCGTTAAATCTTCCTTCTGGCACTTCATTTACTTGGACGGCTCCGGTTATGTCGGATGGTTCATCTCAAGGAACTCCCGGCAATGTTGCAGCGGGTGCGGCAGGTACACCTCATATTCTGGATGTGCTGACTAATACTTCAGCCTCCGCAATTACAGCTACTTACACAATCACTCCTGTTAGCGGAGCAGGTTGCCCTGGAACTCCACGTACGGTAGTAATTACAGTGAATCCCCAGCCTATCGTATCAACTTCTTTAGATAATACGCTATGTAGTGACGTAGCTATTGGAACTACCTTGACTACAGCAGCAGGTTCAGTAGCTGCCAATAACTGGAACATCACCGCCATCAGCGTTTCAGGCGCACTGGTTGCTTCTTCAGGTAATGCGGTGATCCCCGCAACGGGAGTGTCGTCAACCTATATTTCAAATGACAACTATACCAATACCACCAATCTGGCAGGAACAGTAACCTATACGATCGTTCCTGTATCTGCATCCGGATGTTTAGGAGCAGCCAAGATCATAACGATTACGATCAATCCTGAACCATCACTTTCTGCGAGTCTGGATAAAACGGTTTGTAGTGACGAGGTTGCTGGAATATCGCTGGCAACTACCGGAGCATCTGTTGCTGCAGTTAGTTACAATATCGTAGGAAAAACGGTTGCTCCCGGATTAATCCAAGGTGGCTCGAATGCAGTAATAGGAGCGGGCGCTTTTGGTGTGGCAAGTAATTATATCGCGAATGATAGCTATACGAATACCACAAACGGTGCCCTTACTGTTGTATATCAGGTCGTACCAGTAAGTTCGCTGGGCTGTGCCGGAGACCCTCCAAAATCGGTGACTCTTACTATTCGCCCGGAGCCAGTGGTCTCTTCAAGTTTAAATGCCTCAGTTTGTAGCGGAATTGTGTCGGGATTGACTCTCAATACCAATGGAATTTCAGTAGCTGCAGCGAATTATTCAATTACATCGATTTCAATTGATCCAGGTCTGGTAGCTGGAGGATCGAATGCCTCTATCCCTGCCGCTAATGTTACATCGACCTATTTAACAAATGATGTTTATACAAATACAACCAATTCTGTATTAACAGTAAGTTATACGGTGGTTCCGAAAAGCGCAGATAATTGTGTGGGTGACGCACGAATCATCACAATAACAGTTAATCCTGAACCGGTAATGTCAACTACTCTTGACGCTACAGTATGTAGTGATCTGGCATCTGGTTTGATATTAAATACAAATGGTAGCTCGATTGGAGCAGCCAGCTATAATATTACAGCAAGAAGTATTTCCGGTGGACTAGTACCTAATGTAGCAAACGCGGCTGTTCCTGCAACCGGTGTTGCTGCTAACTATTTAGCTGCAGATGTCTTTACAAATACCACCGCTCTTCCGTTAACTGTTTCCTATACAGTTGTTCCGGTAAGTTCTTCTGGATGTTTAGGCTCTTCGAGAGTGATCATACTTACCATAAATCCCGAACCCGTTGTTTCCAGTACCTTGAATTCATCAGTTTGTAGTTCTTTGCCTATTGGAGTTACACTCAATACAAATGGTTTATCCGTTGTGGCCGCTACCTATAATATTACATCGATATCATTTCCAGGATTAACACCAGGTGGTGGTAACGCAGTAGTCCCCAACAATGGGGTTTCGGCAAGCTACATTTCTAACGATGTATATTCGAATTCGGGGGCGCTTCCGTTAACAGTTACCTACACTGTGGTGCCGGTAAGCGCTGTTGGTTGTTTAGGTGATCCCAGAGTGATTACCATGACTGTTAATCCAGAACCCATCATGTCTGGATCTTTGAATGCTACTGTATGCAGTAACATTGCAGTTGGTCTCACACTGAATACAAACGGAACTTCTGTGGGTGCTGCTAGTTACAATGTTGTTTCTATTAGTGTGCCGGGAGGCCTCACGGCAAATGGTTCGAATGCAGTTGTGGCAAATGGAGTAGCATCCAATTATTTGTCAAACGATAGATTTACAAATACAACAGCGGGTCCTCTGGTAGTTACTTACTCAGTTGTTCCCGTAAGTGCTGCGGGTTGCCCAGGCCCCTCAAGAGCCATTTTGATTACGATCAATCCAGAGCCTGTGGTTTCATCATCACTGGATGCTTCTATCTGTAGCGATGTCGTTTCCGGATTAACCCTTGCTACCTCAGGTGGATCAGTAGGAGCAGTAAACTATAATATTACTTCGAGAACCATTCAAGGTGGATTAGGTGCCGGGGTGGCGAATGCAACCGTTCCTGCTACCAGTGTAGCGGCTAATTACTTGGCGGCAGACGTATTTACCAATACAACTTCATTACCACTTTCAGTAACTTATACAGTTGTTCCTGTTAGCGCAGATGGTTGTGTGGGGGCTGCAAAAGTAATTACGCTTACCATTAATCCGGAGCCAATTGTCTTATCAACGTTAAACGCAACGGTTTGTAGCCAACAATCAATAGGTCTTTCATTGGGGACTACAGGAACTTCAGTGGCAGCTGCCAGCTATAATATCACTGCCATTTCAATTGGTGCTGGACTCACTGCTGCAGGAACCAATGTAGTTGTGCCTGCAAATGGTGTCGCTGTTAACTATCTAAGTTTGGATAAATACACGAATACAACATCAGCAAATGCGACTGTTACATATACGGTTGTTCCGGTAAGCGCAAGCGGTTGTGTAGGCGATCCGGTGGTCATTACAATGACGATACAACCTGAACCTGTAGTATCAACATTGCTCAATGCAACGGTGTGTAGTGATGCAGCCATAAACCTAACGTTGAATACTAACGGAACCTCCGTAGCTGCTGCTAATTACAATATTACCGGCAAATCGGTTGATGGTGGATTAATTGCAGCAGGAACAAATGTAAGTGTACCTGCAACTGCTGTAGCAGCGAATTACCTTCTCAATGATAGGTACAATAATGTAGGATTGCTTCCTCTGAATGTTACTTACACCATTGTACCCGTTAGTGCGGCAGGTTGCCTTGGAGCAACTCGAAACATAGTCATTACTATCAACCCTGAACCCGTATTGTCGGGCACATTGAATTTGACACAATGCAGTGATGTTGCTACTGGGCTCTCATTATCCACTGTAGCCTCTTCTGTGGCAGCACAGAATTACAATATTTCGTTGGTTTCAATAGCTGCAGGCTTAACTGCATCAGGGACCAATGCTACATTACCGGCTACAGGTGTGAATGCCAATTATTTGGCTAACGATCGATTTACAAATACCACTGCGGGTGATTT
>JAJTHV010000083.1 GCA_021300095.1 Flammeovirgaceae bacterium | reverse complement strand
CGGGTAAGGTGATTAACTGTCGAATGAAAGGGAAAATTCGATTGGAAGGAATTAAAGAAACCAACCCGGTGGCAGTGGGAGATTTTGTAGAAGTAGATGAAGAAGGTACGAATGGTGTCATTCATTCTATACTCCCTCGAAAAAATCATCTGCTACGACAAGCTGTAAAGAAAAGCAGTCACTCCCATATTCTGGCTGCGAATATTGATCAAGCCATGCTTGTTGTCACGCTGAAACAGCCTCGTACTTCAATGGGTTTTATCGATCGATTTATCATCTCTGCCGAAGCGTACCGCATTCCTCAGATCATCATTTTCAATAAAGAAGATTTGCTTACCGCAGAAGAAAAAGAAGAAACGGATGATTTAGTCAAACTGTATCAATCGTTGGAAATACACTCCATTCGCATTTCAGCCCTAACCAATACAACCGATAAAATCCGGCAATTGCTCAATGGCAAAGTAACCTTGATGGCAGGCCACTCGGGCGTGGGCAAATCCACCCTCCTCAATAAAATTGCACCCCATCTTGATCGAGCCACCGGATCCATTTCCGATTTTTCACAGAAGGGCACTCACACAACCACGTTTGCTGAAATGTTTTCGCTGGATGAAACTACTTCGATTATCGATACGCCTGGAGTCAAAGAATGGGGGCTGGTGGATATGACACCACAGGAAATTTCAGATTACTTTGTGGAGATGCGTGAAGTTCGTTTGAATTGTAAATTCAGTTCCAAATGTCTGCATTTGCGGGAGCCGGGCTGTGCGGTTCACCAGGCAGTGGAAGAAGGAAGAATTTCAGAAAGTCGCTTTAATAGTTATCTAAGCATGGTTGCTGGTGAAGATAACCGAAAATAAAGCCGGGCGAAGGCGAAGGCTAATTTAAAATCAAAAAGTTGGAGGGACACTCTTATTTCGTAGCGTATCCGCTCTTGCAGTGCACGGTGTTCCTCGCTTGTTCTATTCATGCGGGCTACTTTTTCACAAACGTTCAGAGTACTCCATCGCTGGGAACTACCTCTCTTGAATTGTTTATCGGACAACGATCCGCGCAACATTCTTTTGCGTATTAACGGAATTGGGGAATAGCAAAACAAAAATTGACGCGAGGCGCGCATCAGAAAATCGAAATCCTCAAACGCCATATTTTCGTCATAACCTCCGATTCGTTCGATCACTTCTTTGCGAAACATGAGCGTAGGCGACAACAGAAAGTAGCGATTGATGAGTGAACAATAGATATCCCCTTGCGGAATGGATGCGTGCGGAAACCGATCGGAGTGCTTGCGAAGAAATTGTCCTTTTGTGTCAATGATCTCCGCATCTGAAAAGTGAATGCTACACTCCTTCCGTTCGGTTGCGAGGCGAATGCCCTCTTCCACACGCTGCGGCAACAACACATCATCTGCAGCCAAGTCAATCAGCCATTCGCCTTTGGATAATGCTACGGCTTCGTTCAATGTTTTGGTATACCCCTGATTGACTTCATGTCGAACAAATGTAACGTCAGCCCGCCCTTGCAAACATTGTTCGATCACCTGAGCACTGTTATCCGTGCTCCCATCATCCATTACGATAAGTTCGATCGGCTGGTAGGTTTGTTGGAACACAGACTCGATTGCCTCGCGCACAAACTGAGCGTGGTTGTAACACAAGCACATCACTGTAACCAGCGGCTGCTTCATGCGATTTGTTTGGTAAAGGTATATTTGGACGATGACTTTCCACCAACACTCTTTTTGAAGTGGAGCAGCGAAGGATTTAATTTTCCATCTACCTGCGAAGTGCCCAAGTCGATAAGTTTGATAGAATGACTTTGCGCATACTCATAGATTCCCTGCAACAACTGAGTAACCGGACTCAGCTTATCAAAAGCAGCCGCATGGGCATAATAGAATGTATACAAAATCGAATCACTCACTTGAATACAAATAGCAGCTGCCGCTAACTGATGCTCATCTTCCACCGTGAACAACAAAAAATGCTGTGGAAATTTTTGCACCGTTTGCAGCATGTCACTCCAACTCATCGATAGTTGATATCCCTTGGCCTTACGGGATGTCGCGATAAAAGTATAGATGCGCTCCAGTTGTTGAAGCGATGACTGGGCAAAAGAAAAACGGGCTACGCATTTTTTAAGTTTCTGTCGCTTGGAGACAGTGAGTTTGGTGTCGAATGGGGTTTGTGTAATGGATATTATACTGGCTGTTTCTTCCATCACTTGAAATCGGTGAGACATCATCACTTGTTTCACCAGCCGTGTCGTTTCGGGTGCATAGGCTGCAGGATGATGTTTTATATGTATCTTCTTGCAACCACGCTCCCGTAAGTCGGATTGGATGAAAGACCACCAGCGATCCATTTCTGAGTCATTCAGACTTTGTTGTAATTCAAAAGAACCAAAGGGCGCACGATAGGGACTTGTCGCGATGTCGTTTTGACAATAAAAATGAATCAAGCCACACAGCCCTTGTCGAATGGCTTTGTACGTAAGCCAACCTCTTTCTGATTGCAACCAGCGATGGCTTGCGCGATTAAACAAAAAAGTCCCATCATCGGGACTATTCTGTTCAATACCATCAACAACAAAAGTGAGCTTATCCAAAATTAATAGGGGATTCCGATCTTTTTGTAGATAAAGTGCATCAACCAAGCGGGACCAATCATCAGGAACTGCACATCTTTGAAGAAGGATGGCTTCTTACCTTCCACTTTGTGTCCATAAAATTGGCCGATCCAAGCGAGCACAAATATCGTGAGGCATACCGCCCACAAAGGAGCTACATTGGCGTGGAGAATCTGACGCATCGCGAATAGGCACAAGGTGCCAAACAACAACATGCCAATTGCCAACGGAACAGATAGTGTAATATAATAGAGCAAGGCTACAAACAGCAACACAGCGGCCCAGTTGGCCAACCAACTTCCTTCACCAAAAACAGAGACGAGAAATCCGGAAGGAATAGAACCGATCAAACCAACGATGCTAAAGAAAATCAATGGAACACAAATCCAATGAATCATTTTGTTGGTTGCGTTCTGATGGCTTTCACCATATTCCGAAAGTAGCGCATCAATCTTTCGCATAACGTAAATGGATTAGTTAGTTCATCAAATTTAATGGAAACAAATCAACTTCTCAAGCCTTGGTGCGCACCTTGGCCCATTCTTTAAATTGCCAGTATACTACCCCTGTTGTGAGGTGGTTTCCTTTGATATCGTGTATTTTCACTTCGCAAGGCACCACCACCGTATCCTGCGACTGCAAGGGCTTTATAATTTTCTCCTCCATCCATTCTTTGGAAATGGTAAATTCGGCCGTGGCATCCATCTTACCCTGATAGAGGTAATTTACTTCGAGGCGTTGTAGAATCATGCGGTACTTCTTCATGTCCAGGCTGCTCAGTAGCAAGAAGCCAGTGGCAAATTCAGAGATGGTAGCCAAGCCGCAGGCATGCAACCCACGAATGTGATTGAAGTTTCTGCGCTTGTAGGGCATGATTGTTTTTAACCGATAATCGGCAATCTCCACAATCTTGAATCCGTGCGGCTTATTGAATGGCACCATCCGGTACAGTGCCCAGTTTAAAAGCGTTAGATAAAAAGCCGAGTGCTTCGCTTTTTCAATTATTTTGGCAGGATCAAACATCGCAATGTAAGTGTTTAATATCCATACGATTTACGATTTTAGCTGCAGAATCTCATTCTCCTGACAAAAAAATATTACGCCAAAAGCACGAGCTAAAAAATGAATTAACTAAAAGCCCTGACCCCGGCTTGTACCCTACTGAACAATTAGTACCTTGAGACCATAAATTGATGCATTCATGACCGAAAAGAAACGACCGACACTAGTCCATGCATTTATTCCTATTGCTTTTCTGGTCGCCTTTTTGGCCATTAATGTGATTGTTTTTGGGTCGGGAGCTACCGATGGCCCCAACCAGATTGCGCTGATTTTTTCGGCAGGTGTGGCTGGAATTGTGAGTTGGAGATTGGGCTATTCGTGGGAAGAGATTGAAGTGAGCATTGTGAAGAGCATCAGCTCGGCCATGGGCGCCATGTTGATTTTGTTGGTGATCGGGTCGCTCTCTGGAGCCTGGTTATTAAGTGGCATCGTGCCGGCTATGATCTACTACGGGCTTAAAATTTTGAATCCCACCATTTTCTTGTTTGCCGCTTGTGTGGTTTGCTGTGTAGTGTCATTAGCCACGGGCAGTTCGTGGTCTACCATTGCTACCGTGGGTATTGCGTTGCTGGGTATTGGAAAAACCCTTGGTATCCACGAAGGTGTGGTGGCCGGAGCTATTATTTCAGGTGCCTACTTTGGCGATAAGATGTCACCCTTATCAGATACGACCAACCTCGCTCCCGCTATGGCTGGTACCGACCTTTTCACGCATGTCAAATACATGGTTTACACCACCGTGCCGACATTGGTGATTACGTTGCTGATCTTTTTGGTTTGGGGCTTTACGCTGGATACAAGTGGCACTACGGACACGGCCAATGTATTGGCGGCCATCGACAACGCGTTTAATCTCAATCCGCTATTGTTCATTGTGCCAGCTTTGGTTCTTTTTATGATCGTTCGAAAAGTACCTGCCATTCCCGCTTTATTGGTCGGAACCATTTTAGGTGGAATTTTTGCGGTGATCTTTCAGCCACAAATCATTGAACAAGTTTCCGGCATCACAGGCGATCCGGTTAAGTCTGCCTTTATCGCGGTGATGAAATCCTTTTCGATGGAGGTTAGCATCATTACAGAAAACCAAATGATCAATGGGCTTTTATCCTCCGGTGGTATGGCTGGCATGCTCAATACTATCTGGTTGATTTTAGGAGCTATGATTTTTGGTGGTGTGATGGAATCGTGTGGTTTGCTCAAACGGATTGTTGAAGAGATTATCAAGTGGGCTCACTCAACCGGTTCATTGGTTGCTTCTACTGCTGTCACCAGCATCTTTTTTAATATCACCGCAGGAGATCAATACATGGCCATAGCCGTACCGGGACGCATGTTCGCAGATACGTATCGTAAGCGTGGTTACAAACCGGAATTACTGAGTCGCACGCTAGAAGATGCCGGCACAGTTACTTCCGTGCTCGTGCCCTGGAATACATGTGGAGCCACCCAATCCAAGGTATTGGGCATTTCTACCTGGGCGTATGCACCCTATTGTTTTTTCTGTATCATCAGCCCATTGATGACTGTATTACAAGCCTATTTAAATTTCAAAATCCGCAGGCTGGATGACAAAGATTCCAATTCATAAGACGAATATTTCCAACGAAGAAATCAATGCATTGCCGTTGGGTGCATTTGAGGGGAAGGTGGTTGTGATCACCAAAGATTCCAAATTACACAATGCCATAGCCGAAATCAATGAGCATCGGGTAGTTGGATTTGATACCGAGACAAAGCCGGTGTTTGTGCGGGGCCACTCGAACTTAGTTGCATTGATGCAGATTGCATTGCCACACAAAGTATTTCTTATCCGGCTTTCGCAAATGAAATTGCAAGGCGAATTGGTTGATTTTTTACAGAATGAAAAAATACTGAAGGCAGGTGTCGCTTTGCGCGATGACATTAAAGGTCTTCAAAAACTGCATCCCTACGAGCCGGCCGGGTTCGTGGAATTGGCCGAGATGAGTAAAGCTGCCGGCTTGCAGGTAGAAAGCGTGAAAAAATTGGCAGCACTGCTTTTGGGATTCCGTATTTCGAAGAGCGCCCAAACCAGCAACTGGGAAACGGAGACACTGAATGAAAAGCAGATTAGCTATGCAGCCACCGATGCGTGGGTTTGTTTGGAAGTATATAACAAACTCATGAAAATGCTCCATCACAAATGATTGTTGTTGTCACTTCGATTCAGTTAAAAACCCTCGGTCATCTGTTTCCATTTGTTCGCTTGACAGGCCGGTCGGTACGACAACTAAAGAAAGTTTATCCACACGTTATTTTTAAAGCTTCCGGATTTTGGAAGACGTACTATACGCTGAGCGGTTGGAAAGATGCAGTCGAGATGAAACAATATGCTACTTCAGGCGCACATTTGGAAGCTATGAAATCCTCTTCCAAAGTGGCCGCTCGCATTCAGACGATTACATTCGAGTCTACCGATATACCTTCGTGGAAAGAAGCAAAAGAAAAACTGGCAACCGGTAAGGTTATCACCTATCGGTAGATTATTTACCCGACATATTCGCGGTAAGCACTACATCTTCAAAGCTCACTTTATTTGCCTTCAGGCCATATAATAAAAACCGTACTTCT
>JAJTHV010000303.1 GCA_021300095.1 Flammeovirgaceae bacterium | reverse complement strand
CTAATTTAAGCAGGTACAAATGAAATTTGATAAGTAACTGGTCCTGTTCCATTGTTCAAAATCATTTTAAGTTTCAATGAAGTGCCGGTTAATTCCTGAACCGTTGAGGGGGCATCGAGTGCCGTGTAGTTAAACAATCCGTTTTGAGAGTATACTTCGCCTGTTAAAACCAATAAGATGGTGCCGTTGGCAGTAAAAGACCAGGTGCCCTTTTCGATCAGAGCCGGATCTGCGGAAAAGCATTGGGTAGATCCTTCGATAGCTTCATAATCTTGTGAATCGTTATTCTTGAAATAAAAGCGATTGTCCGTAAAGCAAGCTCCTAAAATCAATTGTTGCGCGGGGTTAGTTCCTGATTGACCGGTGATGCCGGTAAGTCGCCAAATTTTAACAGCTCCCTTTTCACCGGCTAATAACTTACCTTGCGCATCGGCCTTATTCGGTAGCGTCACTTCTTTTGTGCACGAATCAAAAAGCGTGGCACTCACTACAAGCACCGAAAATAAACACTTTAATCGATTCATAGCTTTCTTATTGCATACTAATTAGGTATTTTTTCGCAAGAATGCCAGTAAATCAATTACTATTTAAACGATTGTAACCCACGAATCTATGAGCGCAGATCAAGTCTTCAAAATTTGCAATTCCATCGCCCCTTTGGGCTGGGTATTGTTGGTCTTCCTGCCCAAATGGAAATGGACTAAACAGATCGTAGTTTCCGGCATTGTGCCTTTGTTATTAGGGATCGTGTATTTAAACATAATCATTTTGCACTTTGGTGATAGTGGTGGTGATTTCAATTCACTAGATGGCGTGATGCAGTTATTCACCAGCAAGTGGGGCGTCACCGCCGGTTGGATTCATTATTTGGCGTTTGACTTGTTTATAGGAAGTTGGGAATTGAGTAATGGTCAAAAGAACGGAATTCATCACCTGCTACTGATTCCTTGCTTGTTGCTCACGTTTATGTTTGGCCCCATTGGATTGCTGCTCTATTTCGTGATTCGGTTTATAAAGACTAAAAAATTCATGCATGAAAATTTTTGAATTACTCAGCGACATCAAGAAACAAAACGGGCTTCTTTATTGGATGGGCGTAGCGAACATGATCTTATTCGCTGCCTGCTTTGTCTTTTACTTTTTTGATTCGAGGTTAATCATGGGAATCAATCCGTGGATCAAACCGATGAAGTTTGGGTTGAGCGTAGCCATCTATTGCTGGACGTTTGGGTGGCTTCTTCAATTTCTTGTCAGAAAGTTCAATGTCAAACTGATTAGTTGGGTTGTTGCCCTTTGCATGATTGTAGAAAACGTGATCATTACCCTTCAGGCAGCTCGTGGCGTTACTTCGCATTACAACATCAGCAGCGGATTAGATGCCGCTCTTTTTGGAACGATGGGCACCTTTATCGGCATCAACACAGTGATTGTATTTTATACACTTTTGTTGTTTTTATTTTCTGAAACCACCCTGAACAAGAATATGTTGTTGGCCTGGCAATTGGGCCTCTTTTTGTTTTTTGTAGGAGGCATTGCCGGGGGAATGATGATTTCTAATCTCGCCCACACAATCGGTACGGCCGATGGTTCGGAAGGAATTGCTTTTTTGAATTGGAGTCAAGTGGCAGGCGATTTACGATCGGCTCACTTCATTACGCTGCATGGGTTGCAGGCAATTCCGCTGTTTGCCTTTTTTATTTCTGACCAAACAAAATGGCCTCGTTTGTACACTACACTATTTTATATGTTGTACGCATTGGTCTGCATCCGACTGCATCATGTAGCCTTGGCTGGGAAGCCATTCTTTGATTTCTTCAGTATGTAAAGCTCTTACACCCGTGCCGCCAGTATCAATTCGATATTCTTAAACTTCATATCAAACTTGCGCGCTACTGATTCATTGGTAAGATGGCCTTTGTAGGTGTATACTCCTTTCATAAACCACTTGTGGGCAAAAACCATTTCTTCTACACCACCCTCTTCGGCTGCGCGTAAAATGGTAGGTGTAAAAATATTGCTTAATGCTGTAGTTGCCGTGTTCGCAACTCGTGATGCTACGTTCGGCACACAATAATGAATCACATCGTGCTTACGGAAAACCGGATTGGCATGAGAGGTAATCTCCGATGTTGCCACACAACCGCCCTGATCGATACTTAAATCAATGATCAATGAATTGGGTTTCATGTGGCTCACCATCTCTTCGGAAACAACATGACGCGCTCTGCCTTTCTCGGCCCGAAGCGCTCCGATCACCACATCGGCATTTTTTAAACATTCGCTTAATGTTACCGTATCGATCGTGCTGGTGTAAAACTGATGGCCCAGCGTATGTTTGATGCGTCTCAGTTTATACAAATGATTGTCGAATACCTGAATTTCTGCGCCCAAGCTCAAAGCCGCCCTTGCGCCATATTCGGCTACTGTTCCTGCGCCAATAATCACCACTTTCGTGGGAGGCACTCCGGTGATACCCCCTAAAATAATTCCTTTGCCCCCGCGTGCTGTACTCAGATATTCGGCTGCAATGAGCATCACGGTGCTTCCGGCAATTTCGCTCATGGCACGCACGATGGGCATGCCTCCCACCTTGTCTTCGATAAACTCATACGCCAATGATGTTACTCGCTTCTTCAGTAAAGCGTTGATACGCTCGCTGCTGAGATAGCCCATTTGTAACGCAGAAATAAGCGTTTGACCCGGCCGGAAATAATCCAACTCCTCAACGGTAGGCGGCTCGATCTTCAGAATGATGTCCGCCTTGTAAACTTCCTGTGGTGAATACGCAATCTTCGCGCCTGCTTCACTGTATTGTTTGTCGGTAAATTTCGAGCCTTCACCGGCCTTGGTTTCCACCCACACTTCATGACCATGATTGATGAGCAACGCCACGGCATCAGGCGTCAGGCTGATTCGATTTTCCTGCAATGAAATTTCTCTGGGCAACCCGATAAAGAAAGAACTTTTGCCGCGCTTCACTTTCAGCATTTCTTCCTGTGGATACAGACTGCTTTTGGCCAATGCCTCAAAGCCCGTTTTCTTCTTCTCTGACATAATGGATAGTCCGCGTTTGCGGATCGTTAACTTCTAATTGTATTTTAAAATAGTGATCGGGCAATAGAGACGGAATTTTTTCGCTCCACTCGATCCAACATACATTTCCGGATTCGAGATATTCGTCTACCCCTATATCATACGCTTCTGCTTCTGACTTCAGTCGATAAAAGTCGAAATGATAAATGGTTTTTCCTTCACGATCCCGGTATTCGTTGACAATTGAAAACGTTGGGCTGGAAACAGTATTCACCACACCCAATTGTTTGGCCATCGCCTTGACCAATGTAGTTTTTCCCGCACCCATATCACCGTCAATCAGCCAAATACGCTCGTCCTTGGCTGCTTCGATTACCGCAGCTGCCACCTGTTCTAAATCGTGCAGGCTATACACCGTTTGCATCTGTTGTTCTACTTCATGCATTTTTCGAAGTTAGCGAAATTACAGGAATGATCATTTCTTCCAAACTTACTCCACCATGCTGAAACGTATCCTTGTAAAAATTCACGTAGTAATTGTAGTTATTCGGATACGCAAAAAACTGATCTTCAATGGCAAATACATACGTGGTGGACATATTCGACTTTGGCAAGAAAAACTTCTCCGGCTTGGATGCTTCCATCACTTTATCTCCTTCGTAATTCAAATTTTTTCCTTGCTTGTAGCGCAGGTTGGTATTCACCGACTTATCACCAATAATTTTGAAAGGGCGCTTCACGCGAATGGTTCCGTGATCGGTTGTAATAACCATCTTCACTTTCTTTTCAGAAATCTTTTTTAGAATATCAAAAAGAGGAGAGTGAATAAACCACGATTTAGTGATGGAACGATACGCAGCTTCGTCCGGAGCCAACTCCCGAATCATCGCCATATCGGTGCGGGCGTGCGAAAGCATATCCACAAAATTGTAGACAATCACATTGAGGTTGTTGTTGAACAGATTATTGACCGAGTCGGCCAGATCACGCCCTTCTTCCAGCTTTTTAATTTTGTTGTACGAAAACTTTACATTGATGTTGTTCTTCTTGAGCTGCCGTGCTAAAAACTCATCTTCAAAATTATTTTTGGATTCATCCTCGTCTTCGCCTACCCACAAGTCGGGGTGAGTCTTCACCATCTCCGATGGCATCATGCCGCTAAAAATGGCGTTGCGTGCATAAGCGGTAGTGGTAGGCAGAATGGAATAATACGTTTCTTCTTTATCTACATTAAAAAACTCGGCCACGATCGGTTCAATTACTTTCCACTGATCGAAGCGAAGGTTGTCAATCAAAATCAAAAATGTGGGCACTTCAGGAGTCAACTCCGGTAATACCTTTTTCTTGAACAATTGATGTGAAAGCAGCGGGCGATCCACATTCGGATTGTTCAACCAGCTTTCATAGTTTTTGCGCACGAAACGGCAGAAGTTCGTGTTCGCCTCCACCTTCTGCGACTCCAGGACTTCGGCCATGTCGTGGTTTTCGGCTTCGTCCATTTGCAATTCCCAAAATACT
>JAJTHV010000088.1 GCA_021300095.1 Flammeovirgaceae bacterium | reverse complement strand
ATTGGCATAGTTGCTGCTAGATGTATTGAGAAATATTATCGCCCGACCGTGATCTTAACTGAATCAAACGATAAAATAACCGGCTCTGCGCGCAGCGTAAAGGATTTTGACCTGTACGAAGCGATCTATGCTTGCAGCGATCTATTGGAAAAATTCGGAGGGCACAAGTATGCAGCCGGCCTCACGCTGGATAAGAGTAATCTGGCGGCCTTTCAGCAACGCTTCGAACAAGTGGTAGCAGACAACATGACGGAAGAAATGCAAACGCCCGTTGTCGAAATTGATGTAGCCGTTGACTTTGACAACATCTCTTCTAAGTTTAATAATGTTCTCAAGCAGATGGCTCCTTTTGGTCCCGAAAACCAGCGACCTATGTTTGAAACCGATCGGGTATATGTAAAAAATAGTCTGTCGGGTTTTAAGGACAGACACGTTCGTTTTCTGGCTGCGCAAGAAGGAAATGAAAGGCTCTTTAATGCAGTAGGTTTTGATTTGATCGAGCACTACGATCGGCTGGCAAGTGGACAATCTTTCAAAATGGCTTACACCTTAGAAGAGAATACCTTCAATGGCATCACCACGTTGCAAGCACGAATAAAAGATTTAAAATTTGACTGACTATGATTTTACGAGCTGATAATTTGATTAAAAAGTATAAGAAGCGCACTGTAGTGAACAACGTATCGGTGCAGGTGGGTCAAGGCGAAATTGTTGGTCTATTGGGCCCGAATGGTGCCGGTAAAACCACCACATTTTATATGACAGTAGGACTAATCAAACCGAACGGTGGAAATATTTTTTTAGATGAAGAAAACATTACCGATTTACCCATGTATCAGCGCGCCAAGCGTGGCATTGGCTATCTGGCGCAAGAGGCATCGGTGTTTCGCTCCCTCTCGGTAGAAGAAAACATCTTGGCTCCTTTAGAGATGCGCGAGATGACGAAAGCGGCACGAAAAGAAAAAGTAGAATCGTTGTTGGAAGAATTTAGCTTAACGCATGTGCGCAAAAATTTAGGCATGGTGCTCTCCGGAGGCGAGCGTAGAAGAACAGAGATTGCGCGAGCGTTGGCCGTTGATCCTAAATTCGTTTTGCTCGATGAACCCTTTGCCGGTGTAGATCCAATTGCAGTAGAAGAAATTCAAGGCATTGTAGCGAAACTAAAAAAGAAAGACATCGGTATTTTAATTAGCGATCACAACGTAGACGAAACTTTGGCCATTACTGATCGCGCGTATCTGATGGTGGAAGGAAAATTATTTAAAGCAGGCACTGCTCAAGAGTTGGCCGATGATCCGCTGGTGCGCAAAGTTTATCTAGGGCAAAACTTCCAGTTGCGCAGAGCGAAAGTAGAAGCGTAATCATGCTGGTCAAATATTTTCTTTAAGCTTATTGGATCAGCTAAAGGATCATTGCTTAATAAGCTTGGTAACAAACGTATCCGATGTTAAAAAGTAAATCCCAGAAGGAAGCGAAGTGGTATTTATAGTCGCTTCATTGGTAGTAAGTACATGCTGCCCGAATTGATTGTAGATAGAAATTTCATGATTGTTCCCTTCCGAAGATTCTGTTAAACACAGGTAATCCTGAAAAGGATTGGGATAGGCCATTCGGCTACTAGCCAACGTTTTCTCAACAGCGGTGACAATAGGATCAAGGTCAGGGAATGGATTTGGCCTTGGCGGCAGATCGATATCTTTAGTAAAGAAAAGAAAACTTATGTCTTTGTAATCCGGATTCGAATCTGGACCCGATTTGGCTCTGAGAGTAATTACGTACGGCTCATTGCGGATAATTTCAGAGGAAGAAGTAAGCGTAACAGATGCTACTTTGGCTTGTTTAGAATTGACAACTGAATCGTACTGAGAAAAAACAAGGTTATTCGAGACGGCAGGGTGGTTGGAAAGGATCCAGGTTTTTTCAGTAGCATCGGTTTCCATAATCACTTTAACCGTTTTTGATTTTCCACTCTCCACAAATATTTTTCCGTTGCCATTCTGCACTGGATTCAAGATTTGAATTCCTCCTACTCTGTCTTCCAAAATGATCTGAAATGTTCGTTGAATGATATTTATTAACTGATCGGAAGCATTAAACTGATAGATTTTTAATGCAAACAAATACTCACCGGCATATACAATGTCACTATCCAGTTTGTTGTCCCATGTTACTGTTCCTGTGTAATAATTGACTTCAAGGCTCTTAGGGATCCTCAATCCTCCAGCAAGAATTTGCCTGCCTTGGTAAACGAGTCCTATATCGTACCTCAAGTAACCCCCCATTGCTTCATATGCTGCATTAGAAAAAGAGTATGACTGACTAGTGGTGCTTTTCAAAATCGGATGCGTGAGAAATACTGGGGTTGAAGAATCTTCCTCTGCAATTAGGTTAGTCTTTAACTGCATGTAAAAAGGAGTAATAATTGAATTGGATATATTTATTATCCCGCCCGTTAAGCTTCTTTCCAAATAAGAGACGGTGTATTCTCCATTTTTTGGAAAAGTGTGATCAATGGAATATTCTACTATCCCAACACTCGGATAAATCGGAAGTATCGTGTTTTCAACACGAGGCGTAGTGTGGGTTATCCCATCACCAAAACCTAAAGTACCTCCTTCAAATCTCACAGGAGAGCCAGTATTCGTGTATACCGTTAACTTAACCGTATACGTAAGGCCGCTTACTTTTTTTAACGAAATATACCCGCATCGAATATGCGTAGCCTGCGCACTTAGTTGAACAATGATCGCAAAACAAAGAATAGCTAGTCTTTTCATAGAGATGGTATACAAAGATAAATTATTTAATAGAATGGTTTCCCTGCAATCCACCCGTATGCAAAATCAAAATGGTCGACCCGTGTTCAAAATAATTTTGGCCAATCAAATCAAAAACACCCATCATCATCTTGGCCGTGTAAACCTGATCCAACGGAAGTTGATAATTCATTTTCATGTCTTCGATGAATGAGATCAAATCAGGTGTGGATTTGCCGTAACCACCGAAATGATAGCCTGTATTCACTTGCCAATCAAGTTGTGTATTAGAAACAAGCAATTGAATTTCATCCTTTAAAAAATCACCACCTTTCAATGATGAAAAGCCAATGACTTTTTTATTGGATGATAAACCTTCGATCATTCCAGCCATAGTTCCACCTGTACCAATCGGCAAACACAAATAATCAAAATCAATTTCTTCTTCCAGCGTTTTGGCAAACTCTGCACAGCCACGCACAGCAAACTCATTCGTGCCTCCTTCCGGAATGATGTACGCATCACCAAATTGATTACGGATTGATTGAAGGAATTCATGCTCATTCTTTTTTCGATAAGCTTCCCGCGAAATAAAATGGAGTTTCATTCCTCGCGATTCAGCAAAAGAAAGTGTGTGGTTAAGAGGTTCGGTGCGCTCTCCGCGAACAATCCCAATGCTCTTCATGCCCAGCTCATGTGCGGCTGCAGCTGTAGCATAAAGGTGATTTGAATACGCTCCTCCAAAGGTTAATAAAGTATCGTGCCCGGCTCGTTTTGCCTCTTCCAGATTGTATTTCAATTTCCACCACTTGTTACCGGAAACAAACGGGTGATTCAAATCTTCTCTTTTTACCAGCAAACGCACGCCATTTACTCCTTCATGATTCAATTCGATAACGGGAGTTGCAGCATAGGAGAGAGAATGGGTCATGGTTCATTTGACTATTGACTATCAATAATCAAATGTAAACAGGTTTTCATTGAAAAAATGAGGATTATCCAGTCAATTACTAAATATTTTAGTATTTTTAACCTGTGGAAGACAACTACTTTAAGGGGCGTGGAGCGCAAATCAAGAGCGAAAATCGCTTTCTAAAATCGCACTACGTTACCGATCACATCGAAGGGCTGGATGAACCTTTACTCGAAAATCCGCACACGCAAGTATTTGAAGAAAATGCCAAAAAAATCGTGAATCGGGTAGACAGTCCTGATCTTGGCTTCGGCTTTTCCATGAATCCATATCAAGGTTGCGAGCATGGTTGCATTTATTGTTATGCGCGCAACACGCACGAATACTACGGCTTCAGTGCCGGCCTGGACTTTGAAAGTAAAATTGTGGTAAAGAAAAATGCTGCGCGCTTGCTCGAGCAAGAGTTGCTAAAGCCATCGTGGAATGCTGTGCCCATCATGTTGAGTGGCAACACTGACTGCTATCAGCCACTCGAAAAAAAGTGGGGCATTACACGCCAGCTTTTGAAAGTGATGGCGCAGTATCGACATCCGGTGAGCATCATTTCCAAAAATGGATTAGTGGTTCGTGATATTGATTTGTTGCAAGACTTGGCTGCTGATAATCTGGTGCATGTTTACATTTCCATCACCACACTCAACGAAGAGTTGCGCAGAGCAATGGAACCGCGCACAGCCAGTGGCATCAAGCGGTTGAAAACCGTAGAAGAATTAGCAAAAGCAAATATTCCTGTTGGGATTATGAATGCACCCATCATTCCCGGATTAAATCATCATGAAATACCGGCCATCCTAAAAGCCGCAGCCGATCACGGTGCACGTAATGCGGGCATGACCATCGTAAGGTTGAACGGAGCGATTGGCAAAATTTTCGAAGATTGGCTTCAAAAGAATTTTCCCGATCGTTTTGAGAAAGTGTGGAACCAAATATGTTCGATGCACGGAGGCAACGTAAACGATTCGCAGTTTGGTAGACGCATGCGAGGCGATGGAAACATTGCCGATGTCATTCATCAACTCTTCCGTACCTCCAAGAAAAAATATTTCGCAGATAAAAGTATGCCTGCCTATGATTTGACAAAGTTTAGAAAGGGCGGAAACTTGAGTTTGTTTTGAGGTTTCTTTAAACGTACATAATTGTGTACGTTTACATAAACTTTGCTAATTATGAAAACAACAACTGTTACTGATTTCAGAAAAAAAATGAAGAGCCATTTGCATGAATTGGAGATGGATCAGGACATTTTGATTCTATCAGGAGCCAAACGAAAAGATTTTGTTGTTCTTACACTTGATCAATACAATGCAATGGAAGAAACTGCCCATTTGTTATCAACTCCTGCCAATGCAACTCACTTACTCGAAAGTATCAAGCAAGACAGAGCTGGAAAATCAGAACGCAAAGTCCTTAAATCAGCGCCAGCCAAAAAAGCTATTGTAAAAAAGACAAAAATTAAAGCCTAATAATGAACATTGAGTTCACTCCCAATGGCTGGGAAGATTATCTATACTGGTATAAAAATGACCAAAATATTCTGGATAAGATCAATGACCTGATCAAGGAAGTTACCAGAGAACCCTTTAAGGGAATTGGTAAACCAGAAGCATTAAGGGGAAATCTTTCCGGCTATTGGTCTAGAAGGATTACTGGTGAACATAGGTTGGTGTATCGAGTTTCTGGTTCAAAACCTAACCAGACTCTAGTGATTGTAAAGGTTAGATTTCATTATTAACTAATAGTATTCTCATTTAAAAAATCATCGAAAAACCTTCGCTGGCTGATTTTCTTTCACCGGTAGTTTTAGATTTATCGTACGCTTCAATCTGTGCTGAAAGTTCCTTGGTGTGTTGGGCAGCCATGAATTGAATAAAGGGTTCAAGATTCTCTTGTTCGCGCGATTGCGTAATCGCTGAAATATAAGCTGCTCGATCTGCGGCATTGACCAACGTAAGTGGTTGCTGATGATACGCCTGAATATAATTCATCACAAGTCGTGATGTGCGGCCGTTGCCATCGGTGAACGGATGAATGCTTACCAGATCAAAATGTGCGGTGAACGAAAGACGTAGAATTTCTTCTGTTGACCGAGGTTGATCAAGTCGTTGATTGATTTGATCTACCAACCTTTCTACCAATGATGGAATTTTAGCAGCATCTACAAAATAATGTCCCCCGGCTGTCACTGGTACTTTCCTAAAATCACCTTTTGTTTCATCGGTAGTGCCAAGCACAGACGAAACTGTTTTGCCTGTTCTGCGCATCACTTTAGCAGCAATCTCTTGAAGCAAGGTCACCGAAAAAGTTCTGCGTTTCGCAGCTTGATCAAGCACAAACTCCAATGCCTCCTGGTGATCGAGCACCATGTTTTGATGATCTATGGGCTTGCCTCCAATGGAAGAGCCTTTTTCTAGCAACGCGTTGGTTTCTTCTAATGTAAGCGTAGATCCTTCAATTTTCGTTGAATGATGCGTGATAGCATACAGACTAAATTGAGTAGCGTTAATAGCTGTCCCGGCCGTTTTGCGATAGAGATCGCTCAATCGTTCAATGTCATCCCATATCAATGGTGAAGTCTGCATTTTCAAATTTACGAAAAGTGCAGCATCATCCATTATGACGCAACGCCTTCACCGGATTTGATAATGAGGCTTTCAATGCTTCATATCCTACGGTAATCAGTGTAATCATCGCTACCAAGCCCACCACACCACCAAATACCCACACCGACAAACTGGTTTGATAGACAAAACTTGAGAGCCATTGACTGGCGAGATAATACGCCACCGGAATGGCAATGCAACTGGCCAGCAACAACAACTTACCAAACACACTCAGCAGTAAAATCAAAATCTGTGAGCTGCTGGCACCCATGCTTTTGCGAATGCCGATTTCACGGGTGCGTTGCTCTGACATAAATGCTGCCAATCCATACAAGCCCACGCAGGTGATCAAAATCGCAAGACCTGAAAATTTTTCGGTAAGGTTGGCTACTTTAGTTTCGTTTTCATACATGCGACCAAACTCTTCATCTACAAACCAATAGTCGAAACCATATTGTGGAAAATTTTTCTTCCACGTAGATTCCAAGAAAGCGATCTTCTCTTGAATTTTCCCTTCCGGCAACCGCACATGAATGATCCGATCAAACGTGTGAGGTTTTGGCGAAATCGCCAGTGGCTCAATTTTCTTGCGCATCGATTGATACGGAAAATCTTCTACCACCCCAATTACAATTCCAGTAATGGGTGCCTTCGTTGAATCCGGTGCTTGGTAGCCCATCACATAATCCGGACGCACAATGGTTTTACCGATCACGTCTTGTGGCTTTAACTTCAAAGCTTTCACAGCCGATTCATTCAACAACACGGCCATAGAATCAGCCAAATTCTTCTCATCAAAATCGCGACCAGCCAGTATTTTTAACTTGAATGTTTCCGGAAAATCAAAATCCCCATTGAGTTGAAACCACTCGTGCTTGTCTTCATTGATATCGGGAAATTGCATTTGCATGTTGATCGGCCCGAAGAAATCCAAACGAGGTAAGTGATTGGCGAGTGTAACATGCTCTATTTGCGGATCGGTCAACAATTGATTTTTGAATGTGAGATATTGCTGATCGGTAGCTTGCCCATTAAATCCGCCATAGCGAATGGAAACAATTTGCCGACCGGCTTCATTCAACTTTGAATTTTTCAACAAATCCATTTGGCGCACAATGATAACCGTGCCAGCTAACAATGTTACCGCTACCACAAATTGAAGTGTTGTCAAAAATTGACGAAAACGAGTCGATCCTTTTCCAAACGCAAACTTGCCTTTCAATACCGCTGCCGGTTGAAAACCCGATACAAACAAAGCCGGATAGCTGCCTGCCAATATCGTTACTAAGAAAATCACACCCACTATAATCAATAACATCGGTCCATTGAAGATGTGTGCAAAGGTGAATGTCTTTCCCGTAAGGTGATTGAATTGTGGAATGAAGAAAATCACCAGCAAGAGTGCAATAATTGCGGAGATGACCACCAACACGAAAGATTCCATCATGAATTGAAAAAACAACTGTGGACGAATGCCGCCAAAGGTTTTGCGCAGACCAATCTCACGCGCACGGCTGGCAGACTTAGCGGTTGACAGATTAATGTAATTGATACACGCCACAATCAAAATCAGCAAAGCAATGGTGATGAACACATACATATAGCTGATGTCGGCCATTTTGTGATCGATAGTCCAGTCCATTTCTTTATCAAAGTGAATATCGGTGATCTTACGAATCACAGGGGTAAACTTGATGTCCCACTTATTTTTTGCTATGATTTCATTGGCGCGTTTTTGTAAATCGTTTTTGATCACTTCAATCTTGCTAGGGTCTTCGCACACAAAATACGATTGCGTCCAAAATCCATTGTTGCCATCGCCCATGGAGGTGGCGAGAATATTTTCCAGGTCTGGGATGTAAGGCTTCAGCGCCAAAATGTTGAAAATGTATTTTGGTTTGATATGCGAGTTGGAAGGCAAATCCTTCATCACAGCAGTGACAATCATTTCCACATTCTGGCCGTTGGTAGCCTGATGCGAAACCGTGACAGTTTTGTTGATAGGATCTTCGTTTCCGAATAACTCCTTGGCGGAGGATTCGGTCAAAATCATCGAATTGATTTCTTTGAGCGGATTCGTAGCCGCACCTTTGATAATGGGACAATAAATGATGTCGGTAATAGTTGATTCCGCCCAGATAATATCTTCAGTTAAAATGATGCGTTCTTTGGGTGCGTAGCCGATGCTGGTCGGCATGCCCCACGATGCGTAGCTGGTGATGCCTTTGATTCCGGTATAGTTCGATTGAATAAAGTTATCCCAGCCGGCTGGTGCATACGGGGCGGCTTCGGAGTTGCCATTGGGAAATTGCACCTTATATCCCATGCGATAGGTATTTGCTGCATAGGGATGCATGGTATCAAAGGTGAGTTCGTCTTTTACGTACAGAAGAATGAACAAGGCTGCGGCCAAACCCAACGCTAATCCAAACAAGTTCACCACTGCATAGCCACGCTGACGCACCAGATTACGAAATGACAACAAGAAGTAATTGAAAATCATAAACAAGGGTTTGGTTAGTGATGAGTAGTACGCCAAGTTAGTTGGATGGTTACTGGCCATTATAGATCTGTGACAATTATTTACATCTTTTTGAGAATGGTCGTTTACTAACTAAAGTCTTAAATCATCACTATTTCGATTTATTGCACGGTTAATTGCATCTATTTGATAATCGTTTTATACCTTTACAATAACAGAAGGCTATGCTGAAGCGCACACTCTCGATTTTATTTCTTTTGGTTTACATCAATTCGTTCACCGAATTGCATGAAGCCATGCGCCTTCCTATTCTGATCGAACACTTCGCAGAACACAAAAAATTAACTCAGGAAATTTCCTTTTGGGAATTTTTGGAAATGCATTACAAAACCGATGTAGCACATGATGAGCATGACAATGAGTTGCCATTTAAAGTGGCAGGCCACTGCTTCAATGCACACTCGGCTACTGAGCCTGATGTAAAAATTGCTGTGTCTCAGCTTATGCCGATCATCATCGCACAACCTTCGTTTCAGTATCAAGAGTCATCTTTCAACTCACCTTTGATCGCCATTTTTCAGCCGCCCAAGGCCTGATAAAAATCAAGGTAAGTTTCCTGCTTACCAACTGTCGATTTATTGCTTTTTACTAAGGCAATTGTAATCTGTTTATTCATCTTTCAACAAAAATCCACATGCTTCACAGCATCATTTCTTTTTCTATAAAGAACAAAATCATCATTGCTATTCTTACGCTGAGCCTGATTATCTGGGGCAGCTATTCGCTCACGCAACTGCCGATCGATGCCGTGCCCGACATCACCAACAATCAGGTACAGGTGCTTACCGTTTCGCCATCGTTGGCGGCTCCGGAGATAGAGCGACTTGTTACATTTCCGGTTGAGCAAACGATGGCTACCATTCCCCATATTACTGAGATGCGCTCCTTCTCACGCTTTGGGCTTTCGGTAGTTACTATCGTATTCACAGACGATACCGATGTATACTGGGCACGTCAGCAAGTAAACGAACGACTCTCCTCCGCCAAAAGCGCTATTCCGTCCGGGGCCGGAAACCCGGAATTGGCCCCACTCTCTACCGGTTTGAGTGAGATTTATCAATACATCGTAAAACCTAAAAAAGGTTTTGAATCAAAATACAATCCTACTGAGCTGCGCACCATACAAGATTGGATTGTTCGCAGGCAATTGCTCGGCACAGAGGGCGTGGCCGATGTCAGCAGTTTTGGTGGACATGTAAAGCAATATGAAATTGCTCTCGATCCTGAGAAGCTGCGGAGTATGAATGTAAGCGTGAGCGAAATTTTTACCGCTCTCGAAAAAAACAATCAGAACACCGGTGGCGCGTACATCGATAAAAAACCGTATGCCTACTTCATTCGCAGCGAAGGGTTGGTAGAAAGCCTAGCCGACATTGAAAAAATCGTAGTCAAAAATTTAGACAGCGGATTACCCGTTCTCATCAGCCATGTGGCAACCGTTCAATTTGGTCACGCCATGCGCTATGGAGCCATGACCTACAATGATCAGGGCGAAGTGGTAGGTGCGCTGGTGCTGATGTTGAAAGGTGAAAACTCTTCATTCGTTATTAAAAAAGTAAAAGAGCGCATTGAACAAATTAAAAAAACGTTACCGGAAGGCGTAACCATTGAGCCCTTTCTGGATCGTACGAAGCTAGTTAACAATGCCATTAGCACCGTTACTAAAAATCTGGCTGAAGGCGCATTGATTGTCGTGTTCGTGTTGGTGCTGATGCTGGGCAATTTTCGAGCAGGACTTGTAGTAGCATCGGTCATCCCTTTGGCCATGTTGTTTGCTATCAGCTTAATGAATTTGTTTGGCGTGTCCGGCAACTTGATGAGTTTAGGAGCGATTGACTTCGGGTTAATTGTGGATGGCGCGGTGATCATTGTAGAAGCCACACTGCATCACTTGGCTAAAATGCAAAGTGGCATTCGACTTACGCAGCAGCAAATGGACGAAGAAGTAAATCACTCGGCTAACAGTATGATGCACTCCGCTGCATTCGGACAGATCATTATCTTAATTGTTTATTTGCCCATTCTATCACTCGTTGGCATTGAAGGAAAAATGTTTGGGCCTATGGCGCAGACTGTCGCGTTTGCCATTATCGGAGCCTTGGTGTTGTCGCTCACCTACGTGCCAATGGTTTCCTCTATTTTCCTCAGCAAAAAAACCAATCACCAACAAAATATCTCCGATCGGTTAATCGCCTTTTTCCATCGCAGCTACCGTCCGGTCATTCAATTTGCTTTGCGCAGACGATTGATCGTTGTAATTAGCTCCGTTGTATTTTTTCTGGCCAGTCTTTTCCTATTCTTACAATTGGGCGGTGAGTTTATACCCACGCTGGACGAAGGAGACTTTGCTGTTGAAACCCGATTGCTCACCGGCAGTTCGCTTACGCAGATGATTGAGACTACCCAAAAAAGTTCGCGTGTGTTACTCGACCATTTTCCCGAGGTGAAAGAAGTGATTGGTAAAATTGGAACGTCTGAGATTCCAACTGACCCGATGCCCATCGAAGCCAGCGACTTAATTATTGTTTTGAAAGATAAGAGCGAATGGACCAGCGCAGAAACTCGCGATGAGCTGGCCGAAAAAATGTCGAAGAAGCTGGAAGAAAAAATGCCGGGTGTTCTCTACGGATTTCAGCAACCCATTCAAATGCGCTTCAATGAATTGATGACGGGTGCACGACAAGATGTGGTCATAAAAATTTATGGAGAAGATCTTCAACTGCTCGAACGTTATGCAGATCAAATCGGAAAAATAGCCGGACAGGTAGAGGGCGCGGCTGATATCTATATCGAACCGATGGGCGGACTTCCGCAATACGTAATCAAGTTTGACCGCAACCGCATTGCACAATATGGATTAAGCACCGATGATGTGAACCGTGTGATTCGCAGCAGTTTTTCCGGTGAAGGGGCAGGTTGGGTGTACGAACAAGAAAAACGATTTGAGTTAGTCATTCGCCTCGATGAGAAAAAGCGAAAATCGATGGAGGATATTCGAGGCTTGTACATCACAGCCAGCAATGGACAACAAGTGCGTCTGGAAGAACTTGCTTCTGTTCAGTTAGTGACAGGCCTCAACCAAATTCAACGCGATGATGCCAAGCGTAGAATTGCCGTAGGATTTAATATTCGCGGTAGAGATGTGCAGAGCATTGTCAAAGAGATCGATCAAAAAATTCAGAAGCAAATCAAATTTGAACCGGGCTATTTTACCACGTATGGCGGTTCATTCAAAAACTTAGAAGAAGCCAAACAACGCCTGCTGGTAGCTGTTCCATTGGCATTGGCACTCATTTTTTTGTTGTTGTATTTCACCTTTCATTCCTTCAAGCATGGTCTTCTGATTTTTACCGCCATTCCGCTGTCAGCTATTGGTGGGGTTTTCGCCCTTTGGCTGCGCGATATGCCATTTAGTATTTCGGCTGGTGTCGGCTTCATTGCATTGTTTGGTGTAGCCGTACTGAATGGCATTGTATTGATAGCTGAATTCAACCGACTGAAAAAAGACGAAAGCAAATTGATTTCTGAAATTGTAAAAGAAGGAACCGAAACGCGCCTGCGCCCCGTGCTGATGACGGCACTGGTAGCTTCGCTGGGATTTTTGCCGATGGCTCTTTCGAACGGATCGGGTGCTGAAGTGCAGCGGCCATTGGCAACCGTAGTGATTGGCGGATTGATTTCTGCTACACTTTTAACACTGGTCGTGCTGCCCGTGCTTTACACTTACTTTGAAAAAGACAAACCTTCTTATGAATAATATGAACTTAAAAATTTTTAGTATCCTGCTGATTTATTTTTCGGTCAGCTCTTTTTTTGTGAATGCGCAAACGCTATCGCAACAACAGGCGGTGCAGATTGCCTTAGAAAAAAATCAATCGGTAAAAGCGGCTGAGTATTCCATTGACTACTACCGGCAGTTGAAAAAGACCGGCAGCGATATCGGCAAACTGAATGTGATGTGGATGCACGGGCAATTTAACTCAATTCAACAAGACGATAATTTCACCTTCACGCAAACCATTCCGTTTCCAACCACTTTAATCAATCAGGTGAAGTTGGGAAAGGAACATGTAGCGGGAAGTCAAAAAAACTTGGTGGTGATACAAAATGAAATTGCCTATCAGGTAAAATCTACTTACGAGCAATTGTTGTATTTCGATGCGCTGCATCGCTTGCTCGAATCGCAAGACAGCCTGTTTCAGGATTTCAGTCGTGCAGCGGGTGTGCGCTTCAAAACCGGTGAGAGCAATTTATTGGAAAAAACAACAGCCGAAAGTCAACTGCTGGAAGTAAGAAATCAATTGCGCATCAATCAAACGGATCTGGAAATTGCCGCTACGCGTTTGCAGGCATTGCTTAAAGCCGAGCAGCCGGTGTATCATTCCGAGAAATTGACAAAGCGGCAATTAGTAGATTCCTCTAATTGGATGACTAACCCACAACTAAGCTACTTGAAGCAACAAGTGAACGTAAGCAAGCAAGTCAAGCGGGTAGAAAACAATAAGCTACTACCGGATTTTTCGGTGGGGTTCTTCACGCAAAGCCTCACTGGGTTTCAAAACACCAATGGTCAGGATGTCTATTTTCCTTCCAGCAAAAGTTTTCAGGGATTTCAATTGGGACTCAGCATTCCTTTGTGGGTGGCTCCCCAATTGGCACGAGCCAAATCAGCTGGCATACAAGAAGAAATCACTCGAAACGAAACCGAACAATTCGAAACAAATTTGAAAAGCAATTTCGCGCAAGCGCAAAAAGAGTTGGCTAAAAATGAGGCGAGTTTACTTTACTACGAGAGCAGCGCATTACAAAATGCCAACCTGATCATTACACAATCAGGCAAAGCGTATAAGGCTGGTGAAATAGGTTATGTAGAATATCTTCAATCTCTCAAAAACGCAATCAGCATCAAAAGCAACTACTTGTTGTCGCTCACACAATACAATCAGTCTGTCTTAAAAATTGAATACTTACTCGGTAAATTTTAATCGCACGAACATGAATTTAATAACAAAACTTAGTCTCTTTCTTTTCATCGCTTTGGTGGGTTGCTCTTCATCTGATAAGCCCGCTGCTGATGCCGCTACACACGAAGGCAATGTGGTAACGCTATCGGAAGAGCAATTCAAATTACTCGATATAAAATTGGGCTCACCTGAAAAAATGATCATGAGTGGCGTGATCAACGCCAATGGAATGCTCGATGTGCCTCCACAAAATATGGTCACTATTTCTGCTCCGCTCGGAGGCTTCGTAAAATCCACTGACATTTTGCAAGGCATGCGAGTAAAGAAAGGACAAACCATTGTGGTGATGGAACACCCCGACTACATTCAGTTACAAGAAGATTATCTGCTCAACAAAAATCAATTGGAGTTTTTGGAGTTGGAGTACAATCGTCAGCAAGAGTTAGTGAAAGAAAATGTAAGTGCTGCCAAAAGTTTGCAGTTGGCCAAGTCCAATTACTTTAGCACCAAAGCCAAAGTGCAAGGCATGAGCGCCAAATTGAAATTGATTGGTATCAATCCTTCTGAATTAGAAACAGGCGATATTAAAAACACCATCACCATTGCATCTCCCATTTCTGGTTTTGTCACGCAAGTCCATGTAAATGTGGGCATGCATGTAAACTCTACAGACATTCTGTTTAAAATTGTAGACACCGAACATTTACATGCCGAGGCGATGGTGTTTGAAAAAGATCTGCCCCGTTTAAAAATCGGTCAGCGTGTTCGAGTGATGCTTTCCAATGAAAACACAGAGAGAATGGCTTCAGTATTTTTGGTGGGTAAAGAAATCTCTCCCGACCGCACCGTGCGTGTGCATTGTCATTTCCAAAAAGAAGATCAAAGTTTAATTCCGGGCTTGTACTTCAAAGCACTGATTGAAACCGAAGCGAGCGAGCATCTTGTTTTACCTTCGGCTGCTATAGTGGCCTATAACAATCAACACTTTGTTTTTCTGGAGAAAGATTCCCTTCACTATCAAATGGTGGAAGTGCAAGTGGGCAAAACGCAAAATGACTTTACGGAAGTGATCATGCCGGCTGAATTAGCACAAGCGAAAATGGTGATCAACGGCACGTATTCGTTGTTGAGCATCGTAAAAAACACAGAGGAATAATGCGTACATTTTCCGGCAAATATGGATCAGTCGTACTGGATTTATGCGCTGGGTTTTTTCGCTCAAAGTCTGTTTGGGGCGCGCTCGGTAGTGCAGTGGATTTTATCCGAACGAGCCGGGCGCGTACTCTCACCTACCATTTTTTGGGTATTGAGTTTGTGCGGCTCTTTTCTTTTTTTACTCTACGGACTCATCCGTCATGATGCCGTTATTCTGCTGGGGCAAGGCATTTCGTTTTACATCTACATTCGCAACCTGCAACTAAAAGGCGCGTGGATAAAAATTCCAAAGGCAATACAATTATTGCTTTACCTAGTGCCTCCAGGAATTGCATTTACAGCCATTCAACTCAAACTAAATTTTTCGCTGGGCGAAGGCACCTTGATTTTGCTTGTCATTGGCATAAGTGGGCAATTGCTTCTAAACTGCCGCTATCTCTATCAATGGTATTTCTCTGAAAAAGCGAAACAATCCTTACTTCCTTTGGGCTTTTGGGTGATCAGCGCATTCGCTTCTGTACTGGTGGTTATCTATTCTATTTTCCGTAAAGACCCCGTGTTATTGGTCGCCCAATCGCTGGGATTGGTGGTTTACATCCGCAATATCTGGATATACCGAAAACAAGCCCGCCTGTCAAATCCTTGATTTTTTGCAATTACCTTACTTCCCTCTTGTCACCTACCTAATATAGGCTATTTTTGAGGTTTCGTTGGCATGCAAATCCTAAACTCTATCCTTGCCTGGGTCATGAAAAAGCGTATCCATCAAATGGAGCTTTTCATGAAATACCCCTATGAAGTGCAAGACGAAGTATTGAAGAAGCTGATTGGGGCCGCTCGCTACACTGAGTTCGGCCAGCGCTATGCATTTGACGACTTAATTAACTACGAAGATTTTAAAAAACGCATCCCCGTTCATACCTACGAGCAGCTTTTTCCTTACATCGAACGATTGATGCGGGGCGAACAAAACATCTTGTGGCCATCGGAAGTAAAGTGGTTTGCCAAATCCAGCGGCACTACTAACGCACGCAGCAAATTTATACCGGTAACATCAGAAGCGTTGGAAGACTGCCACTTCAAAGGGGGCAAAGATTTATATTCGATTTTCATCAACAATTATCCCGATACGAAGATTTTTTCGGGCAAAGGATTAGGCGTAGGCGGCAGTTATCGTGTGAACGAATATGATCCTACTTCTTCCTCGCACTATGGCGATGTATCGGCTGTGATCATGCAAAACTTACCACCGTGGGCGGAGTTTATTCGCACACCCAGTTTGGAAGTGGCACTAATGGATAATTGGGAAGAGAAAATTGAAAAGCTGGCGCGCGAAACGGCTCGTGTCGATGTAACACAGATTGCCGGTGTGCCTACGTGGACGGTGCTCTTGCTGCAACACATCGTAGAATTGGAGAAGAAAAATTCCATCTTAGATGTGTGGCCAAATCTGGAAGTTTTCTTTCACGGAGCCGTGGCATTCAAGCCATACAAAAATCTTTTCAAGTCGCTTATCCCAAGCGATCGCATGAAGTATTGGGAAACCTACAATGCCAGTGAAGGATTTTTTGGTATTCAGGATCAAAAAGATTCTGAAGATCTTTTACTGATGTTAGACTATGGGGTGTTCTACGAATTTATTCCCATGGAGGAATTAGACAAAGAATATCCGGATGCGATCGCTTTGCAGGATGTGGAGCTGGGAAAAAATTATGCAATGGTAATTACGACCAATGCCGGATTGTGGCGCTACAATATTGGTGATACGATCAAGTTCACCAGCAAATCGCCTTACCGAATTCGCATCTCTGGTCGCACCAAACATTTTATAAATGCCTTTGGCGAAGAGGTGATTATTGAAAATGCAGAAACAGCCATTACCGCTGCCTGCGAACAAACAGGTGCCGTAATTGATAACTTCACAGCTGCTCCTATCTATCTGGAAAAATCAAAGCGCGGTGGGCATGAGTGGATCATCGAGTTTAAAATTCTGCCATCCGACTTATCTACATTCTCACACATACTGGACACCACCTTACGCAAAGTCAATTCCGATTACGATGCAAAACGCGCGCACGACATTGCGCTAGTGGCACCAAAGCTTCACAGCGTTGCCAGAGGCACATTCTATAATTGGATGAAGCGCAGAGGCAAACTAGGCGGCCAAAATAAAGTGCCACGCCTGAGTAATACGCGCGAATTTATTGATGAGATTCTGGCGATGATTGCCGAGAAGTAAAATTAGTTTCGGCAAGTCAGTAATTTGTTTCTTGTGCTGACATTTCTGTGAGGCATGTAATTTTTACCATGGGCCCAACCATACAAATACTTGCTCCCTCGACTTGTTCATAGCTTATCTTGACCCGCTTTCCATCCACAAATTGAAAGTTATAGAGCGGATCGTTTGGTACCTCAGACGATAATGGCATCGCACCACAATACATCAGAATTTGCGGCTCCAATCGGGTACCATCATTCAGCTCAAAAACAAAACCACAACCATCTAATCCGGTCAGGTTACGAACAGTTGCTTCTACAGCGCAATTCGAAGTTTTAACAACTTCCTTAGAGCAGGCCGAAAAGATGAGTAGTGTCAATACCAATAGTTTCTTCATAGTTCTTGTTTTCTCTTGGACACACCGTTTGTCAAAAAGGTTGTGAAATGGACTTGCTCCTATTATTCAAGCTCACATTATTTTTAATATCTTCCCTTCCTAAACCAACATCTATGCGCCTCGCCCTCATTCTTCTTTTGATTATCGCCACCATTTCAACACAGGCGCAGACTAAAAAACTAAATCCCAATAAATCAGCTGTCATTCAATCCGTAGAAAAACATCAGGCCGACCTGATCGCCATCAGTGATAAAATCTGGGCCTATGCCGAAACTGCTTTGCGCGAACATAAATCCTCCAAAGAATTGGCTGACTATGCCCAAGCCCAAGGGTTCCGTGTGACAAGGGGTGTTGCCGGTTTACCCACTGCTTTTATTGCCGAATACGGCTCCGGCAAACCGATCATTGGCATTATGGGCGAATACGATGCCCTGCCTGGTATTTCGCAAAAAGCGAGTCCTACCAAAGAATCTTTAGAAAAAGGTGCTGCCGGACATGGTTGTGGTCATAATCTGTTTGGTGCCAGTAGTTTAGGTGCTGCCATCGCTATTAAGGATTTGATCGCACAAGGAAAATTAAAAGGCACTATTCGGTTTTATGGAACCCCGGCCGAAGAGTCGGTAGGCGGAAAAGTATATATGGCTCGCGAAGGTCTCTTCAACGATTTGGATGTTTGCCTGGATTGGCATCCGGATGTTGAAATTGGCGCCAGCACACAAAGCTCTCAAGCCATGGTAGATTTTGTAGTTGAGTTTAAGGGCAAAGCAGCGCATGCGGCTGCCGACCCATGGAATGGTCGCAGTGCGGTAGATGCCCTCGAAGCATTTACATTTGGCGTGAATTTATTGCGAGAACACGTGCGGCCAAGTGTGCGCATGCATTATGCGATCAAAGCGGGTGGCGATGTTCCCAATGTGGTGCCCGAGTATGCCAAAGTTTGGATGTGGGTGCGTGATAGTCAGCGAACCGGTGTAGATGAGGTTTTCACGCGCGTCAAAGAAATTGCCCAAGGTGCAGGGATGATTGCCGGAGTAGAGGCGAAAGTAACGGTGCAAGCAGGCGACTATGAAATTCTGGTCAATCGCACAGGGGCCGGTGTCTTACAAAAGAATTTAGAAATTCTCGGCCCGATCACTTACACACCCGAAGAGCAAGCATTCGCACAAAAAATTCAACAAGAGCAAGGTGGAAAAATAGCTGAGTTGGATGGAAAAATTTACCCGCTCCGAGAAACGCTTGAACATCCGGTGGGAGGTTCTACCGATGTGGGCGATGTAAGCTGGCTTGTACCGGAGATCACGCTAGTCGCAACTACCGCTCCAAAAAATACAGCCTGGCACGGATGGAGTGTAGTAGCCTGCGGTGGCATGAGCATCGGGCACAAAGGCCTTATCCTTGCTTCCAAATCATTGGCGATGACCATGGTAGATCTTTTTGAAAACGAGCAGTTGCGTAAGGACATTCGTGCCGAATTTGAAAAGCGCAAAGGCACCTTTGTTTATAAACCGTATATTCCCGAAGGGCCTCCACCTATTCCTACTGACAACAAATAAATTTGCTTCACTCACTTAATTCACTGAATACATGCAAAAATTAAAATTTCTACTACTGCTTTTCATTGTCGTCAATGCATCGGCACAGACTAAAACGCCTGTGGTGGCTTCCGATTTAATGAAGATTGTTACCACCAATCAAATTCAAATTTCTCCGGATGGTTCCAAAGCGGTTACCGTAGTTATTCGCAAGGCGGTGAAAAACGAAAATGAATATTACTACACGCGCCATTTGTATCTATTGGATTTAGTCGGCAATGAAGAGCCACGTCAACTTACGTTTGGCGATAAAAACGATGGTCAACCGCAGTGGAGTCCTGATGGCAAAACCATTGCGTTTGTGAGGACCGATGGTGACAAATCACAAATATGGTTGTTGCCGATGCAAGGTGGCGAAGCTTCTGTAATCACCAAAGCAGAATTTGGAGCCACTCGTCCGCGCTGGAGCCCCGATGGAAAGAAAATTCTATTCGCATCATCTATTCCATTCTATGCAATTGAAGGTTCACTTACTTGGGATTACGAACGGCCCGCACGAAAACTAGGTGACGAACCGAATTGGAAAAAACTCAAAGCCGATGAAAAGAAAAATGTCAAGAACAGTCCGGATGGCAGTTTAGAAGAAATGCGCGCGTGGCTTTCGAAGAATGCTGTTGATGGAAATCCGCGCGTACTCACACGTCAGCAATTACAAGGTGAATTAAACCTGCAGCCGGAAGAAGAGTTCAGTCATTTGTTTGTCAAGTCGCTTGGCGCGGATGAGAAAGTCATTCAACTCACGAGCGGGTATCAGGATTTTGAAGGTGGCGAGTGGAGCCCCGATGGAAAACAAATCGTGTGTCATTCAAAAGTATATAAAATAGCCCCCGATGATGAACAGGATACTGATCTTTGGATGATTGACGTTGCCGGAAAAACGGCCAAAGAGTTTTTGACATGGAGTGGCTATAGCTTATCGAATGCTCAATTTTCACCGGACGGAAAAAAGATTTTATTCTCTGCAGAAACGGTTTCGAACCGACATGCGCCTCAAACACAATTAGCGGTTGTTAATGCCACCGGAGGTAGCCCGCTTTCACTGACTGCAACTTTTGATCGCGATGCCGGTCAGGGCAACTGGTCTGCCGACAGCAAAACTATTTTTTTCACCGCTCAAACGGAAGGCGACATTCCGCTCTATTCGATTGCAGCGACCGGAGGAAAAGAAACCAAACTATTCGGCAACGATAACGGTGTAAATGATTATGATCTGGGTGGTGATAAGGTGGTGTATGCACTTACAGAAACAAAAAATCCATGGGAGCTTTATTCATTTAATCTGAAGGAATCCGGTAAACCACACAAACTACTTACCCAATTCAACGAAAGTTGGCTAAAGAATAAAAACATTATTACGCCTAACGAATATTGGTACACACGACCCGATGGCACCAAAATTCAATATTGGGTAATGGAACCTATCAACAAAAAAGAAGGGTTAAAGTATCCTACCATTTTGAATATTCACGGTGGGCCATCAGCGATGTGGGGTCCGGGTATATTTTCAATGTGGCATGAATATCAATTAGAAAATAGCTGGGGCTATGGCGTAGTGTATTGTAACCCTCGCGGTAGCGGTGGCTATGGAGATAAATTCAAGAAAGGAAATTTCAAAGATTGGGGAAAAAGCCCTGCAGGAGATATTCTTGCCTCGTTGGATGAAGCGATGAAACAACACGCGTGGATCGACAAAGAAAATCTTTTTGTGGAAGGTGGAAGTTATGCCGGCTACATGGTGGCTTGGATTGTGGGTCACGATCACCGCTTTAAAGCGGCCAATGCGCAGCGTGGTGTGTACGACCTCACTACGTTTATGGGCGAAGGAAACGCCTGGCGATTGGTGCCCGATCATTTTGGCGGTTATCCATGGCAAAAAGAAACAAAAGCGCTTCTTGATTCCGAGTCGCCACTAACTTACGTTGACAAAATCCAGACTCCTCTATTAATCATTCATGGCGATGTCGATTTACGCACCGGTGTAATTCAATCAGAGATGTTGTATAAAAGTTTGAAGATATTGAACAAGCCGGTAGAATACATTCGCTATCCAAAAGAAGGACACGAGTTAACGCGCAGCGGAAATCCGGGTCGTATGATGGATCACATGCTTCGGGTGATTGAGTTTTTTGAACGCTATGCCAAGCATCCTGAAAAATAATTGATGAGTTGTTTTTGAGAAGCCATGGAAAACGAAAGAGAAGAAAATCTTACTCCGCAACCTAAGAAATCTTTCAGCTTAAAACCTGAAATGATTATAGCCCTATCTGCGGTATTTGTAAGCGTAGCCACTTTGTTTGTCTATATCTATCAAGCCCGGATTATGCAAGGGCAACAACATGCCTCGGTTTGGCCACACATTGAGCGGCAATATGTACAAACAAGCACAGATGGATTTATTCTTCGTGTTGTCAACAAAGGAGTGGGGCCAGCTATCATTCAATCGGCCAAAATGAGGTGGAACAACGAACCGGTAGAAACGCCTTACCATCTGCTGTCCAAATTCGTAAACCCCGATAGCATCAGTTTATATTATTCATCGTTGGAGAAAATGGTATTGGCTCCGGGAGAAAAAGTAGAAGTATTTCATATTTATGTTAAAGATCAGGCGGAGTATAATAAGTTGCAAAAGGCGCTAAAGGACTTCTACCCAAAATTCAGTTATGAAATATGCTATTGTTCCATTTATAAAGAATGCTGGCTCTATGGACGAGAAGAAGATTTAATCCCATGTGAGTAATTTAAAGTGCCCAATGCCAATCAAAAATCACTTGCTCGAAGTAGGGAGAGATTTTGTCTCACTATTTTATCCCAATTTTTGTTTGGGATGCAATGAAGGTTTGGTAAAAGGAGAAGATACACTCTGCACGCATTGCTTGGCAGAATTGCCTAAAACCCTGTATCACGAATGGGAAAATAATCCCATCAAGAACAGATTAGCCGTGCGCTTACCCATTCTTCACGCCTGGGCATATCTTAAGTTTCGCAAAACCGGTTTGGTGCAACACTTGCTCCACCAATTAAAATACAATAATCATCCGGAAGTTGGGATCAAACTAGGCAAGGCCTATGCGTATGATCTAAAGAAGGCCGGGCATGAGAACGCTTTTGATCTGATCATTCCAGTGCCACTGCATCCATCGCGCAGAAGAAAACGTGGATACAACCAAAGTGCCAAGTTTGCAGAAGGCCTCAGTTCAGAGTTGAATATTCCTTTTGACGATGATATTTCACTGCGCACCATTTCCACGGCTACACAAACCAAAAAAACAAAGCTACAGCGATGGGAAAATGTAGAAAGTGTCTTTACCCTGCATCATACCGACAAGATTGTTGGTAAACGCATTTTACTGGTAGACGATGTCATTACCACCGGAGCCACTATTGAAGCGTGTGGCAATCACTTAATAAAGAGCGGTTGTACTGAGTTAAGCATCGCTTGTATTGCAGAAGCACAATAAAAAAGCCCTCTTTCGAGGGCTTTTTCAATATCGTTAAACGAATGACTCTTAGTAATTAGATCCGGCACGGATCATTGCGCAACGGAAACCGATGGTTGCAGTAGCAGAGTCTTCATCCAGGAAGCGTCTTGTTCCAGGAGACATCCAGTAAGCAACATCTTTCCAAGAACCTCCTTTGTAAACGCGTACTTTATCAGATACTAAAGAGATAAAGCCTGAAGGATTTTTAGTGTATTCGAAAGTCTTGATGGTTTTTGAAGTTCCATCAGGCAATGTAATGGTAGAATCCTTCGGTGTTTTTGAATAGCGGTTTCTGTAATCGCCATGGCTATCGATGAAATCATCTCTACGGATAGGGTTCAAATCATCGAAATCCTGATGAGAAAGCGGACGATAAACATCCATTACCCACTCGCTCACGTTACCGGCCATATTGTACAAGCCGTAATCATTGGGAGGGTACTCATAGATATAAGACGTAATCAAAGCACCGTCATTCAATCTTCCGGCAATACCGCCATAGTCACCTCTACCTCTCTTGAAGTTAGCTAAGAAATAACCCATTTGTTTTCCGTAAGGATTACGTAACGCGTGGCCATCCCAAGGATAGAGGCGTTGGTGAGTTTGCATTTCTTCTAACCACTGTGTTCCGATCAAAGCCTGAGCGGCATATTCCCACTCAGCTTCAGTAGGGAGACGGTAAGCAGGAATGCTATAGCCTGATTCGATTGGCACACGACCAGCACCAGTTAATTGCTCAGGAACTGCTTCTCCTGCTTTTTCAGCTAGGTCAGCATTGACACGTGCCGTACGCCATACTGCGTAAGCATTGGCTTGTTTCCACTTAACACCCACCACTGGGAAATAACGGAAACCTGCATATCTTAAATAATAGTCAACATAAGGATCGTTGAAGGCCAACTTTGATCTCCATACAGTTGTGTCAGGCAAAGCAGCAGTATATGCCTTTCCGCCATCTACTTTCGTAGAATCCGTAGTAAGATAATATAGGTACTCCAACCAGTGAATGTTTGCGATCTCTGTCTCGTCCATGTAGAAAGAGGCTACCGAAACGGTTCTTTCTACGTTATCCCGATACGACATCATGTCTTCTTCGAAAGAACCTAAAACGGCACGACCACCCTCAATGAACACCATATTGGGTGCATCGGGTTGTTCGTTGTAAGGTTGTACCTCAAAACCCTCGGCCTTATCGCGGGTGTACTGCAGACCGGTGGCAGTACTTACCTGACCAGGGTTCTGGGCTGTGGGCTTACCTCCCTTTCTTAAAAAGCATGAGGAAACTAAAAATGACAGCGCAACTAAGAATAAAAATGACTTGGAATACTTCATTTGCTTTTGGTTATAGATCAAAGTAACCGCTAATATAAAGAGATAAATACATGTTTTCCAAAGCGTAGCGTTTTTTTGATAAATCCTTAATAGAACTACGACATTGGAACACGATTAGTTAACGGCAGAAAGTTGACGGTTATTGCTTTACCATTTTGGGAATAAATTTCTCTTAATGAACATTCAATCGGGTGAGATAGTGCCTTTTCAGGCTTAATTAAGGGTTGGCACACTTTCAGCACTCTATCAGCGTATTTATATAAATATGATTACGCTCGAAGATTTTATGACCTCCAGTTTTGAAAAAAAGTGCGATTTGGTCATTAATTCCACTCAATATTTAATGTCCAGAAAGTTGGGAGATGCTACCGTTTATCTCTATCAGACTGAAAATTTCTTTGTAGAAGTCTACTATTCTTCAAAATATAAGAAGGTTTTGATGATCAATGCATTTGAGGATGTGTATGGATTGCATGTTTATGCGGATTCCATTTCCCTGGCCGATATTGGGTATTAAGCCAGAAGGGGCTTCATTAAATCAATTGCCTGATCTACCGAAGTGATGTCTTCAATGGTCAGTATCAACTTGCCCGAGGTATCCTTCATGCGGCATTTTTTAGAATGTGTCTGAACAAACCTCAAAACCCGGCCAAATACCTCTGATTTAAAGTACTCGTCCTTTCCGGAGATAAAATAGGCACGCATTTTTTCATTCTTCAAGCTGATTTTCTCAAAGCCCAACTCTTCGCCTATCCAGCGTAAGCGAACGGAATTAATCAGCTGTTCTACCGAAGGAGGCAAGGTGCCAAACCGATCTCGGAGCGAATCGGTGAATTTGATCAAGGCTTCCTCGTTTTTAATGTTATCCAACGAAGCATACAACTGAAGTCGCTCGCTGGTATTATTAATATAAGTGTCTGGAATTAAAATCTCAAGATCCGTCTCAATCACACAATCTTGGACGATCAGCTTCGCCTTGGCCAGCAACTCATCGGCAAACAAATCTTTGAACTCTGTCTCCTTCAGTTCCTGAATGGCATCATCCAAAATTTTATGATAGGTATCGAAACCCAGGTCGGTGATGAACCCACTCTGTTCAGCGCCAAGCAAATTGCCGGCTCCGCGGATATCCAAGTCACGCATCGCCACTTTAAAGCCATCGCCCAGATCGGAAAATTCTTCTAAGGCTGCCAACCGCTTTCGCGAATCGGAGGAGAGCACGGAAGTGGGTGGTGTGAGCAAATAACAGAATGCCTTTTTGTTGGAACGCCCCACGCGGCCACGCATTTGGTGCAGATCGCTCAAGCCAAATAAATTAGCATGATTGATAATAATGGTGTTTGCGTTGGGGATGTCTAAACCCGATTCGATAATATTGGTCGATACCAACACATCGTATTCACCTTCAATAAACTTGAGCATTACTTTCTCCAGTTTATCGCCATCCATTTGCCCGTGGGCAATGCCAATACGTGAATCCGGAACGAGTTTAAAAATGATATTGGCAACTTGTTCAATATCGCTGATGCGGTTGTGCACAAAAAACACCTGACCTCCTCGCTTCAATTCATGGCTCACCGCATCGCGAATGATCACTTCATCAAAGGTGTGCAGTTCAGTGGTTACCGGTTGGCGATTGGGTGGTGGTGTAGCAATGATGCTCAAATCGCGTGCGCCCATCAATGAAAAATGCAGTGTGCGCGGAATGGGTGTAGCTGTGAGGGTGAGTACATCTACATTTACCTTCAGTTCTTTGAGGCGGTCCTTTACCTTCACTCCAAACTTTTGCTCTTCATCGATTACCAGCAAACCCAAATCTTTAAATACCACATCTTTGCTTACCACGCGGTGTGTACCGATGATGATGTTCACTTTTCCTTCCTTCACCTCATTGATAATTTCTTTGATCTCCTTCTCTGTTTTGAATCGCGAGACGTACTCAATCTTAATCGGGAAATTGGAAAGACGTTCTGAAAAAGTGCGATAGTGCTGCATCGCCAGAATGGTGGTGGGCACGAGTACAGCCACTTGTTTTCCTTCGGTAGCTGCTTTGAATGCGGCACGAATAGCTACTTCCGTTTTGCCGAAGCCGACATCGCCACACACCAGTCGATCCATTGGGTGCGGTTGCTGCATGTCTTTCTTTACATCTTCGGTGGCTTTCGCCTGATCGGGGGTGTCTTCGTAAATAAATGACGACTCCAATTCGGCTTGTAGGAAACCATCTTCTGCGTAAGCAAAACCAGGAGCCCCTTTGCGCTTGGCATATAAGTCGATCAACTCTTTGGCAATGTCTTTTACCTTCTTCTTGACTTTTGCTTTTTTGCTATCCCACTCGCCACTGCCCAACTTACTGATGGAAGGAAGAGCACCATCTTTGCCCGAGTATTTCGAAATTTTGTGAAGCGCGTGAATGCTTACATATAGAATATCATCGTCTCTGAAAATAAGGCGAATGGCTTCTTGCTCGCGGCCATTTACTTCTTTCTTTTCGAGGCCCGCAAACTTTCCAATACCGTAATCAATGTGTGTGACGAAATCGCCCGGTTGCATGGTCTGCAATTCACGGAATGTGAGTGCTTTTGACTTTGAAAATTTCTCTTTGCTTTTATAGCGGTGGTAGCGTTCAAAAATCTGATGATCGGTGTAGCATACTACCTTCAGGTTGTGGTCAACAAATCCCTGACGGAGCGAAAAAGAAAGCGTTTGAAATTTCAGTTCGGGATGAATCTCTTCAAACACACCATGCAAGCGCTCGGCTTGTTTGGGTTGTTCAGCAGCGATAAAGTTGCCAAAGCCTTGTTGTTGATATTCTAACAAATTAGCTGCTAATAATTCAAAATTTTTGTTGAAGGCCGGTTGTACGGAAGTTTTGAATTCTACGGTTTTAGCGGCTGGGTAGTGAAAGCGCGATCCGAATTCGATCTTCGAAAATTTTGCCAGACGTTCTTCAAAATCTGTTGGTGGATCGAAGAGTTGATGTGGCGCCATCACCACTTTCACATTTCCTCCTTCTGCTACCACACGATCAAAACTCTGACTTGCTTTTTCAAAGCATTTGCCAACGATATCGGCCGTGAGGCGTGCATCTTTTATCCAAACACGCGAGGTGGCAGAAATGAAATCGAAGATGGATTGCCGCTCTTCTTGTACCAAGCGGGTTTGTACGTTGGGCATGAGGCTCACTCGCTCGAGCACATCTACCGAAAGCTGCGAGCCCGGATCAAAGCTGCGGATGCTGTCTACTTCGTTGCCGAACAATTCGATACGAAAGGGCAATTCGTTGGCAAACGAAAACACATCGATGATGCCTCCACGAATGGCAAACTGACCGGCTTCAAAAACAAAGTCGGTTTTTTCAAAATCGTAGGTATGCAAAAACTCTTCCAAAAACTCGCGGTCAAGTTGCTCGCCTTTCTGCACAATAAAGGTGTTGGATGCGAGCGATTTCTTGTTGATTACTTTTTCAGAAAGCGCCTCCGGATACGTGATGATGATATTCCCTTCCGGATGACTACTCAACTGATTGAGTACCTCTGCGCGCATCAGCACATTCGCGTTTTCTATTTCATCGTACTCGTAGGGTCTTTTGTAGGACATGGGGAAAAGAAAAATTTCCTTTTCCTCCAATAGGTTTTGTAAGTCGTTGATAAAAAAGGAAGCCTCCTCCTTGTCGTGCAAGATCACGACATGGTTGGCGCGCACACTTTTGTAGACGGCCGCCAGCACTACAGCATCTGTACTGCCATGCAATCCTTTTACGTGAATAGTGGACGAGTCTTCTTTGGAGGCTGTGCTCTTCGGAGCGAGCGCACGAATCCCTTCAGCTAAGGTTTGAATAAAACCGTCTGCGCGATAAAGAGAAATGAAATCTGCCGCTTTCAACCGAAAAAATGAGCGGCAAATATACCACGATAAATAAGATCATCACATGTTGATTTCTAATTTTGGGTTTTTGAAAAAACTTTTCTTTACCACAGGCTGAAGCCTGTGGCTAGTACGAAAAATGAAACGTAAAAATTCGGGTTAACTTTGTGGTATGGAGAACCTTCGGTTGATGTTTTTATTACTATCGATTTCGGCTGCGCTGTTCTTAGTGATCGGTTTGTTTAAGCCCTGGGTAATGCTGTGGTGGGAAGATGTACAAAACCGAAAGAAAATTATTTTAGTGTACGGATCGATTTCGCTTTTCTTTTTGCTGGCTTATTGGATCATGGGTGTGGTTTTATAAGCTGTGCCAGCACCAAAAACTTTTTGTGAACACCGCTGCATCCAATCAAAAACTGCTCGCCTCCGTCTTTTAATTTGTACTTTTTCTTGATCTCGTCCGGTGACAATGGATAATTGCGCGTAGTCACATTGATTTGTCGATTGGGAATAGCTGCCAGATCGTTCTCATCCGGTTGCAATTTTGTAACCTTGAATGTACGCCCGGGGAAATTCTCAATCAACAGAGATGAAGTGTAAAGATGTGTGCTTTTCTGTAGTTTTTGAAAACGAAAGTGTGCTGCAATGGATTTAAATGCGCCAGCTTTTAAAATGGAGGCATTGGGTTCGTAAACAAAAGTGAGAGGATCTGAATACGACACATTTGTTTCTTCTTCAGTTCTAAAATCAAACTCAAATGCGATGTTCCTTCCGTCCGATGAGTTGATGTTTACAGCTTCGATAGTAGGACGATTCAAAAAATCCTTTTTTGCAAAAAACAACAATTCTTTGCATTCATTATCAACCGAAAGTATGGTTACCGTTTTCACGAATTTCAATTCGCGTAAAGCGGCCTGAATATCTAGCAAAGGAGAAGTTTTGATGAGGATATGATCTGTCTTTTCAAACAGCTTGGGTTGCAATTCCACCACGTTGGGTTGTGTATCGGCCAGTCGAACCAGCTTTTTGGCTTTTTCATCTCTGCGCGATGGATCGATGTAAATAAAATCCCACTTAGGTGATCCGGAAATCATTTCTTCTGCGCTACATGCGTGGTAAGAAATGTTAGTCGCGCCAAGTTGAAGATGATTGTGCTGTGCAATGGGGAGTAACTCTTCGTTTCGTTCTACATAATCCACCTGATCAAAAATCGCAGAAAAAAAGAAGGTGTCGATCCCGAATCCACCCGTTAGATCAATTGCCTTTGCTCTTTTAGAAATGTGGCGAATCAAAAATTGGCGTTTGTATTCAGCAGTTGCCTCTGAAGAAGATTGCTCCAGATTGAGTGAGGGTGGATAAATAATTTGAGGGGTTGCATACCAGGTAGGCAATTTGTATTTCGCTTTTCGTCTACCTGTAATTTGATGTGCGATAAGGGTGGTGGGGGTTCCATGAATCTTCTCCGCCTTAAGAATTAATGACTGAACATCAATAGCTTCGTTTTCAAGAATATACTTTTGAATATCCGACTTTAATACTTCTTGATAATCGGGAGATAACATCATAGTTTGATTCTCTTCTTCCAAATGCGTTGATCACAATCAATTTTTCATACACTGCATCAGAAAATCGTTTGCCCAAGTCTGGTTGTTGTTCAGAATACCATTTTGCTGCTTCCAAAATATCATCTTCTGCCCATGACTTTAAAGCAATGGGCAATGTCATAGTTGCTGATTAATCCTTGCGAAAGCCTCATTTAAAGGTGATCCTTCATTGAGTTTCTGCTGATGTGCGTGAAGTCGCTCATCTAAAAGCTTTTTAGTCTCTTCGGTAATTTCAAAGGTTGCTTCATCTAAATCAGCCATCATCATAGCGTGAACCAAATTGACAAACCGGTCATCTGCCTGATCAATATAGCCGTGTATCTGCTTTCGCAATTCGTCCATTTGCATATGATCCCTTGTTAAATTTCATTAGAAAGTTACAACATTCAGCACAATTTATCCATTGAACAACTCTTTAAACACCTCTGTCAGTTTGCCAAAGGATTTGACTTTGATTTTTGTTTTCTGTAAGTCGAGTGACTTGTGGCTGTACTTCGAGATATAAATTTCCTGAAAGCCTAGTTTCTCTGCTTCTGATATTCGCTGATCAATTCGATTGACAGCACGCAATTCGCCACCCAAGCCAACTTCGGCTGCAAAGCAAATTTTATCAGATACAGGAATCTCTTCCATCGATGAAATAATGGAGATACAAATGGCTAAGTCAATCGCTGGATCTTCCACTGTAATGCCACCGGCCATATTCAAAAATACATCTTGCGTGCCCATACGAAAACCACATCGCTTTTCTAAAACGGCCAGCAACATATTCAATCGCTTTTGATCGAAGCCTGTGGGTGTGCGTTGCGGTGTGCCATACGAAGCTGAACTGACCAGTGATTGAATCTCTATTAATAAGGGACGATTCCCTTCGATGGTCGCACCAATGGTTGCTCCACTCAGGTTGCCATCTTTTTGTGAAATTAAAATCTCAGATGGGTTGGATACTTCGCGCAAGCCATTGCCTAGCATTTCATAGATGCCGATTTCGGAAGTTGAGCCGAAACGGTTTTTGGTGGTGCGCAAAATACGATACGCTAAGTGACGATCGCCTTCAAATTGCAGCACCGTATCTACCATGTGCTCTAAAACTTTCGGGCCAGCCAGCATTCCATCTTTGGTAATGTGACCTACTAAAAACACAGGCGTATTCGTCTCTTTTGCAAATTTCATGAGCTCTGCAGCACATTGGCGTACCTGACCTACGCTTCCGGCAACAGAATCAAGTTGGTGCGAGTGCAGTGTTTGAATCGAATCGATGATAAGAAGCTGCGGTTGAATAGATTCTACTGCTTGAAAAATATTTCTTGTATTGGTTTCAGTTAACACAAAAAAATGATCGTGTGTTTCTTTTGCAGGACCTCGCAATCGCTCCGCCCGCATTTTTATTTGCTGATCACTCTCTTCGCCCGAGACATAGAGTACTTTCAGTTTGCGCAAAGCCAAACCCACCTGCAACATCAAAGTAGATTTTCCGATGCCCGGCTCACCACCAATTAAGACTAATGAACCAAATACTATGCCTCCACCCAGCACGCGGTTGAGTTCCTGATCCGAGGAGTCTACTCTGATTTCTTTGGTTGATTCAATTTCGCTGAGCGTGCGCGGTTTTTCCTGGCGTGCTTTGCCGGGTTCTGGTTTCCATTCATTTTTGTTTGTTTCTTCTTTCGCTACGATTTCTTCTACAAACGAATTCCACTCGTTACAAGAGGGACACTTGCCTAGCCATTTGGCTGATTCATATCCACAGTTTTGACAGAAGAAAGTTGTTTTCGATTTGGCCATTGATTTTACTGAAGCCCGAAATTACAACTTAATAAACACTAAATCGGTTTGTTTTAATTGCAACATTCGCTCAAACAAATCTTTCAACGAAAAATATTCTGACGAATCGTATACCGGTTTTGTGAGGTTGAGTGAATAGTAGATATTTAACTTGTTGCCAATGTTATTAAAATTGAATTTAAACATGCCGCCTTTATCGGGCATAGCGAGCGCCATGTTTTTAGGAATTTCATCCAACTTATAGTCTGCAGGATACTCAAGGTTTAGCAAAATGATTTCTTCTTGCGCTACACCAAAATCCACCGGATATTTTCGTTCACTGGCAACGAATGGATTGGAGCTCCACTGTCCAATGATAAAAGGATTGAAATAAATGCGCTCTGCGCTGGAGGCATCGTGGGAGTTAAAATCGATTTCCATTTCTTCTGTAAGGGCACCTTCCAAATCATTCAGGCCCTCAATTTTATGTTGGTGAATTTCTCGAACCTTCCAGCGATCGCCAAGTGATTTTACATATGCCGCCTCGCTTGCAAATGATTTGATATTTCTTCTTTTATCAATTGCCTGATACCCCAAATATTTCAATTGAAGAGTCCCAATAAGGTCTCCGGAATTATTAAGTTTTAGTGACAGATTTGCAACACTTCTCGACTTAGTCTTGGGCATGAGGTTCACTTCGATAGCATCTTTCTTTGTCAAGAGTCGTCCTGAACCATTCAAACATCGTTCAGGAATCATTCCAAAAGGAATGTAGGGGTCGGTTGCATCGAGTAAAAAGCTTTCCTCACCAATCTGCAACTGGACGATTACATAATTGAAGTCGCTTAATACAGGATAGAGCGAAGTTGGAAGTCCATTTTCGCGTGTAGAAAGAATGACCGGATTGGCATTAAGGTCAGCCGATTGTAGTGCTCCGAGTAATGATAGATTTATATCACCTACATTACCTTTCTTATTGTCAAACGTATATTTGGTTCCCTTATCGGTATACTTACCAAAGCGCTCATTCCACTCGTAGTGAGATTGTATCCAATAATAAATACTTTTTGCCTTTAGCAAAGGGTCACTTGCATTGGCCGTAATCACTGATAGGTTATCTTCAAATATGTTTTTAGCTTTTCGAATTTGGACACCAAAGTCTGAGTGATCAAAAAGTTCTTGGGCAACATCTTTCCATTCTTTCGTTACTTTATCAACTCGGCCATCAAAATACTTTATTTCAGATAATTCAAAATTTATAGCTGATAAAAAATTGGATTTAGCCGTCATATACTGTTCTTCTTTGAAGGCCGGTATATTTTTCATCCCAAATTTTAGTAAGCTACAATCGGATACTCCTCCGGCACGAAAGCAATCGCGGACTAATTGGCTTTCGTTTTTTTCCAATTTAAGAGCTCCCCTCAATGCAATGTTGTAAGCATAATTTGCAGGAATTTGCGCCCAATATTCCGAATACAATTTGGGGATGTCTGACTGAAATTCCCACGGCCAGAAGTTTAGGATAAATGGGGTAGAAATCGTATACATAACTTCCACAATTGAGCCAACTTCCGTATTGGGCATGGAGAATTTAACCAATTCGTAGGTTGGATTCTTTTCGCGAAAAACTGATTTCCGATTGAGCTCTGCACTATTTTTAGAGCCATCTCTCAAAAAGTGAGTTACACCCTTTATAGAAACCAATTCATCTTGACTTTTATCGCCTATCCTGAGATAGAGTTCAAAATTACCTTCATCAAGGCCCTCTTTTGTTAAAATCTTAGTTAGCTTATGAATATTTACAATCAATCGACCTGATTCGCTATCAAAATAGGCTTCGCCAAATTCATTAATAACAACTGCGCTAGCTGCGGAATCGACTTCACTGCGAGTCTTTACTAAATCACTTAGCGTCACAGTTGTTCCGAATGGAAACCCCTGTTCTTGAGCAGCACAGTGGCTTATCGGAATTAGTGTAAGTAAAAGAAGGAGTCGAAAATATTTTTCCATTAAAAATAATACGGTAAATTTCACAAAGCTGAAATATTTTAAGATTATTACCACTTAATATATTTCAAAATTATGCGTCTTTATTTAACATTCATCCTTCTCCTCCTATCAATCATTAGTTACTCGCAAAAATCACCTATCAAATTCGGGGATATTCCGATGGAGGATTTGAAGATGACTGTTTATAGTAAAGATTCTTCGGCTTCAGCGGTTGTTTTAGAGGATTACGGAATTGCATATATAACTGTTATTGGTGATGCGCCTGTATTGAATTTTGAGCGCCACACTCGAATAAAAATTCTGACTAAGGAAGGACTGGATTATGCGAATACCAGTATTCTGATTTATCATGCTGGAACTACCGAAGAGAAAGTGCAAGCATTGAAAGCAGCTTCGTACAATCTTGAAAACGGAAAGGTGGTTGAAAGTAAGCTATCCAAAGACAATATCTTCAAAGAAAAAGTAAATCGAAATTACAATCGACAAAAGTTTGCCATTCCCAATGTGAAAGTGGGAAGTGTGATTGAGTATTCTTATCGAATTTCTTCTGAATTCTTTACCAACTTCCCCAATTGGTCATTTCAGCGCTCCATTCCAACACGGTTGAGTGAGTACTGGGCTATGATTCCTGATCTTTTTACGTATGAAAAATACATGCAAGGGTATGTACCTGTAAGCAGCTATGAAACCAAGCGCCAATTGTACTACGAAACAGACGTAATCGGACATCATTGGATTTCAAGAAATGTACCTGCCTTCAAAGAAGAGTCATACATGACTTCGACAGATGAATATATTTCAAAAATGAATTTCGCACTTTCGCGCATTAACTATAGAACGCACATACAAGAAGTAATGGCATCGTGGGAAAAACTCACAAAAGATCTTTTAGAAGATGAAGAATTTGGAAAAGCGATTGATAAATCAGGATTTTTAAAAGATAAGGTAAATCAAATCACCAGTGGCGCTACCGATTCCTTACAAAAGGTAATTGCGATTTCCAATTATGTGAAGAATAATATAGAGTGGGATGGCGAAGAAGATTACTACGTAGGCAACATTAAAAAAATATTGGAAACCAAATCTGGCACGTCCGGTGATATGAACATTATTTTGGCTTCTATGCTCGATAAAGCAGGGTTTGATGTGGAGATGATACTATTAAGTACACGAGGTCACGGCATCATCCGACAATCCTATCCCATGCGAAAGCAATTCAACTACGTAATCGCTTCTGTGAAATTAGGAGGAAAAAGACTACTACTCGATGCTACTGAAAAAAATCTACCTTACGACATTCTACCGAGTCGCTGTTTAAATGGGCAAGGGTTAATCGTTTCAAAGAAAAACTTCGGGTGGATAGAAGTGACAAGCAAAGCAAAAGCCAAAACAGTAGTCAATGTTGATATGACCATATCTGGAGAGAATGAACTAAGCGGTAAAATTCTATACACCATGGATGGTTATGACGCTCATAGCACAAGGGACGAGTTACTGAAAAATGGTGAGGAAAAATACCTGAAGGATTTCAAAGGGACCAAGCAATGGCAATTTGAAAAAAGTGAGTTTCAGGATGTAAAAGATTTAAGTAAACCTATCAAAGAATCTCATCAGGTGATTATTTCCGATCATATGACATCTGCCGGTGATATTCTTTACATAAATCCTTTTGTGTCAAGTCGGACAGAAGAGAATCCATTTAAATCAGATCAGCGTACCTATCCAATTGATTTTGGCACGTTGATCGATAAAACATATATTTTTAAGTTAGTAGTCCCGAATAATTTTACCATTGACGATTTACCTAAAAATAAAGTGATTGCTTTGCCGGGAAATGCAGGAAAATATATTCTCAATGTTACTGCCGTGGGAAACACTATAAATATGACGAGTATATTTCAGATCAATAGAAGCATGATATCACAAACTGAATATGCGAATGTTAAAGAATTTTTCAATCAAGTTGTAGCGAAGCAGGCCGAACAAATTGTGTTAAAGAAAAAATAGAAAAGTTTACACTCCCGATGGCCCTCAATTTCTGCTAGAATAAAAGATATAATACGATGCGCTTACTCTTAGTTTTTTTCTTGGCAATTCCATTCACGCTTTTGGCCAAAGACGATCCCAAATATCCGGTCAGCAGCATACCACAAAATATGAAGGACGGCATGTACGCGGTCGTGCGTGAAGACTTTTATCGCTTCGAAATAATTTCTATTAATCGTTCGCGACAAAAAGTGCATAAGGTGATTACCATTCTGAACGAAAACGGAAAGCAATTTGCCACTGAAGCTGTCTATTATGATAAATTAGAAAAAGTAATATCGATATCCGGCATCGCATACGATGCAAACGGAGTTCAAATCAAAAAACTAAAGGGCAATGAAATCATCGATCGTAGTGCGTACGATGGCGTTAGCCTGTTTACGGATAATCGATACAAGTTGATGGACTTAGAACAATCAACCTACCCCTACACAGTAGAATTTGAATATGAAACTGAAATGAAGTATCTCTATTCAATTCCATCATTCTCTCTGTATACAGATGATGAAGTTTCAATTGAAAAAGAAACCTATGAAATCGAATACCCAATTGCATTAAAGCCCCGATACAAATTAAACTCCATTGAAGAACCAAAAAAAGAAAATCTCGGATCGAACGAAAAACTGATTTGGTCATTTACCAACATTAAACCCGAAAAGTTTGAAAAGTTTGCCAAAAATAACGTTCCCAATTTTCTAATTGGTCCATCGGAATTTGAATACGATGGATACCGCGGATCCATGAAATCCTGGAATGAGTTGGGCAAGTGGCAAATTCTTCTCAATGAAGGCCGCGGTACGCTTCCTGCTTCTACGTTCGCCAAAGTCAAAGAAATAACCAAGAACCTATCGACCACAGAGGAAAAGACGAAAGCGATCTATGAATGGCTTCAAAGCAAAACCCGATATGTCAGCATACAACGTGGAATTGGTGGGTTTCAGCCCTTCGATGCATCAGTCGTTGACTTAAATAGCTATGGTGATTGCAAGGCGCTTTCGAATTACATGGTGTCACTCTTGAAGGCAGCTGGTGTGAATGGATATTACACATTGATCTATGGCGGTCGCGAGGAACGAATGATTCCAGCTGACTTTACAATTGATCGCTTCAATCATATTATTGTTAATGTACCTAATGGCAAAGACACTCTATGGTTGGAATGCACCAGCCAAACCAATCCATTCGGCTATCTGGGCGATTTCACAGGTGATCGGTATGCATTGATGATTACAGATGAAGGAGGTAAATTGGTTCGAACGCCTAAGTTGAAAACAGAGCAAAATACCCAACTTCAAAAAGTAGAAGTGGTACTTGATAAATTGGGCAACGCCAAAGCCAAAGTAACAACTGCCTACTCCGGCTTACAATATGAAAACAACGGGCTCTCCTTTCGCATCAACTGTTCGTACGATGAACAAAAAAAATGGCTTCAGGAAAATTTACGGATTCCTAGTTTTGAATTGGGCGCATTCAACATGATCAACAAAAAAGACAAAGTACCTACCGCCATTGTGAATGTAGAACTTACTTTGAATCGGTATGCATCTGTTAGTGGCAAACGAATTTTTGTTACACCCAACCTCATGAATCGTACCACCTACATTCCGCCCAAAGCAGAAACCCGAAAGAATCCGGTGATCTTCAAAAGCTCCTATGTCGATGTGGATACAATTGTTTATTCTATCCCAGAAGAAATCTATCCTGAGTTTATTCCACAGCCTGTAAAAATTTCCAGTCGTTACGGAGAATATGAAGCAACTTTTAAGTTCGATCAAGGCAAACTGATCTACATTCGTAAACTGAAGATGATTCCGGGCGAACATCCACCCGCAGCTTATTCTGAATTGGTTGATTTCTATAAAGGCATTAACAAAGCGGATAACACCAAATTGGTTTTTCTCAGTAAGACGTAACCTATTTGATTGGAGCGTTCGCTTCTTTCGCCATGACATTATAGACCAACTTGTCGGTTAGTCCGGGTAAAAACTTATTCAAAAACACGGTAAGTTTTCCCTGGCCGGTGAGGATGAGTATTTTTTTACGCTTTACTGTAGCGTTGTAGATGTGTTGAGCGCACTCTTCTGCACTCATCATAGCCGCTTCATCGCGAGGCGATTCTCCCTGCGAGGTGCCATCTTTTGTCAGTGATCGTTTGCGAATATTAGAGGCTGTAAAGCCGGGACATGCTGTCAATACATGCACATCTTTCTTCAACATTTCCGTGCGCAGCACTTCTAAAAATCCATTGAGTGCAAACTTAGAAGCCGAATAACCCGTGCGCCCCGGTAGTCCACGATAGCCGGCTATCGATGAAATGCCCACTACAGAGCCCTGATGCTTCATGATTTCCGGCAAACAATATTTAGTCGCATAAAGTACTCCGTAAAAGTTGATGTCCATCACTTTTTTCACGACATCCAAATCCACCTCACTGAATAATGCCCGCATTGAGATGCCCGCATTGTTGATTAGCACATCAATTCTTCCAAATTTTTGAATGGCCTCCTCGGCCATCTTCCGATTATCATCTTCCACACTTACATCTGCCTGAAAGCCATGGGCATCAATGCCTTTGCTTTTTAAATCGGTGACAGCCTGATGTAAATCCGTTAAATTTCGTCCGGTAATAAATATCTTTGAACCGTTGAGACCAAAAACCTCTGCCATTGCTTTGCCAATGCCTGAAGATCCTCCCGTGATAATGACGACTTTATCTTTCATACGAACTTCAATATCCAACAAAAGTACATAAACAATCGTGTAATAGTGAACTTATGCTTCTGCTTCGGCTCATCTCTCGTTTACCTTTGTTTGCGCTCTATTGGCTCTCTGACTTTCTTTTTTTTGTAGGCTATCGGCTGTTGAAGTACCGCAGAGATGTGGTGTGGAAAAATCTGAAAAACTCTTTTCCATTAGCCAGCGACAAAGACTTGCGATTGATTGAAAAAGATTTTTATCAAAACCTGTGCGACTATGCCATGGAGACGATCAAGCTCCTTTCCATTAGCAAGGCAGAGTTAACCAATCGTATGCGCTACCGGAATCCCGAAGTATTGCAACCTTTTGCTAAACAAAAGCAATCTGTCATTCTGTTGGCATCGCATCAATTTAATTGGGAGTGGCTGATGGTCTCCGGTAGTATCAATTTACCCTTGCCGATCGATTTCGTCTACCAAAAACAGAGTAGTCCATCGTTTGATCACTTTTTGTTACAGATACGCTGTCGGTTTGGTGCGTATGCGATCGAACGAGGCCAAACTGCCCGAGAATCCATTCGCAGGAAAAACATCTCCAAAGCAGTTGCCATTATTGCCGATCAGTTTCCCAACTTTGAAAAGAAAGTGTGGACAAGCTTTCTGCATCAGGATACAGCTTTTTTTCAAGGCATTGGTCAATTGGCCGTAGTAACTCAGTATCCTGCATTTTTTGTACAGTGCAAAAAGGTAAAACGGGGCTACTATGAGGCAGAACTTATCCCCATAGCAGCACCACCTTATCAGCGCGATAGTCAGGCTATTGTAGAAAACTATGCGAAAACGGTAGAGCAGTTTATCACCGAAAACCCTGCCAGTTGGTTATGGTCGCATGAGCGATGGAAAAGGAAACGTGAGGAAAGTTGATTGTTTTTAGGCAAATGCGCGCTCTATGCCTATTTTTGGTGCCTTAAAAACCTACTCATGAAGCGCGACAAAGTCATCTTCGACCTCATTGAAAAAGAAAAGCAACGCCAAGAGCACGGCATCGAACTGATTGCCTCTGAAAATTTTACCTCGCAGCAGGTAATGAAAGCACAAGGCTCTGTGCTTACGAACAAATATGCCGAAGGACTACCGGGCAAACGCTATTATGGTGGTTGTGAGGTGGTAGACGAGGTGGAGCAATTGGCCATTGACCGTATTAAGCAATTGTTTGGTGCCGAATGGGCCAATGTGCAACCTCACTCGGGCGCACAAGCCAATGCCGCAGTCATGTTGGCTTGTTTGAAACCGGGCGATAAAATTTTAGGATTTGATCTATCGCATGGAGGCCATTTAACGCACGGATCTCCGGTGAATTTTTCGGGCAAATTGTATCAGCCTTCTTTTTATGGTGTAGAACAAGAGACCGGCTTGATTGATTTTGATAAGGTGATCGAAATTGCGCAGCGTGAAAAACCGAAGATGGTAATTTGCGGAGCCTCTGCCTATAGCCGCGATTGGGACTATAAAAAGTTGCGCGAAGCGGCTGATAGCGTAGGTGCCCTTTTGTTGGCCGATATTTCTCACCCGGCCGGTTTGATTGCTCGCGGATTATTGAATGATCCACTGGAGCATTGCCACATTGTTACGACCACTACACACAAAACTTTGCGTGGCCCTCGTGGTGGGTTGATTATGATCGGAAAGAATTTCGATAATCCGTTTGGCTTAAAAACTCCCAAAGGTGAGTTGCGCAAAATGTCGTCTGTTTTAGATTCCGGTGTTTTCCCAGGTACACAGGGTGGTCCATTGGAACACGTAATCGCTGCCAAAGCAATTGCCTTCGGCGAAGCCTTGACTGACGAGTATTTAGAATATGTAGTGCAAGTAGCCAAAAATGCCAAAGCCATGGCGCAAGCATTTACGGCTAAGGGATATAAAATCATTTCCGGTGGAACCGACAATCATTTGATGTTGATTGATCTTCGCTCTAAAAACCTGACGGGTAAATTGGCCGAAGAGGCATTGATTCAAGCCGACATTACCATTAACAAAAACATGGTTCCGTTTGATACACAGTCTCCGATGGTAACATCGGGAATGCGTATTGGCACACCGGCCATTACTACGCGAGGTCTGAAAGAAAAGGATGTGGTGAAAGTGGTTGATTTAATTGATGAAGCTTTGAAAAAGCCAGAAGACAGCAAGCATCTGAAAGCCGTGAAGCGCAAAGTAAACGCACTGATGAAGAAGTTTCCTCTGTTCGCCTAGTGTATAAATTTTGCTGAGTAGTAAAACGAGTAAACTTTCTTCGTAGCAAAATGACTTGATCACTCTTGAAAGATTTAACTCTTATTTTAACTGTACGTAATGTCTGAAGAAAAAGAAATGTCATTCCTTGATCACATGGAGGAACTTCGCTGGCACGTAGTGCGATCGACCAGCGTGATCTTTATTGCCATGATCGGATCATTTGTGTTTATCAAAGAGATCTTTGAGTATGTCATTATTGCGCCCGCAAAACTCAATTTCCCTACATTCAAATACATGTGTGAATTGAGTAAGTTAACAGGACTCACCGAGCTGTGCGTGACAGATTTGCCATTTAAGATTCAAAGCCGAAACATGACTGGGCAGTTTATGATGTCGTTGACTGCTTCTTTTGTGATCGGATTGATTATTGCATTTCCATATGTAGCATGGGAGCTATGGCGATTTGTAAAACCGGGCCTTCAAACGAAAGAAGTAAAATATTCCAAAGGAGCAGTGTTTGCCATTTCCTTTCTGTTTTTGACTGGTGTTTTGTTTGGTTACTATATTTTATGCCCCACCACCATTTGGTTTTTGGCTACCTATTCCATCAGCGATCTGATCGTTAATGAATTTGATATCACTTCGTATGTTTCTACCATTTCAAGTTTAGTACTGGGCTGTGGGCTTTTGTTCCAATTCCCTATGGTCATCTACTTCCTTTCTAAAATCGGAATGGTTACTCCACAGCTCATGCGCCACTACCGCAAACATTCTATTGTTGTTATCCTGATTTTAGGTGCTGTGATTACTCCTTCCGGAGATCCGTTCAGCTTAACTGTAATCTCATTGCCGTTGTATATCTTATTTGAAATCAGCATTTACATTTCCTCGATTGTAGTAAAACAAAAAGAAAAGGCGGAGGCAGAAGAGCTGCGAGCCGATCAACAAAATAATTAATCACTATGGCCATAGAAAAAATTGCAATAGGTGCCGATCATGCCGGCTTTGAATACAAAGAATTGCTGGAAAAATGGTTGGAAAAAAATGGGTATGCCGTTAAAGACTTTGGAACCCACAGCAGCGATTCGGCAGATTATCCTGATTTTGCGCATCCGGTAGCGAGTGGTGTAGAGAATAAAGAATTTGATCTGGGCCTGTTGATTTGTGGAAGCGCCAATGGCGTGGCCATGACGGCCAATAAGCATCAAGGCATCCGAGCAGCCATTTGCTGGAAAGAAGAGTTGGCCGAATTGGCACGCACGCACAACAACGCGAATGTGCTTTGCATTCCGGCTCGCCATGTTTCCATTGAATTAGCCGAGAAAATTCTTGATAAGTTTTTGCATTCAGCTTTTGAGGGCGGGCGCCACGCACGCAGAGTGGACAAAATCAGTTGCTGATTTTGTAGTACATCTGTTTATCTTTTTTGTATTTGGATTTCCAGGCCGGAAGCTTCTCAAAAAATGGTTCCATCAGGTTGTCTTTATCGACAATCACATCTGGTGCATCTTGCTGAAACGATCTATCAACCTGATTCACATTTTCAAATAAAGTTGGTTTTTCAAAAATACCTTTTGATAATTCCCAATCCAGAAAAGCAGACCCCAGTCTATTCTCTAAATAGTAACCTTGATTTTTTTCTAATAATAGAACTCGCTTCTCTTTCCAGGGGGGCATGTTGGCGGGAGTTTGCGCAAAAATCTGACTGTAATTAATCGCTTTTATTTTGCCGGCTTTGCTCATGAACGAAATACTAATGACGGTCGCCAATAAAAAAAGCAGCGTGGTTTCTGCCAACCACTTTCTTCGAATGAGCAGAAGGTAATGATTAATGAAATAACAAAGTGGCGGCAAAAAGAAGTAGAAACTATGCGGAGTTCGCTCCCGGGTAATTACTAAATGGATAAGCGCAATCGTCAGCCAAAGCAACATCACCTGCAGCAATTGCGATTGGTATTTGGTAAAATGAGCTTCGCGGTTGAGCATGACCAACGAAAACAAAAAATAAATTATGGGCACAGCTGTGAGCCATAAAAGCGAAACGGAAGAAAGAATGGCCTCGGTGTGAAACGTAAAGTTAGGAGCATAAAAATAGTCCAGCAGAAAGCGCTCATTGTTTCGGAGATAGAAAACCGACAAGAGCAAAAGATGAGGCAGCGCAAAGCTAAAAATGAGTAAAAGGGCCCTGCGTAAATCCATGCGGGTAAAAACAAAGAGGATAATGAGTGTGCCGGGCAAGAACACAAAGCAGCTAAATAAAACCAACGATGCGATGCCCAGATAAAGTCCGAGGTTAAAAAGCACTTCATCGCGCTGTTCTCTGAATTCGATTTCTTTGAAAAGATTATTGAGGGCGAAGAGCAGAATGGTGGAAGCAAGAAGTTCTGGCGAAAGCGAAAGCATATCAAACGAAAAAAAGCCGAGCACTCCAAAAATTAGTGCCGGCAAATACGTGTTTTCGTTATACGCCTTGTTGCTGATAAGCAGGATGGCAAAAAACGAAGCTTGAAAAAATATCAATAGGAAGGCAAGGATGTGCCGGGCAGTTAACGAGCTACCAAAAACAAAATCCATCCAACCGGTGAACCATGCAAACAGCGGGGCCGTATCATCCACGATGCCGGTATAAATAGACTTGCCTTCGTTCAGAGCCGCCCCCAGCACACGATCGCTCAGCTCTTGCCACGTGATCTCAGCAGGACTGATGAAAAGCGGCAAACTGATTGCCACCAGAATAAAAAGCACCGCCAATAAACGGTACGGATCATTGTATCTAAAAAATCGAAGCACAAAAAAGTGTTGAAGGGGCAAATAAAATCAAAAATAGTGTGATTGACATTCTGTACTTTTACTTTATGAGTGGAACCGTTCGGCAACAAAAGTACAGCAAGCTAATTCTAAAAGAACTAAGCGACATTTTTTTGAAGGAAAAGACGAATTTCTTAGACAATGCCTTTATTACTGTGGCCGATGTGCGCATGAGCCCCGATTTGAGTGTTGCCAAAATCTATTTGAGCATGACACTCGCCAAAGACAAGCAGGCAGTTCTCGATAAAATCAACTTGAAAAAGAGTGAAATAAGGAAAGCCCTTGGAAATAAAATTCGCAACCAAGCCCGAATAGTGCCTCAATTGGTGTTTTACATTGACGAGATAGAGGAGGGGGCTCAACGTATTGAAGACATTATCAAAAATCTGAATATCCCTAAAGAAGACAAGAATTAAGCCACCTTCATCTTCCGCGTACATTGAACTTCTCCTTTTTCATAGCAAAGCGATACTTTCTATCCACCCGGAAGAAAAATTTCATTAACATCATTTCTATTCTTTCCATGATTGCCGTTGCCATGGCCACAGCGGCTCTTATTATCGTTCTTTCCGTTTTTAATGGACTAGGCGATCTGTTGCGATCATTAAACACAGCCTTTGATCCCGAAATTAAAGTAGAAGCCGTCAAAGGGAAGTCATTTGTGGTAGACTCCCTGTTTCTTCAACAGATCAAATCGATTGAAGGTGTAGAAACAGTAACCGAAGTAATTGAAGACTATGCACTAATCCGTTACCGCGATGCGGATATTGTTGTAACCATTAAAGGATACAGTGATAATTTTATCGATCAACACCGGCTGGATGGACACATCGCGGAAGGGAAACTGCGCTTGCGCGAAAACGGCATCAACTATGCTATTGTAGGAAGAGGCGTTCAATATGCGCTAAGTATTGCGGTTGAAAACAACATTTATCCGCTCCAAGTTTATTACATCAAAAATGTAAAGGCCTCTACAATGGACATCACAAAGCTTTATGCACGCAGAGATATTGAGCCGGGCAGTGTTTTCTCCATTGAAAAAAATTATGACGACAACTATGTTTTTGTGCCACTCGATTTTGCAATAGACTTGTTGGATTACGGAGATAAACGCACCAGTCTAGAAATAAAAACAAAGTCGGCCACGGCTAGCGTGCAAGAAAAATTACAAAAGCTGCTGGGCGATCGCTTTTCCGTGCTAACAAACGAACAGCAACACAAAGACATTTATAAACTGCTAAAAATGGAAAAGCTTTTCATCTTTTTGTCTTTTAATCTGCTGATATTAATTGCCTCTATCAACATCTTCTTCTCGTTGATGATGTTAGTGATTGACAAGAAAAAAGATGTTGCCATTCTTTCTGCAATAGGCGCCAGTCCTCAACTGATCAGAAACATCTTTTTGAGTGAGGGCGCACTGATTGCCTTCTTTGGGGCAGGTATTGGAATGGTGCTGGGCGGCACAATTTGCTGGCTTCAGGATCATTTTGGGCTAGTCGGCATGGGCATGGAAAACGCGTTGGTTGCCAATTATCCGGTGCGTCTCAATCCATGGGATTTTGTGTCTATTTACGTAGTCATGATTACCATTACCTTGCTCATCTCCTTCTATCCGGCATCAGTGGCCGCCAAATCATTCTCTACGGAAGAACTTTAGCATGTAATGAACGTGTAGGTTCTTGCTCAAAAAGTGAAGAAAAATTTGACTTAGAATCGCTATTTTGCAAGTCCCCTTGGTCTGAATTTTTCTAAAAACGGTTCCTTGAGCTGCTTTTAGCAATCTTTTTAATATTAGGACTGGGATTTTTAAAATGAAAGTATCGGCAGCACAACCCTTTCAAATCATCTACTCGCTTTATCAGCATGAGTACTTGGGCTATATTTTTGAGTCCTTCATCGTGCATTTGGATGAAAAAGGCAAATTGACTTATCAGCATCAAAACATATCCTCAAAAAATGCACGCGAGTTTTCGAAAGGATTAGACACACGCGATTTTGAATTGATCGAGATGATGGACAGCATGAATCAGGATGCTGTGCTCAAACACTTCTCGAAAAAAATAATGAAGCCCGATGAGTTTTTCAGCAAAGTATTTCACAAAGAAAAAGGAGATGAAATGCTGCAAGAACAAATTGAAGCCTACATGGAAAAGCGCAGAGCACAAGTGCTCGATAAGCTGAAAGGCAAAATGCTTTTTGAAATGGGCAACGATGGTGAGCCCACCTGGCGCAAGCTGGAGGTCCTCGAAACGCGAGCTACCATTCAATTTCATTTTAAGCGCAGCGAAGAAAACACCAACTACTACCCCACTATTTCACACAACGGCAAGCGCGTAGAAATTCCAAGCCCCAATGCCTATCTTATTTGCAAATTGCCGGCTTGGATGGTTTTCAACGGCAAGCTCTACGGGTTTGAAAAGTTTGTTGATGGAAAAAAACTTCAGCCTTTCCTCAATAAGAAGCACGTAGTCATTCCTAAAAATTTAGAGGAAACTTATTACAACCGATTTGTCGCTCCGCTCATCGCATCGTTTGATGAAATTGAAGCGCATGGTTTTGAAATTGCGAAGCACGAACACGACCCGCATCCGCTGCTCACCATCTCTGAATTACCCACAGCCAACGAAAAAACAGTTCCTACTCTATTTGGGCAAGATGGCGAGGGGGCTGAAAGTACGGACGATGAAGCCGGTAAAATTGTATTTGATCTCTCCTTCCGCTATGGCAAATACAAATTTCGGGGCGATGCCTTTGGGCCGGTCAGTGTAACCGTAGAGAAAAAAGACAACGACTACGTTTTCCATCGCATCAAGCGAAACACCGAATCTGAAAAAAAATCAGCGCAAACATTAATTAAGTTAGGTTTGCCCTTACGGGGATTTCGGTGTGCGGTAGACAAAGCACACGCGTTTTCGTGGTTAAATGAAAATCGTGTCAACCTCCTCAATCTTGGCTTTGAAGTGAGCCAGCCCGAAAACCGCGACAAAAAATATTTTGTGGGTAAGGCGGTGATTGAGTTGGAGGTAAAAGAAAACATCGACTGGTTTGATATTCATGCGCGGATCAAGTTTGGTGAATATGAAATCTCGTTCAAAGAGTTGCGCAAACTCATTCTGAAAAAGAAAGTAGAATTCAAATTGCCCAATGGTGAAATTGCGATCATCCCTGATGCGTGGTTGATTAAGTATGGCGATTTGTTCGCGCTCAGCGAAACGCATGGCGAACAAGAAAAGCCCATGCTGAAAAAACACCACATCAATCTGGTGAGCGAATTGGAAGAAGGCAATCTGGCCAAAGTGCAAATGAGCGATCGCTTGCGCAATCTGCAATCATTCACCGGCATCAAAGACTATGCGCTGCCTGCCCAATTCAAAGGCACATTGCGCCCTTATCAAAAAGCAGGATACAATTGGCTACGCTTTCTAAATGAGTTTCATTTGGGTGGCTGCTTAGCCGATGACATGGGTTTAGGCAAAACCGTGCAGACATTGGCATTGCTTCAATCCGAAAAAGAAAAAGGAAATGCAGGCACTTCTTTATTAGTGATGCCTACTTCGCTTATCTACAATTGGGAGATGGAGGCGTCTAAGTTTACGCCCGATCTCAAAATTCTTACGTACACGGGCACGCTGCGCAATAAAGACGTGAGCCGCTTCAGCAAGTATGATTTGATCCTTACTTCCTATGGTATCACCCGATTGGATATTGATGTGCTGGATAAATTTTATTTCAACTACATCATTCTGGACGAATCGCAGGTAATTAAAAACCCTACGGCCAATATTGCCAAAGCCGTGATGCAGTTGAAGTCGAGGTATAAATTAACCTTAACGGGAACACCGCTGGAAAATACGACACTCGATCTGTGGTCACAGATGACGTTTATAAATCCCGGATTGCTCGGAGGCCAAACATTCTTCAAAAAAGAATACCAGTTGCCCATTGAGAAAAAAGCCGATGAGGCCAAAACGAAAAAACTCAATGGCATCATTCGCCCATTTATGCTGCGCAGATTGAAATCGCAGGTGGCCACTGACTTGCCGGAGAAAGTAGAGAACATCTACTACACCAACATGAGTGCCGAGCAAGAACAAAAGTACGAAGAGGTGAAATCATTCTATCGTCATAAAATTCTGGACCTGATCGACAAAGAAGGCATTGGCAGCTCGCGCATTCAAATATTAGAAGGCTTAACCAAACTGCGACAAATCTCGAATCATCCCCGGATGGTGGATAGCCACTATACCGGTTCATCCGGAAAACTGGAAGATGTTTCGCACATGATTGAAAATGCGTTACTCGAGGGCCATAAGCTGCTAGTGTTTAGCCAGTTTGTGAAGCATTTGGAAATCATGAAGGAGATGTTGAAAGATAGAAAAATTCCATTTGCTTATTTGGATGGATCGAGCACCGATCGGCAGGAGCAGGTGGAGAAATTCAACAAAAATCCAGATCTCAAAGTATTTTTGATTTCAATCAAAGCAGGTGGATTGGGATTAAATCTCACGGAAGCCGATTATGTATTTATCCTCGATCCTTGGTGGAATCCGGCTGTCGAAGCACAAGCGGCTGATCGCGCACACCGCATCGGGCAGAAGAAAAAAGTATTCACTTACAAATTCATCACCCGCAACACGGTAGAAGAAAAAATACTCACGCTGCAAAAGCATAAACTCAAGCTCTCCGAAAATCTCATCCAAAACGAAGAAAACGTGGTGAAGTCGCTTACGCGAGAAGATATTGAGATGTTGATGAGCTAGCTTCGGGAATAAGATCAGCAATTTCTTTGTGTCTTTGAGACTTAGTGGCAATAATGATGCAACTCTATTGAAATCATCTTCTGCAAAACCGAATCATCATCTCATTGAAGGCATCCTTCTAGCTCTGTTGGGTGCCGTTTGTTTTTCTACCAAAGCCATTTTTGTAAAACTAGCTTATCGCGATACACAAATAGATGCGCTGACATTGCTTGCGTGGCGTATGATTTTCTCTGTTCCTTTTTTCGTTGGTGCCGCTGCCATTTCCTCCAGCAAAGCAACGAACACCAAATTCACAGCACGCCAATGGGCTTACATTGCCATCATTGGTTGCTTGGGTTATTACATCAGCAGCCTGCTCGACTTTCTTGGATTGGCCTATGTTTCTGCCGGCATCGAGCGTTTGATTTTGTTCGTGTATCCTACGTTGGTTTTGCTGATGTCGGCTGTGATTTTCAAAGTGAAGATAAAGCCTCTGCAGTGGCTGGCGGTGGCAATCACCTATATTGGTCTTGCAATCGCCTTCATCAGCGAAATAGATTGGAGTGCTCCACAAAGCAATCACTTCCTGCTGGGGTCCTTGTATATTTTTATTTGTGCCTTCACTTACGCTGCCTATATCGTTGGCAGCGGCCGATTGATTCCACAAGTAGGCGCTTCGAAGTTTAATAGTTACGCCATGAGTTTTGCTTCAGTGGGCGTGCTTTTACATTTTGCTCTGTTCAGCAATGTATCGCTGTTTCATTTGCCTCCGCTGGTATATGTCTATAGTTTTTTGATGGCTGTTTTTTCTACGGTCATTCCTTCATATCTAGTTACCGCCGCTATTAACCGAATGGGCTCAGACAATACAGCCATTGTAGGAAGCGTGGGGCCTGTATCCACGATTGTATTGGCTAATTTTTTTTTAGGAGAGGCAATCACCTTCTGGCAATTGGCAGGAACTTTATTGATCTTAGTTGGCGTATTGATTATCGGCAAACAAAAATAGGCTATGAAAAAGATTTTGGTCTTACTACTCTTGCTCACTGCAGGTGATTACACTGTTTGTGCGCAAAAAGCAACCTCGCATATTTTTGTGTTTCTTCACAAGCGAACTGACTTGCCTGAGCTACCCAAAGCAGAAGTTGATAAGTTGATGGAAGGTCATATGGCCAACATCAATAAAATGGCCAAAGAAGGAAAGCTGCTAGCGGCAGGTCCTTTTGAAGGCGGTGGTGGAATTTTTGTTTTCAACACCACCAATCGTGCTGAAGTAGAAGAATGGCTGAAGGGTGATCCGGGCATTCAAGCAAATCGCTGGCGGCTGGAGATGCTCACATACACACCTGGCGTTGGTGGTATTTGTAAAGCCAATGAACCTTACCAAATGGTGATGTATTCATTCGTGCGTTTCATTCCCAACATCGCGAAGTTCAACGTCCAAGATGCACCCGAGTTATTTGGAAAACATGACCGCTATCTGAATGAATTGATGAAAGACGGCAATACAATAGCCGAAGGTACATTTGGAGATACCGAAGGTGGCATCTGGATTGTGAAAGGAGACTTTAACAAAGAGACTATTGAAAAAGACCCCGCTGTTCGCGAAGGTCTGTTGGAATTGGATTTTAAACAGTTGTATATCGCTAAAGGTGCCTTTTGCGAAAAATAAATAATCTCTACTCAGCCACAACCACCGCCAACTGTGTTCCTTTTTTATTAATGGCCAAGCGGGTAATGCCTTTGATTTTCTCATTGGCTGGCATTGAAATTTCAATCCATTTCTTTTCTTGAGAAGATGGATCAAGCCAATAAATTTTCGAACCATCACTCATGATAATTTTACCATCAGGTGTCCAACACAAATCTTCCCGACCGGGCAGCGTTGTCGCTATATCGGAAATGGCTCCGGTAGTTTTATCGAATCGTTTGATGATCCACTCACTATCCGAAATTTTATGCACAAAACTCATAGCATTCTGACCGGGAATTGCATGCAGCGATCGGCCAATCTTCTCTGCTAGGATTTTATCAGTTTTCGTTTTCGTGTCATACAGCCTCAATGTTTGTGGTTCACCCAAAACAAAAAGGATCAGTTGGGTGTCATCGATCCACGCGTGGTAACCAACAATTAAGTTGTCGATAATTACTGTAGGCTGCCCACCTTCCACTGGGTACTTCCCTAAATCCTGCGCATTATTATCGCGCTGAATGATGCATGAAATAAACTTTTGATCGGGTGTGAGTGTGGGTGAATATTCTCGTTCCGAGGTTTTGGTAAGGTTAGTCGTCTTGCCTGTTTTGTAATTGAAAATTTTAATGTCTGAGCGGCCATCGTCATTGAATGAAGAATAATAAATCAGTGGTTTATCCGAATGAAATGACGGCTGATTGTCGTAGCCGTTGTGATTAGTTATATTCTTAGGATTAGAAAGTGTGAGCTTTGCTTTTTTGCTCTGTAAATCGAAAAGAAAAACTTCCGAGCCGGTTTGTGCATACAAACCAGAACTCATCAACATAACCAATAATGGCAAAAATCTCATGTCTAATTTATTTTTTCATGTACATATAATCCGTAGTCAGTGCGAGAAGTGCTTTCACTCCTATCACAAATGATTTTTCGTCAATCATAAAATCAGCGGTGTGGTGCACAGGCTGCTTCTCCAACTTTACATCAGTTGGGTAGGCACCGAGAAAGAAAAATACACCGGGCGCTTTTTGCTGAAAGAAAGAAAAATCTTCAGCCATGGTAACAGCCGGAGTAGGAATTACATTTTCTTTACCTGCAGCACGTTGCAAACTGGGCATCATCATCGCAGTTAATGCCGGATCGTTGTACGTTACCGGATAGCCGCGGCTGATGCTCGCTTCGGCAGTAGCACCGGCTGACTCTGCAATTTTTGATACGGTCTGTTTTATTTTTTCGTGGACTTTTGCCTGCATCGAAACATCAAACGTGCGGATGGTTCCTTCCATCGTAGCCGTTTCCGGAATAATGTTTCCCCTGTTTCCTGAATGAATACTTCCAATCGTGATCACAACACCAGCTTTAGTCAACTCCGACTGACGGCTTACAATAGTTTGTAATCCAGTTATTATTTGACTGGAAATCATGATCGGATCCACACCATCCCACGGAGTAGCACCATGTGCTCCTTTGCCATTCACTTTGATATTCAACCCATCCACAGCTGCCATCAAACCTTCCGGCTTCAAAGCAATTTTTCCGCTTGGTGTAAGTGATTGAATGTGCAAACCAAACACCACATCTACCTTCGGGTTTTCCATCACGCCTTCTTTGATCATCAACTCTGCTCCCGACATACCATCACTGGGCAAACCACCTTCTTCTGCCGGCTGAAAGAAAAACTTCACCGTGCCTTTCAACTCGCTTTTATTTTTTGATAAGATTTCCGCTACCGCCATCAACATAGCCATGTGTGAATCGTGGCCGCAGGCATGCATCACGCCTGTTTCTTGTCCATTGAAAACCGTTTTTTCTTTGGAAGCAAAGGGCAGCGAGCTTCGCTCGGTAACGGGTAGTCCGTCCATATCAGCTCGCAAGGCAATCACCGGCCCCGGTTTGTCGCCCTTCAAAATACCCACCACACCTGTTTTCGCTACCGGATATTGTACTTCAATACCCAATGATTTTAGGTGCGCTACAATGTAAGCGCCTGTTTTTGTTTCACGATTCGAGAGTTCGGGGTATTGGTGCAGGTGCCTGCGCCAGCCGATCATCTTTTCTTCAATCTCCTTTGCCTGAAGGTCTAGCTTAGCTTGTAGCTTCGGATTTACCTGAGCTTGGGTTCCGATGGTAACAAGTAATGTGAATACGAGAATATAAAGGTTCTTCATTGTAATTTTGAGGGTTATCGACTTGAAGGTAAATAAAAGAAGCGCCCCGCCAAACTTAATTTTTATGGAGTGGATTCCCATTTTTAAATCAAAAGAAGAAGTTCAATCGAAATTGCGTGAAAATGTGCCCTACCGAATCGATGTAGGGAGTAAGGCGATTTGTATTGTGCTGCGTGAAAATGTGCTTCACTCATTTGAAAACAAATGTTCTCATAATGGAGAAGCGCTTCACAAAGGATCCATCAATTACCTGGGAGAAATTGTTTGCCCGTGGCATGGCTATCGCTTCAATATCAAAACCGGCCGGGAATGCGGTGAGCGATGCCGGGATTTGGAAACATTTCCTATCGAAGAAAAAGAAAATGGTTTTTGTATTGGCGTTTTATGAAAAAGATTAAAAGTAAAATCAATTTGTCTATTAACAGAAACTAGATTTAGAACAATACTACTCGCTATATTGCGTTCGATTACACTGTTAAATAAAATTCGTGCGGTACCTTTCTTTTTTGTTTGTTGTTTTATTCGGAACCCCGGCTTTTGCTCAGTCTTTAGAAGAAAATGAATTGGTGACTCGGCTCACTTTCTCTTCTGCTATTCCTACTGAGTTACTCGCTACACGATCGGTTGTGTTGTTTCAAAGTTCCATACCCCAAAAAGATTTGGATGAGTGCCAGAGCTATTTTCAACAATCCGGAATTGATGCAGTAGCCTATTTTGATATCAATCGCATGCTGGCTGGCCATGATGTGCGGAAAGCGTATGCTTCGTATTTGGCTAACCGGGGCATCAAGTTTTTGATTTTGTTTCAAAAAGACGAAAAAGGTTACCGACTCATATTCTGCCCTTTCAATGGGAAAAAAGATTTGGTAGATGCCAACAGTGCCGCGTGGAAACAAGAGAATGCTTCCTTGAATGAATTGCTTCGAACGATTTATCGGTTTGCCGTAAGTAATTTGAAAAAGCAAAATTTTCTGATCAACGATTTACCGGAGATGGATATAACCATCAAACCCTTCACCGGCCGAATCAATGAAAGTTTTTCTGTGGAAGTAAAATCATTTAAAACAGCCATTCCGAAGTTTGGCAATCCTGCTGATGATGCTGAGTTGGAAGCTTATCTGAAAGCAAACTTTCCGTTGAAATATGAATTGGTAGATGCGGATGCCACCGAAGAATCGCTTTATACAAAAGGCTTTCGCACGATCTTACGCTTTGCCCATGCCCGCGTAATTGTGGCCAAGGAAATTTTAGGATATGACGTCACTCAAGTGGCGCGTTCGTTACCATCCGCTGTCTTTGTCAACAACGAAATTCAGATTAAAACGATCCCATCCGATCAGGTGATCTATAAATTCTATTTTAAAAACATTGAATATGGCAACGTATTCTTGGGCAATAAGTGGGACGCAGATCTTACCTGGCAAGATGCATTGCGCAATCACATTCAGGCGTATAAAATCAATCAGAAGATTAACTAAAACGTGAATTCTTTGTGCCACGAAGGCACGAATTCACAAAGGAGTCAGAAACAAAATCGGACTATCTTCTCACTGGAGATTTTCTTTTTTGAATTAGAACAATCACAACGGCCACCAGAATTAAAACCAGAAAGCCATTGTTGGTATGAAAAAAAGGCAAGTCAATGTCGGAGTGCCAACCCCAATCATCGCCCCAGCCAAAAAGTAGTTTGAAAGGCACGGCTATGATCGCAAAACAAATTCCGAGGATGGCCACCAGAACCCCAAACAATACACCGATGATTCCAACGGCCGCACCAAACAGTCCGGCACCTATGGAAAACCAGATAGGAAAAGTGACGACTAATACAATGATGGTAGCTAAGGTGGTAGAGGTTGATGTGGAGCGGCTCATAATGAAACGTTTGATGCCAATCCATCAAAAATCATTCTCAATTAAAAAAGCCCCAAATCGCTTTGATTTAGCGTTCGCCTGATAAGCGATTGTATCATAATGAACACATTTACTGGACGAAAGTGAACAATATTTAGCTCCACTTTGATAATTCACAATCGTCATGTGTTCAAAACCTCTAACATAAATTGCCACTACCTTGAAAGTTCTTACCTGAAAGTGACTAAAAGTTGCTGTTTGGATTTAAGTTTCTGGCAGAGGTTATTTAGGCTTTTATTTCAAATATGATTTTATACCGGTTGTGTGTTCTTCTCTCACTTTTACTAGTTAGCTCTCAGCTAATCGCACAAAAAGCAATTCCGCTGATCGATGGCCGTGAGGATAGCGAGTGTGCTTCATGTAAGGCTTTAATTGACAAAATGCCCAAAGAGGTGCTTTTCGGAATCCACACAAAATCAAATGGTGATATCTACTTTTCCATGAACAACATTGAGTGGTTCCATAAACTCTTTGCGAACGATGATACGGGAGTTACTGCCGATTTTATTAGTGAAGACCGCTATAACTGCAATCAACCTCCGGAGAATAAGAAAACGGTGTATCAAGGAATTATCATACCTCCTGTTTACAAGAAAAAGCTACTGGCCAACAACGAATCAGAAAAAGACATTTATAGTAAAATTGGCACGCTACCAGCTTCTTTAAAAGATAAAACATTTGAAGAAAACCTGATCATCGTTACCAGAAACAAGATTTGCTTCTACACTCATTTTGTTAATATTGTCCGCTCTGATTGGGATTTGCTACCGATGGGACTTTTTGCCGATACCCTAATCAAGTCCAGCGCATTCAGAAATGACTCGATAGAAAACTTTACTTATTCCAAAAAAGTAGAAATCGTAATTCCTTTCAAAAAAGGAACGAGCACCTACAGTGTTTCTGAATTAAAAAGTGCAAGTGATTCGCTCAATCTAAAAAAATTCACGATTCAAAAAGTTGAAGTTCGGGCTTACTCATCCATTGAAGGCGCTGAGAAAATTAACATGGATCTGATGAAAAAACGAGGAGACGCCATGATTGCTTTTTTGCGTCCCTACCAATCGAGTATAGACCGATCAAGTGTGTTGGCAGCTGAAAACTGGCTTGAGTTTTTCGCCTCCATTAAGGGTACAGAATTTGAATTTTTAAAGAACTTATCTAAAGGTGAAATAAAAAAGCAATTGACAAACCTTGCTCTAGCTAAAAAACTAGAACCACTTTTAGCAACCGAACGGAAATCAGTGGCCGTTCTTTATTTGCTTCCCAAACCAATCCAAAATACATTCACGAATGACGAATTCTTTCAATCGTTCAAAAAAGCGTTGGCCTCCAGAAAGTTTTCCGAGGCAAAATCCATTCAGCGCGAAGTCATCGAACGAATTAGGCAAGAAAAACTACCGTTAGAGTATCTGGATAAAATGGAAGTTCCGAAATCAAAAGAATATTTATCATTGGCAAATGACCGTGAAGTCTATCTTCTTTTGTACGAACTAGTTGGTAAGTGGGAGGCTCTTGACCAATTCTTGGAGATGCGTGCGCTTGATCCAAAAAACGCAAAAGTCAACTATAATATTTGTGCATTAAAACTTGAGTTGGGGATTTGGAACAAAGAGATGCTAAAAGGTAAAGAACTGATAGATGAAATTAATGCTCTACTTAAAATGGGGATTGACAAATCGCTTGTGCGAAGAATGGAGATCAATCATCACATTCTTAAATCAGACGAGTATTTGGATAATTTTCAATACGATGCAAAAGACTCCGTGATGGAAGAGATTCGCGATCTGTATGATTTGATTGAACCAACCGATGAGGAGATTTATTCTTTGGCAAAATACTATTCCTATCATTCGCATAGGAAATGGGCTTACGAAATTGTTAAACCACGTATTGGCGCAATCGATGTGGATGAAGACCTGCTCTTCTATTATATCAATCTCTTATTCTACGATTCAAGTACCTATGAAGAGGAGAGCTTTATCAATGCTACTTTAAATGCCGTTAACTTAAATCGAGTTCGATACTGTACATTTTACTTACCCATTGACTCTGGCGGAGCAAGTATGCAACTGCTGGAGCACGAGGAGCTACGAAAATATTGGTGCCAATACTGTCGCTAAGAATATCAAGATAGATTTGCATTTGCCCGTTCTATTTCGTTGCTTGAACAATGGGCGAACCAAAAAAAATCGGTATCTGGACGAGCACTTCACTGGTCATGGGCAACATGATTGCCTCCGCCATGTTTATGCTGCCGGCTACGCTTTCTTCCTATGGCAGCATCAGTTTGGTGGGCTGGGTCTTCTCCGGATTCGGAGCTATCTGCCTGGCTCTAGTGTACAGTTGGTTGAGCCAACTCATGCCCGTTGCGAATGGTGGACCTTATGCGTATTCCCGCGAAGGGTTGGGTGATTTTGCCGGTTTTTTAGTGGCCTGGGGCTATTGGATTTCTGTATGGAGTACGAACGCGGCCATTGCCGTTGCTTTCATCAGCTACCTCTCCGTATTTGTGCCGGCTGTTAGTACGAATGCACCACTGGCTGTGGCCATTGGTCTGGGCGCCATTTGGTTTTTGACATGGATCAACACGCGCGGACTGCGCGATGCAGGCGTGGTACAAATTATCACCACCGTATTAAAAATTGCTCCGCTCTTACTCGTCACTGTTGGCGGATTCTCTTTTATCCAAACTGAAAATTATTATCCGTTCAACAGCAGCGGCACGTCCGACTTCAGCGCCATCACAGCAACGGCTACGCTTACATTGTTTGCCTTTTTAGGGTTAGAGTGCGCTACGATTCCATCGGGGCATGTCGAAAATCCGGAGAAAACTATTCCGCGTGCAACACTTTACGGTACACTCGCTGTAACCGCTCTTTACATTGTAGGCACCGTAGTGATCATGGGCGTGCTGCCTCCTTCTGTACTCAAAACCTCGCAAGCACCCTTTGCCGATGCAGCTGCCAGCATGTGGGGCGACTGGGCACGTTATTTAGTGGCTGCCGGTGCGGTGATGTCTACGTTTGGAGCGTTGAATGGGTACATCATCATGCAAGGACAGATTCCTGCGGCTGCCGCTATGGACAAAGTGTTTCCGGCCATCTTTAAAAAAGAAAACAAAGCAGGTTCGCCTGTGGTGAGTATCGTTGGCTCCAGTGTACTCATCTCTGCATTGCTGTTGATGAACTTCCATCAAAGTCTCGCCAACACCTACCAATTCATCATTTTGCTATCTACCATGACGGTGCTAGTGCCATATCTATTTTCAGCCGTAGCATATGTTGTATTGGCTGTAAAGTCAAATAACTTAAAGTGGAACAACGGCATTAAAATTACGATTGCTATTCTCGCTTTTGCCTATTCGCTTTGGGCCGTTGCCGGCTCGGGGCAAGAGTCCGTCTATTGGGGTTTTATGCTCCTGATGATCGGTGTGCCGTTGTATGGATGGAGTAAGGTGAAGGCGAATCGGGAGTGATTTAGGAATTAATACTATTGATCTAATAATTTGAGATTAAATTTTTTAAGACATGAACCTCACCTGTCAATCCGAATACGGAACACTTCAAAGTGTGTTTATCAAAAAAGCAGCCGATGCTTTTGTTGATGCCACCACCATTCGCCAGCAATGGCAAGAGCTCAACTTCTTAAGCGAGCCTGATTTTCAGGAAGCTCAAAATGAATACCATCACTTCGAAAAATTATTGCGCACTACCAATCCTGATATTCATCATTTTGAAGCGGATGCTACCGTAACAATGGACAGCATGTATTGTCGCGATGCCAGTATCGCCACCGACAAAGGAATCATCATTTGCCGAATGGGAAAAGCCGGACGCTTGAACGAGCCCTCGGCTGCATTGAAAGTCTATGAAAAAGCCGGCATCCCTGTCTTAGGAAAAATAGAATCGCCCGGCACGGTAGAAGGTGGCGATGTGGCGTGGCTAGACCAAAATACGCTGGCAATCGGAAGAACGTATCGGACCAATGCTGAAGGAATTCGTCAAATGCGTGCCTTACTTGCGCCATGTGGCGTAAGCGTGGTGGAAGTTCAACTTCCGCACTACAAAGGTTCATCTGATGTTTTTCACCTCATGTCCATCTTCAGTCCGGTAGATAAAGATTTAGCGGTGGTTTACTCTCCGCTCATGCCGATTGTGTTTCGCGAAGATTTGATTGCTCGTGGCTATCAGTTAATTGAAGTACCCGATGCCGAGTTTGAATCCATGGGCTGCAACGTGTTGGCCATTGCCCCGCGACATTGCCTCATGGTGAAGGGAAATGATCTTACGAAAGAGCGACTGCAACAAGCCAGTTGTACGGTGCTGGAATACGATGGCACCGAAATAAGTTACAAAGGAGGCGGAGGCCCCACTTGCCTGACTCGGCCTTTGTGGAGGAAGGTGGAGTGATCCCGATTCAGCGCAATTATCGCCCGATTCAGGTTGGCTATCTTTGGCCATAGCCCTAATCTTTATCAACTTTGGGCATCGAACGCGTATACGCAAGCATGGAATCAAAAAGCATTTTTAAAACCGTAGTTGTAGTGATCGGATTGATCGTTGCCTTTCTGGCGATGGCCACCGTTGCACCTGCACAGTCACACGAAGGATACATGTATGCCAAAGTATATACCGACCGCGCCACGTACATAGGACCGATTAGGTGGGGTGGTGAAGAAGTTTTCTGGACAGACATGTTCAACGCAGCTAAACGCGATAACGATTACGCCAAACTGATCCCCAAAGAAAAAGAAAACAAAGAGTGGTGGTCGAATTACGATTGGTCATTTGAAAGCATCTGGCAAAACAAAGGAAGTATTCATCAGTTTACCTGCCAATTTGGAAACCTGAAAGAAATCATTGTTGGTAATGAAGATGACATCACCTTGAAGCTTAAGAATGGTGGCGAGATGCGTGTAGATGGAGAAGGCTACAACGACCTTGGAAGTAAAGTACAAATTCTGGATGAAGAGCTTGGCACCATCAATATCAATTGGGATCGCATTCAGCGCATTGAGTTTTTAAATACGCCTGCAAAATTAGATCAGGTGTTTGGCCAACCTTTGTATGGCACCGTGCAGGGCGGACGCAGAGAAAGTTATACCGGCTACATCGTGTGGGATAATGATGAGCGCCTTTCATCCGACAAACTGGATGGCGATACCCGCGATGGTGATGTCTCCATTAAATTCTCTGAGATATCAGCCATCGAAAAAAGAGATGACGGCTGCGATGTAACCTTACGCTCAGGCCGCACCCAATTTCTAGACGATTCGAATGATGTGGACAGTGGCAACCGCGGTGTGTGGGTGATCAGCCCCGAATTTGGTGTTATCAAGTTTTCATGGAAGGCTTTTCGAAAAATTACATTCTCGCCTCCTCCCGGCACAGGACAAGCCTACAGTAATTTTCCGGCACCCGTGCCCATGGAAGCGACTGTTTCGCTGGTTGACGGTGGCGAAATGTCTGGAAGAATTATCTATGACGTAGATGAAGCGTTGGATTTCGAAATGATTGAAGGAAAAGAAAATGATATTGAGTATCAGATTCCCATTCGATTAATTGCCCGCATTACACCAAAAAATTTCGATTACTCAGAAATAGAATTAAAATCCGGTCAGCGGTTGTTGTTAGGCGGCATGCGCGATGTATCGGAAGACAACAGTGGTATTTTGCTTTTCCGTGCAGGTAAAAAAGATCCGGTGCATATAGCATGGAGAAAAGTAAATGAGATTATTTTCAAGTAATCTTACGGTGTGAAAAAATCATTCATCCGCATTGGAGTTATTGCAGGCATCGGGCTATTGGTGATGGCTGTTGTTTGGTTTTTTGTAGAGCCGGGGCCCATTTTCTATTTCACTACGGGTTGGCTGATTGTGATTGCGCTGTTGCTTTGGTTCGGAAATCGTCAATTGACATTACGCCTAGATAAAATTTTACCGTGGAGCAAATATGGAAATTGGCGTTTCTTCATTCAGCTCGTGTTGGGACTTGCGTATTTACTGTTGCTGGTCAATGGAATTTATTATGCCATCAAAGTTTTTTTAACAGACGACCCGCCTACGCGTGAACAATTTACTGTGATGAATGTGTGGGGTGCCGCCATTTTTATTCCTGCCTTTTCATTGTATTTCAGTTTGCACTTCCTCCGTCACTGGCGCACTTCTGAACTGGAAGCTGCAAAAAGCCAAAAAGAATCAATGCGAGCACAATTGGATTCGCTCAAAAACCACCTCGACCCACACTTTCTTTTCAACAACCTGAATATCCTCTCTTCGCTGATTGATAAAGATTCGGACACGTCCAAAAAGTTTATTGCCAAATTTGCCGAGGTGTATCGCACGATGCTGAACACCAAATCCGATGACCTGATTCCGGTGTACAATGAGCTTTCCTTCATTGAGAGTTACATGTATTTAATCCATATTCGGTTTGAAAACCACATCCGGTTTACCGTTAATTTGGATAAGCATACACGAAATAAAATGATCCCACCGCTCACGCTACAAATGCTGATCGAAAACGCCATCAAACACAATTTGATTACCGATGCGCGGCCGCTCACCATCGAAGTGGGAGCCAGCGAAACCCATTTGCTGGTGCGAAATAGTTTGTTTGCAAAACCGAATGATCCATCCGAAAATCACGGCAGCGGACTCAAAAATATTGAACAGCGCTATGCACATTTTACGGATCTGAAAGTAGAAATCCGTAAAACCGAAAGTTACTTTGAGGTCCACATTCCACTGCTGGAAGTGGGTTATTACTAAAAGAAGAAAATGAAAGTATTGCTGATTGAAGATGAAACCTTAGCCGCTGAGCGATTGCAGCAACTGCTGGGCACTATCGATCCTTTACTGGAAATAGTGGGTCATCTCAAATCCATTGAAGCAAGCACCGTATGGTTGAGTTCAAATCCGCATCCCGATCTGATCATTTCAGACATCCGGTTGTTGGATGGATTGTGCTTCGACATCTTTCAAAATGTAAAAACAGAAGTGCCTGTCATTTTCACTACCGCTTACGATCAATATGCTATCAAAGCGTTTGAGGTGAACAGCATTGATTACTTGCTGAAGCCTATTCAAATAGAAAAATTAGCGGCAGCGATCGAAAAAGTAAAAAGTCGCACGAAACCAACAGCCAATCAAATTGACTACCGGGCGCTGGCGAAAGAATTGCAGGCATCACAAAAACAATACAAGTCGCGGTTTATGATTCGCATCGGGCAAAAGATTGTAGCCGTGCCTGTAGAGAAGATTGCCTACTTCTTCAGTGAAAACAAACTTTCTTTCGCAGTTACTACCGATCAAAAACGATTTCCCATGGATCAACCGCTGGATGAGCTGATCGAAGTGCTCGATCCGCAAATCTTCTTTCGGGCCAACCGCCAGTTCATCGTTACCTTTCAAAGCATCGCAGAAATCCATCCGTATTTTAAAGGAAGAATCAAACTTCATCTCGTACCTGCCACAACAGAAGAAGTGGTGATTTCGGCTGAACGCACACCGGAATTTAAAAGCTGGATCGATCAGTAAATAATTGAGAGCCGTTTTATCCCGATTCAGTCAGTCGTACTTACGATTCGGTAGACTCTCCTTCCCCGCCCACTCGCATTAGCCGTTATTCGTATCATCATTCAAACAAAACATTTGCTATGCGATTATTTACCAAAACATGTGTGCTGATTCTGACTGTTCTAGTTGTATTCAGTGCCAACGCTCAGGATGAAGGATTCATCTACGGAAAAGTTTACACCATCGATAACAAGGTGTATGAGGGCCCCATACGCTGGGGAAAGGAAGAAGTGTACTGGACAGACATTTTCAATGCGGGTAAAGAGCGAAATCAGAATTTACGCTACCTCTCATCGCGCGATCGCGACAAATTGGACGATCGACAAAACACATGGGACAATTGGAACAACAACAATTGGTACCGCTGGTTTGGCAACTGGGGCGATAAACGAAACGATTATGACAATGATTATGAACACCAATTTGCCTGTCAGTTTGGTGAGATTAAAGCAATCATTCCTTCAGGTCGCAAGTATGTGGATCTGGAAATGCAAAATGGCGATAAAGTCTCTTTGAAAGGAGAGGGCTACAACGATGTGGGCGGAGAGATTCGTATCATGGATCCGGAAATGGGTGATCTGGATATGGACTGGGGAAGAATTCGCAAAATTGAATTCATGAAAACACCTAAAACACTTTCCAATCGCTTTGGCATTCCCTTGTATGGAAAGGTAGAGGCGTTTGGAGAAACGTTTACCGGATATATTCAGTGGGATCATGACGAGCGTCTCAGCACCGATAAACTGGACGGTGACGCTGACGATGGAAACATCTCGCTGGAATTTTCTAAAATCGTTTCCATTGAAAGACGTGGCGGGCGCAGTATCGTAAAGCTGAAATCGGGCAGAGAGTTGACCATGGAAGGCAGCAACGATGTGGATAACGGAAATCGGGGCGTCATCATCATGAATAAAGATATGATCGCTGTAGATGTTCCTTGGCGCGAGTTTGATAAAGTGACGTTCTCTGAACCCTCCGGTTCATTGGCAAGCTACGATCAGTTTGCTACGCAAAAACCACTCAGTGGCTCAGTGGTGACGAAAGACGGAAAATCGCTCACCGGCAAAATAGTATTTGATCTGGATGAAGAATCTACGTACGAACTGTTACAGGGCAAACAAGGCGATTTTGAAGTAACTACACCTTTTCGCGATGTTAAGCGCTTAGAGCCGATCAGCGACTATCGCTGCAGTATCGAGTTAAAATCCGGAAACAAAATTACCCTGGAAGATGCACAAGATGTAAATGATCGAAATCAGGGTGTTTTGGTGTTTGCCAATGCCAAAAGCGACCCGGTTTATGTATTGTGGGAAGACGTGAAATCCATTGATTTTAATTAACAACATTTTTTTAGCTGATCAGAAAACCCTGTCCAATTGGATAGGGTTTTCTCTTAATCGCTCGGCAACCAGTCGTTAGCATGAGAATCTGAAATAAAAACAAATTGAAAGTTTCTTAACATTTTCTTAATTGCAGTCGCAACCATTACCTAAACCGGTTGACGCAACTGCAAATGTTACGTTGGTTATTCGTATTCTGCTCAATAAGTGTATGTTCTTTCGGCCAACAGATGGTGGAAGGCACTATTATTGATAAAGAAACAGGAAAACCGGTGCCCTTCGCATCCATCGGCATAGTGGGTAGCTCCAAGGGCACGAGCACTAACATAGAGGGTCAATTTTCAATTTCAATCAGCGAACCATTCTCCTTAAAAATTACCTGCATAGGTTATGAAACATTGATCGTCAACTCCATTGCTGAAATTACTCATATTGAGCTAAAGCCAATGGTAACAGAGTTAACTGCGATTGTGATTCTTGACAAGACGGTAAATGCCAGGCGCGTGATGCGAAAAGCATTTGCCAACATCTCTAAGAACTATAGCACCGAACCTTTTCTACAAAAATACTTTTACCGGCATTATTGCAAAGATGATAATGCCTACGGTCGATTAATTGAAGCCGCTGTTGATGTATGGAAAAACGATGGTTACCGCTCTGTACAACAAGCTGCCGGTGAAAAAGAAGCTATCCGCATTTCGCAACTGCGCAGAAGTTTGGATAAAACCGAAATGGCACAAGGCCATGAGCCCATTTCGGTGGCCAATATTTTACAGGCAGATCTGGTCGGATATCAATCATCTGCAAAAAGTGAGTATCTGTCGTTTTACAGCGAAGTGAGCAATTTGCGCACCGATTTTGACAAGTATGATTTCAATTGCAGCGGCATTACCTACTACGATGGATTGGAAGTTTACGAAATTGATTACGAGCACAAGAAAGACTCGGTGCTGACCACCTCCGGAAATTACTTGCAACGACCAATGGCACGCGGCACGCTTTTTATTACTACCGATACGTTTGCCTTCATCAAAACAGAAGACATTCGTACCTACGGAGAAAATAGCACTCGTACCATTAGCTATTACCGCAAGTATGATGACCGCTACTATCCGTATCATTTTATTCGCGAAGGCGAAAGCCAAACGGAAGATAAAAAGGGACATTCTTTTCATATTGAGTTGATGTCCGTAGAGGTGAAGCACGATGCTTCCGAAAAATTTGCAGGCAAAATTCCCGGCCGTGAAGAGCTTCTTCAAATTCCTTATGACTCCGCATATTGGAAAAGCAGCACGATCTTAAAAACGACACCATTGGAAGATGCGATCATCAGCGATTTGGGTGGAGGCGCTTCGCTAAGCAATCAATTCAATCACTATTATCAATATGAAATGAATTTGCGCGATGGCGGTGTAAATGGAGAAGCTAAATTCAATTGGCTGAAAGAAGACAGCAAGGGCAATCGCATTTTGTATTTAATTTTCTGGTCAACTAATTTTCAATCGTATCTGGTAGACATGGAGTTGGCCAAGCGATTGCACAAACAGTACCGCAACAAGGTTACGTTTGTTTTACTGGCACTGGATGATGATGAGGTGAAGTGGAAGCAAACCTTAGAAAAATTCAATTTGTATACCGATGGGATTATCAACTACCGCATTGGCAGTCATTCCAAACTAGCCGAAACCTATCAGGTAAAGGATATTCCGCGATTCATCTTACTCACGCGCAGTGGCGAAACCTTCGACTTAAACGCCAAGCGCCCCAGCAATCCGCTGCTAGAAAAAGACTTTCAGTTTTTAATGGGCAAATAATCCTTCTTGGGAAACAACTGGGTAGAATCTATTTTTATTTGTTCTTAAAAACAGAAACTAATATTCCGATTATCCGTACAATCTGCAAAATAGAATAAATGAAAACGTATCTGGGTGAGTTTGAAGAAGTGGTGCTGTTAACAATCGCTTCGCTGGGCGATGAAGCATATGGAGTTTCCATTCAAAACGACATAGAAAGTCGGTGCAAGCGTTCGATCAGCATTGGAGCGCTGCATTCCACCATCACGCGGTTAGAAGAAAAAGGGTTTTTAAAATCTCGAATGGGGGGCGCTACAGCCGAACGAGGAGGGCGCAGCAAACGCTTTTATGAAGTGACCGCTGCCGGTAAAAAGGCAGTGACGGAAAGCAAAATGCTGCGCGATGAATTGTGGAGCTTGTCAAAAATCAAATTGTCCGCATCTAACAATTAATTCGACCCACATGCAAACGCCTCAACCTCCACTGTTAGCCAAATCCATTTTCAAATGGTATTGTGGAAACGCTCAAACAGAAGACTTGCTCGGTGATTTGGACGAACAGTTTCAACTAAATGTTCAAAATCGTTCCGTTCGATATGCGTATTGGAAATATTGGCAGCATGTTTTCTCCTTACTCTTCTCATACGCAATCCGAAAACGAAAACGCGATTCGCAGATGAGTCCATTTACTTCCGGCTTCTCGTTGGATATGCTTCGTAGTTATTTTAAAGTAGCCATTCGCAATGTATACCAATACAAATATATCTCGTTACTCAATGCATTTGGATTAGCGATTGGTATGTCTGTCAGTTTGCTGCTGATTTCTTTAGTCAGCTATGTGCGTACGTACGATGATTTTCACGCCCATAAAGATCGCATCTACACCATTACCAGCACGCACTACGAAGGCATTGAAGAACTTGACTATGCCAGCTCACCGATAGTCTTGGCCGATGAATTAGCCGCGTTGCCCGAAATCGAAGAAGTCGTTCGAATTCAATCTGGCTTTAATGAAGAAATAAAAATGGCGCAAGGCGCTATTCCTTTACGGGGATATTATGTGGAACCTAATTTCTTCAAAGTTTTTAGTTACGATCTGATCAAAGGTGATGGAGAAGCTGCGCTGAAAAAACCCAATAACATCATCTTGACGGAATCGGCTGCCATTAAGCTTTTTAATAGTGCCGATGTGATTGGAAAAACGATAGAATCGGAACAAGGTGGATTGTTGCAGATAGCTGCTGTGATGAAAGACCACCCCATCAACTCGCATCTCAAATTTGAGGCTTTGATTTCCTATGCCAGTCTGCCATCGTCTTCAATATCTGTTCAAGAAAAGTGGACCCGCTATCAAAATCAATATGTGTATATCTTATTGAATAAAAATGCCGACATCCATAGTGTAGAATCCCATCTTCAAAAGATTGCTAAGGTTACATATGCTACGTTTCCTATTAAAGTTCAATTTCAGTATCAACATCTCGATCACATCACCATGGGACCCGACTATCGCAACGCGATAGGGCCCAAGTGGGAGGCATCGGGAATGATTGTCTTCGGCATTATCGCTGCATTGATCTTACTACCCGCATGTTTTAATTATACCAATATCTCGATTGCCCGAGCTTTGAAGCGATCCAAAGAAATTGGTTTGCGCAAAACAATGGGCGGAGCGAAAAGACAGATATTCTTTCAGTTTATTACAGAAACTATTGTTATCACCTTCATTTCATTGCTTGGGTCATTGCTGCTCTTTTTTCTGATTCGCACCGAGTTTCAGCAAATGCTGGTGGCTTCCTCTTCGTTGGATTTAAGTCTTACGCTGCGTACTCTTTCTCTATTTGTCCTTTTTGCAGTGTTGACCGGATTCTTTGCCGGTATTTTTCCTGCTCTCTTTTTCTCGGGCTTAAATCCCATTCAGGCATTGAAGAGCAAAGTGATTGGCAATGGTTCGTCCAGTATGCGTGTGCGCAAGGTGCTAACTGTATTTCAGTTCGCCCTTTCATTCTGTTTCATTCTGTCGCTGGTTGTGTTCAGTCGGCAGTATCGCTATTCGATCAATTTTGATTTTGGATTTACCAAAGAAAATGTAGTGGATGTGGAATTGCAAGGTGTTAATCCTTCGCTTTTTAAATCAGAATTCGAATCATTTTCCTCGGTGCATGCTGTATCGATGTCCTCAGATGTACTCGGACTAAGCTACTCTACCACGTGGGTGAAAGACACTGAAAAGGATTCTTCAGAAGTTGCACAGCTGTTTATTGACCCTCACTACCTGAACAATTTCGGGCTTACTCTGCTTGCTGGCAAAAACTTTCCGGATGAGGTGTGGAAACAAGAGCAGTACATTATTGTAAATGAAGAGTTTTTAAGGACGGAAAAAATCTCACAACCTATTGACGCCATTGGTCTCACCTACCAAGTGGATGATAAAGAACTAGAAATCATCGGGGTAGTAAAAAACTTTCACTATGGCACATTGCGATTGCCCATCGACAAATTCTTTTTTCGGTATGACCCCGCACACTTTGCTTATGCCAATTTAAAAGTTGCCTCCACTGATGCTTTCGCTTTGTTTACCGATTTTGAAAAAAGGTGGAAAAATGTAAGCGCGCTACCGCTGAAAGCACACTTTTTTGAGGAGGAGTTAAACGAAGGATATTCTATGTATATCGTGCTCTTAAAAATGGTTGGCTTCCTAGGTTTGTTAGCCATTACCATTTCACTGCTAGGCATGCTAGGCATGGTGGTTTATACTTCTGAAACAAAAGCGAAAGAAGTGGGCATTCGCAAGGTAATGGGTGCCAGCATGGCCAGTATAACGTTTTTGTTGTCGAAGGACTATCTTAAGCTAATGATTTGGGCCATTGTTCTCTCGGCTGTGCCCATGGTATTTTTGTTTGATCTGTTCTTAACACGCATTCAGTATTATAGTGTTCAGTTAAACTTTTGGGATGTGTTGATCAGTATTGTTTTGCTTATTTCTCTGGGGCTCGGTACGATCGCCTCTCAAACAATAAAAACGGCCAGCGCTAATCCGGCCGATACGCTGAAAGTAGAGTAATATCATTGTCATCAAGCTTAACATTTTCTACATTGACGGAAAATAAGTGGTATGACTCTTTATGGTATCAAAAATTGCAATACAGTAAAGTCAGCAGTAGAATGGCTGAATCAACACGAGATTGCGTTTGATTTTCACGACTACAAAAAGGCTGGCATTACTGCTGCCAAGTTAAGCGAGTGGTGTAAACAAGTTGGATGGGAGAGTCTGGTCAACAAGCGCGGCACCACCTGGCGCCAATTGCCGGAGGCCGATCAGGCAAAAGTGACCAACGAAAAAGCAGCCATCTCTTTGATGCTCGAAAAAACCAGTGTAATCAAACGACCTTTGATCGAAGAAAAAGGCAAAGTCATTTTGCTGGGATTTGAGGAACATCAATACGAACAAGTCCTTCAGAAATAAAACGGTTTAAGATCGAATGAGTCAAAACATAAAAGTTTCTGTAGACGCAGTCGTATTTGGATACAATCCGGACGAAGGGGTTTCGGTGCTATTGATTACGCGCAAAAACGAGCCCTTTCAAAAATTCTGGGCATTGCCGGGCGGTCTTGTAAAAAATGCCGAGTCATTGGAAGAAGCTGTTCAACGCGAACTAAAAGAAGAGGCGAGCATCGAAGTAAATTATCTGGAGCAACTTTATTCCTTTGGAAAACCGGGGCGCGATCCGCGCAATCGCGTCATATCGATTGCCTACTATGCGCTGGTTCGTCCCGAAGATTATCAAATTGCAGCAAACACCGATGCAGAAGATGTGGCTTGGTTTAATATTAAACGCTTGCCCAAACTGGCTTTTGACCACAAGCAAATCGTAGAAACTGCTATTAAACGATTGAGAGGAAAAATTGCCTATGAACCCGTTGGCTTCGAATTGCTGGATAAAAAATTCGCTTTCTCCGATCTGGAAAAACTCTATCGCATTCTACTCGATCAGGAAATTGACAGACGCAATTTTAAAAAGAAAATCATGGCCTACGGTCTGCTGGAAGAATTGACCGAAAGCGTGCAGCGCGGAGCGGGCAGACCAGCCCGTCTGTTTCAGTTCAACAAAAAGAAATACTTCGAACTGAAAGAAAAAGGCTACAACTCCGACCTCTTCCTGTAAGCATTTCTAATCTAAACCTTAATTAATGTAAATAAAAAACAAATTATTTGTTGGATATGAAACTGTGCTTTTATATTTGCGTATATATTACACAAATACAAACATATGAATGCAATCGGAGTAATCATGGCGCGGTTTCAGTCGCCATACCTGCACGAAGGCCATCGGGCCATCCTTGAACAAGTAATGACCAATCACAATAAGGTTGTGATCATTCTTGGTGTATCGCCTGTGCTCGGAAGTCGAAAAAATCCGCTTGATTTCCATACGAGAATGAAAATGATTGCGAGCAACTATCCCGAAGTAGTGGTATTGCCGCTTGCCAATCATCCGCTCGATTCACGGTGGTCTTCTAATTTGGATGTCTTACTTATGCACTCTTTTCCGGGTTCTCACTTCAAGCTCTATGGCGGCAGAGATAGTTTTATCCCACACTATTCGGGCCGTTGGCCGGTAGTAGAACTCCCCGAAACAACACAAGTAAGCGCAACTCAACTTCGGCATCAGGTAAGCGATCGGGTATCTGCCTCCGAAGAATTCCGAACTGGAATTATCTACGCTTATTCAAACACGTATCCGAAAGTTTACCCTACGGTAGATATCGCTGTATTCCGAAATAACAAAAGTGAAATTCTTCTGGGCAAAAAAAATCTGGACGATCAATGGCGCTTACTGGGAGGGTTCGCTGATCCGAAGGATGAAAGCTTTGAAGTTTCTGCTTTACGCGAATTATCAGAAGAGTGTAATGGTATCCAAGTTGAAAATCTAATCTACGAAAAATCGTTTCGTGTAAACGATTGGCGCTACCGCGATGAGGTGGACAAAATTATAACCAGTCTCTTCTCTGCTGATTTTCTGGCTGGCGAAACCGTTGCCGGGGATGATATTGATGAAGTGGGGTGGTTTACAATCGAAACTATTAAAACTATGATGGAACAACGTCTCACCAACGAGGCGCATGCTCCGCTGTTGAATTTTTTATTAACTAAATATTCTCATGTATGAAAACGAATAATCTTTTGTTGTTAGCTGACGCGTACAAGTATTCGCACTATAAATTATATCCCACTGGAACTACCAAAATCTTCTCATATCTGGAAAGCCGTGGTGGCTTATTCAATGAAACCGTATTCTTTGGCTTACACTATTATCTGAAAGAATATCTGGAGGGACAGGCATTTACAAAAGAAGACATAGATGAAGCTGAAGAGTTGATGAATAATGTGTTCGGTGTGCCGGGTATTTTCAGTCGCTCCAACTTCGAATATATCCTGCATCAATATGGTGGTCAGTTGCCTGTGCGGATAAAGGCAGTAAAAGAAGGCGTGGCTGTACCCGTCAATAATGTGTTGCTCACCATTGAAAACACGGATCCGAAATGTTTCTGGCTCACGAATTTTTTAGAAACCTTACTCATGCAGATTTGGTATCCGTCCACAGTTGCTACGCTATCACACGAAATTCGAAAGGTCATTCAAAGCTATTATTTAAAAACAGTCGATGAGAGTGCATTTGGTGGGATGGACTTTTCATTGAATGATTTTGGCTTCCGTGGGGTAAGTTCGGTTGAAAGCGCTGGACTAGGCGGAGCGGCTCACCTCATTAGTTTTATGGGCAGCGACACGGTTTATGCTTCAGCGCTAGCGAAAAAATACTACCAAGCACAAAGTGTTTTTGGCAAATCCGTTCCCGCAACCGAGCACTCCATTATGACGATCTTAGGTAAAGATGGAGAGAAAGAAACCTTCCAACATGTTCTGTCTGCCTATCCACAAGGTATTCTCGCTTGCGTAAGCGATTCATTTGATGTTTTTCACGCCACCAAAGAACTGTGGGGTGGAACACTCAAAGAAAGTATTCTTCAACGCAAAGGAACTTTGGTCATACGTCCTGATTCCGGTGATCCGATTCAAACCTTATCTGCCTTATTTGAAATTCTCTTTGATCGCTTCGGCTTCACAGTAAATCAAAAAGGTTATCGTGTGCTGCCTCCTCAGGTGCGTGTCATTCAAGGAGATGGTGTTGATTACGAATCCATTCAACTTATATTAGAATCTTTAACAAAAAAGGGAATCGCAGCAGAAAACATTATTTTTGGTATGGGAGGTGCGCTGCTTCAAAAAATAAATCGGGACACACAAAAATTTGCTATGAAATGTTCGTATGCCGAAGTAAACGGCTCTTCGTACGAAGTAAAAAAATCACCTGTCGAAATGAACGGTCAGGGTGAATTGATAGCCTCTTTCAAAACCTCAAAAGCCGGTCGTCTAAAACTCGTCAAAGAAAACCAACACTTTCGAACCGTGAAAGAAAATGAATCTGGTGAAAATGAGTTAGATCTTGTTTTTGAAAATGGTGAAATCAAGCGCAGTCAATCATTGGAAGAAATCCGGAAACTTTCATCCTTACAAAATAAAGATACATGCACCCTTCTGTTAAACTATACGCAACCAGCTCAGGGAAAAAACTTGGGCAAGCCATTGGTAATCTGCTCAAGATGCTGCTACACTGCACACACACCGAAAAATTTTCAGACGGAGAATTGTTTGTGCGGTTCGATGAGAGTGTGCGTGGTCAAACCTTATTTCTAGTTGCGAAAATTCACACGCCCTACGAAAACTTTTTTGAGCTGTTGATGACGATTGATGCCGCCAGGCGTTCATCCGCCAAAGAAGTCATTCTGGTTATACCCTATCTGGCACATAGCCGGCAAGAGCGGAGAGATGGACAACGAACCTCTATCTCCTCACGAATGATTGCCGACATGATTCAGTTGATGGGGGCCGACCGTTTGATTACACTTGATCTTCATACCAACGCCATCGAGGGCTTCTACAAAATTCCAGTGGACCCGCTCAGCTCATTGCGTTTGTTCATTCAACATATTCAGCAATCTAACATCGAGCCGCTCTGTTTATGCAGCCCCGACTTCGGTGGATTGAAACGAGTGAAGCGTTTTAAAAAAGAGTTAACCGCCAGCATGGTGGTAATGAACAAAGAAAGATTGCAACCCAATTCGGTTTCCAGCATGGAAATTATTGGTGAGGTGACCGGTAAAAATGTAGTGATCATTGATGATCTGGTGGACACGGCCGGCACACTTTGCAAGGCAGCCGATTTGTTAGTAGAACAAGGTGCGCTTTCGGTTAGAGCCTATTGCACCCATGGTATCCTAAGTGGAAAAGCACTCGAAACGCTGATGCAATCACGTATCGAAAAACTAATTATTGCCGACACGGTGGTAGAAGAAATCAATCATCCCAAAATTGAAGTGGTAAGTTGTGCACCTGTGCTGGCTGCAGCCATTGAAAACATTATTGCCAATCGAAGCTTAAGTCAATTATGATCAGCAGAGCCGTTGAAATTTGCCTGCGCCATGCGCGTGAAAAACACTGGGATAAAGTCTATTGGGCCATTGACATCCACGGAACTATTCTCAAACCCAACTACAAGCGAAATGAGATCAGCACCGAGTTTTATCCTTTTGCGATCGAAACACTGCAACTCCTTAGTAAACGAAACGATATTTTGTTGATTCTTTACACGTGCTCGTATCCGCACGAAATTGAGCAATACATGACGTTGTTTGCCGATCACTCCATTCAGTTCGATTACGTGAACCAGAATCCGGAAATCGCGAACGGTGGTTATGGATATTATCAGGATAAATTCTACTTCAATGTGCTGATGGACGATAAAGCGGGCTTTGATGGTGAGCATGACTGGAAGGAAGTTCTCATGGTCATTCAAAAATTTGAGAAAATTAAATCTGAAATTAATAACTGACATTCCCGACTTCGATTTTAGAGTTACTTTTCTTCTTATGTTTGAGAAAAACTCAAACCATGTATTTGCTCTTTCCCGGGCGTCATCATTTGCTCACCCAATTTCAATTCGACTATTTATCAGATGTTATTCGCAAGAATAGCAATTCGTCCGATCAGGTAGAAGCTGTACTATTTGCTGTTACCTCTGCCAACCATAGCAACACCCGAAGAAATCCGTTGCCGTTTTACATTCGTGCGCTGGCCATCGAAGACTTTGGTCAAAAACTCGGAGTTCCTTGTTTTGTATATGGCATCGATGATGTTGGCGACTTGAAGAATTTTGCAAACTACACCATCAAACAAATTCGGCATGAGAGCGAAGGAATGTTTGACTTAACTCCAGAAAATACACGAGTCGTTTGTTCTACTCCCGTGTTGGAAATGTATGAACAAGGCGGGTTCCAAATTCTTCCAGCAGAATTAACCGATCGGACTACATGGACACACTTAACCGATCTTCCCTGGGATGTTGTAGAAAAAATCGCTAATGATACTGCTTGGGAAAAACGGGAGGACATCCAACGATTAACACACCCTTCTTCCTTTCAAATATGGTCAAAGTATCGACTGGGCGCGAAGGTGCAAATGTTGTTTCGCGATCACATGATTAGTGCCGATGGCGACATTACCACCACACGCGATTACAATACCTACGTTCGTCAAATGGATGAAATTGCGATGCTGAAGTATCAGGATACCGCACCGTACATTCAACCGGGTCGAATTGGTGATATCGGCTGTGCTGTAGGCTCGTGGATAAAGTTGGCCTGTGCCGATGAGCGCTTCCGCGAATCCGATTTTTATGGCATCGAAGTGGCGCGTCATTTATTTGATTTGTGTCTGCAACGAAAACACAATGGTGAATTTCAAAATCCTTTTGTCTTCTTCTCGCAGCGCAATGCTATTACCGGATTGGTTTTTGAGAAGGGCTCCATGAATACCATTCACACGTCATCGCTAACACACGAAATTGAATCGTATGGAAGTCATGCTGATTTATTGACATTTATTCAAAACCGATATGAAGAGCTTGCACCGGGCGGAGTGTGGATAAACCGTGATGTGGTGGGGCCATCCAACAAAGATCAGTTGGTGTTGATGAAGTTGTGTGAAGATGACGGAAGGAATACGGACTACGATGCTTCGTTTCATTCGCGCGAAGAGTTAGCTGCTTACTTGAAAGTTTTATCAACTCGTGCGCGCTTCATGCGGTTTGCCGTTGACTTCCGGAAACACGAAGGCTATCAATTGCATTATGAGGTTATTGAATCTGAAGGTCAATCATTTGTTCGGCTATCATTAAAAGATGCCTGCGAGTTTATGAGCCGCAAAGACTATGTTGATAACTGGCAAAGTGAAATGCACGAAACTTTTTGCTTCTGGGATTTTCAGCAATGGAAAGAACATTTGCAGTCGGTGGGCTTTCGGGTGAGTGATAACTCAAACGCCTATACCAATCCTTGGATTGTAAAAAATCGTCTGGAGGGAAAAGTAGAATTGTTTACCGAGTCGCATGAAAAACTAAACTACCCGGTAACCAATATGTTGATTGAGGCGGTGAGGGTGTAGGGTTGGACTTGCTACTATTTCATGTTGAAACTTTATGACTTTATATTCAAAAATTCATTTGTTGACAGCAATTATTCAGATAATTTTATAAGGTAAGGATCGAAATCAAATTCTATGAAACAGCTTTTTGTAGTTCTTTTTTGCTTTCTGATAAGCACTTGTGCTTTGGCTCAGAATCCGACCTCGAAAAACACCTTTCTTACGAGTGTATCAGAAAGCGCCTGCAAGTGTATCGATTCTATTAATGTATACAACAAAAGCCGAGACACTGTCGCTGAAGAAATAAACTCTTGCATCGATAAACAAGTGACTGTTTATCAACTAGGAGGGCAGATGATGGACTTGAATGAAATATTGGAAGCTGCTAAAGGCAAAAAAAAGAGCAAAAAGAAAACCAAGTCCAAGATTACGATCAACACCAACAAGAACTCTGATCAATACAAAAAATATTATTATGAAATAGAAAGGGATTTGATGGAGACCTGCAAGGCCATTCAGTCAAAAATTGCGGCAGAAGACAAGCAAAATCATGCTTCGATGTCCAAAAATAAAGAGGCGCTTGCTCTGTACTATATGGGTCTGGATGAAATTAAATCAGAAAACTTTACCAAGGCTATCGAATACTTTCATCAATGCCTGAAAATCGATAGTGTATTCAGTTTTGCGTGGGATAATTTAGGATTAAGCTATCGTAAGGCAGGTGACTTAGACAATGCGATTCGGGCTTATAAAACATCTATTCTAATTGATTCAACCGGCACCATGCCTCGTCAAAACTTGGCAGTCGCCTACGAATATCAAAAAAACTATCAAGCCGCGATTTTGGCTTATGAGGAACTTGCATTAATCGATCGAAACAATGCCGAAGTATTTTATGGAAAGGGGAGGCTTTATGCAATTCACTTGAACGATTATGAAAAAGGCCTTTCGAATATGTGCGTGGCTTACAATCTTTATATTGATCAAAAGTCTCCCTATCGCTCCGATGCGGAACAAATGATCAACTACATCTATGGAAAAATGAAAGAAGCAGGTAACGAAAAAAGGTTCCTAGAGATTTTAAAGGAAAACAAAATTGAGATTAATTGAAAAGATAAGCTCGCTTGCTTTACACGCCCAATTCCGTCTTTGCCAAATCGGCCATCGCCTCGTGCCATGAATGATATTCCTTCCAAACCGATTCGCACCATTCTCTGATCAGTCTATCTCGCGGTTCGCCCGAACTCGCCTTCAACACATGCACAACAGTTATTTCTCCTCGTTGAATAGGCAATGGAAGTGATGGCCATAGCTTTTTATTCTGCGACATTTTTACATGCGCTTGCTGCACCTGCTTCCCTGTAAATCCTCTTTCCAAAAATAAGTAAAGGCCTATTAAAGCGAATGTGATTTTTATTGGCTTTGTGTTTTCGTCAGCCGTCTGTGCAGCAAATGCGTCTACTGCATGTTGGTGAATGAAATAAGTTCGGTCGTGCGCTAGCGTGTAATACGACAGCTCATTGAATTGATCTTGGGGTGTTTCTGTTGTTCTCAATCTTAAACTCAAATGGCACCAAGGCATCTTTATGGTGTCAAACCTCTAAATTATAAAATATCGATTGGAGAAGAAAACGGCATGTATCCTTACAATGGCGTACTAATCAAAGCCTTTAAGGATTTTGATACGGCTGCCAAGTCACCTAAACGAACCAAAATCATATACCATCAAAGACCCTAGAATCAGTAACTGTAGTATCTTCGTAAAATGAATGCAGATTCTATTGTACAAGCTTCTATTGATTTTATAGATTCTCACCTGTCGGCTTTGTCACAAGATTGTAAAAATGACTTTGCACAAAGACTACGGCCGGAGTCGCACAACGCAAATACCATCCTTGTAAAAGAAGGAGAATTTTCCGACAAGCTGTTCTTCATCTATGCGGGTTCCGTACGCGCCTACTATCTAAAGGATGGTAAGAACATCACCGATTGGTTTGGATTTGAAAATGATTTTATCTGTGCTATCAACAGTTACTTTCTTAATATCCCAAGCCCACATTATATTGAAACCATAGAACCTGCCACACTCTTAGTCATCAATCGTGAAGATGTAAATTATTTGTGCAACACCTATCACGATTTCGACCGGTTCGGCCGACTGGCTGTTACTCAAACCATGCTGCAATTGCAACAACGCGTTGTCTCTCTCCAGTTTGAATCAGCTCAACAGAGGTATGAAACTTTAACAAAATTGCGGCCTGATATCACGCAACGTGTTCCTCTCGGTCACATCGCTTCGTACTTAGGCATGACACTTGAGACGTTAAGCCGTTCGCGCCAACCTAAAAAATCGAATTTGATTTAAATCAAATGACATTGCTGAGATTTACCTCATCTTTCGAAAAAAAAACAACTTATGAATGTGGCTTTACTGGCAGCCAACGCGTTGGTGCTACTCACGTTTATCGCGCACACCTTTTGGGGCGACAAAGAATATAAATTACTCGAGCCTGTAGGTAAAGACACTGACCATCAGGAAAAATGGACGATGGGGCGAGGTGCATTTCATATTGTGTCCGCGGATTTTCTGTTGGCCTTTATCGGGCTAACGCTTATCAACTTTACTGAATACGTAGAAGAGAAGTCATTCATCTTGACTTTGCTGGCACTTTACTTTTTTGCCTACGGATTGGCTTTTTTAATTACACTACTCGTTTCCAAAAAATTTAAAAATAGTTTTCTCAGATTAGGACAGTGGATTCTTTTATTTACCATTGCAGGGTTAATTTATTGGGGAATCGAATGAGTGAAATAAGGATTCGTAAAATTCACTTTGTCAGTGGTATAACGCTCACCATTTTTATTGGCCTTCATTTGGCTAATCATGTAGTGAGCATAGCCGGTGCGGAGCGACATATTGTGTGGATGAATGCATTACGTTACTTTTATCGCGCAACCATCATTGAATTTTTACTTTTAGCGGCTGTGCTGATGCAGCTGTATTCCGGCATACGTCTCTTTTTATCGAAAAGAAAAACCACAAGAATTGGATTTGAAAAGCTACACGTCTTCTCTGGTTTATATCTGGCTGTGTTTTTAGTCATTCACGTAAGCGCGGTTCTTGCCGGAAGGTCTATCCTTCACCTTGATACAAATTTTTACTTTGGTGCTGCAGGTTTAAATTCCTTTCCTGCCAACTTGTTTTTTATTCCTTATTATAGTCTTGCTATCCTTTCCTTTTTCGGTCATATCGCAGCTATCCATCATTGT
>JAJTHV010000349.1 GCA_021300095.1 Flammeovirgaceae bacterium | reverse complement strand
GGATGGGCCGGTGGCTTATTTGGTCATTAACTTCAAATTACTGGTTTCCAATAACGAAGTGAAGCTCCGGATAATTCAAGGAGCCACCAGCAAACTAGAGAAAATAAAAACGGGCGAAGTAAAGAAAATTGAAATGGGATTTGTGGATGACTTAAAAGAAGCCGGTACACCACTCCAGCTTGTTCTGCTCGATGACAAAAAGAAAGAGATTAGTCAAATCCTGATTTCCATCGACAAGGACGGCACCTTTTTGATGAATGGCGAAAAACAGGGTCAGTTTTAACAATTTTTTGATAAACCACGTGCGGCATCTTCTGTAACTTGCCGCGATTATTCCGAATTAAAATTCATCCTTTTGCATGAGATTTCTAACGTTTCTATTCGCAGTTATTTTTGTCCAAGTTTCCTTCTCACAAGTTCGCAAACAACCCAGTGCCTCAGAGATTAAACTGAAGCTGAAGAAACTCAATTTTCTGGGATCTGTTTTATATGTAGCCGCTCATCCGGACGATGAAAACACGCGAGCCATTGCCTATCTGGCCAACGACCGATTAGCATCAACCGCTTATCTTTCTATGACCCGTGGCGATGGAGGTCAAAACTTAATCGGACCTGAAATTCGCGACTTGCTCGGATTGATTCGCACACAAGAACTTCTGGCGGCCAGAAGAATTGATGGAGGACAACAATTTTTTACACGTGCCAATGATTTTGGTTTTTCTAAAAACGCCAAAGAGACTTTTGAAATCTGGAACAAAAATGAAATACTTTCAGATGTAGTGAGAGTGATTCGGCAGTTTCAACCGGACGTGATCCTCACACGCTTTCCGCCAGATGAACGCGCAGGTCACGGTCATCATACCGCCTCGGCTATTTTAGCGCAGGAAGCGTTCGATCTGACAAACGATCCCAATCAATATCCTGATCAGGTAAAAGAATTAGGCACGTGGCAGGCAAAAGGTATCTACACCAATACGGGTCGCTGGTGGAATCAAACCATCAATGAAAATACACCGGGCATTGTCACCATGAATGTGGGCACCTACAATACGTTGCTGGGAAAATCCTATTCCGAAATAGCAGCGGATAGCAGAACGCAGCATAAAAGTCAGGGCTTCGGATCGCCCGGCAGAAGAGGGGAGGCCTTGGAGTTTTTTGAGTTTGTAAAAGGCGAAAAAGCTTCTAAAGATATTTTTGATAATGTGAACACCACGTGGAGCCGAGTGAAAGGAGCGGAGCGTATTCCAGCTTTGGTCGATCGTGCGATCAATGAATTTAAAGTAGAAGATCCTGCTGCCAGCATAGCATTGTTATTGCAGATACGCAAGGAGATTGAGTTGCTCAGTGCATCTACTTGGAAGACGAAGAAACTGAACGAAGTGAATCAGCTGATTCAGGATTGCGCAGGTTTGTATGTAGAAGTGCTAGCCGATCAATATTGGGTTTCTCCCGGACAACCGGTTCTTGCAACCTTTGAAGTAATCAATCGATCTTCCGCTTCGTTGTCGCTTACTTCCATTGCTTCTAAAAATCTGGAATACGATACAACGCTTTCAGCTTCTTTAAAAAACAATGTGCCTTTGGCATTTAAATCAAAACGCAAGTTGGCCGATCAAGTGGATTTCTCCGGACCGTATTGGCTCAATAGGCCACACTCCTTGGGATTGTTTACCATTCCTAATTCAAGTTTTGTAGGTAAACCGGAGAATGATCCGTCCGTCACTTTGCAGTTTACCTTTCTCCTGAATGGCGAAAAGTTGACAATACCTGTTCCGTTAATTTACAAATGGACAGATCCTGTAAAAGGAGAGTTATCGCGCCCGTTTGAAATTGTCCCTCCTGTGTTTACCAATTTGAGCAAATCGGTTTATTTATTTAAAGATGAACAACCACAGTCGGTGGCAGTTTTGCTTAAGTCCACCGTAGATGGAATCAGCGGCACGGTGAAACTCATACTTCCTGCTGGATGGAAATCAGAGCCGGCCTCCATACCATTCGAGTTAAAGAAAAGAAACGAAGAGAAGCAGGTGATGTTTGTTGTTTCACCGGGCAAAGAAGAAATCAAATCCACCCTTCGGGCTGTGGCTGAAGTAGGAGGCAAGCAATACGATGTGAGTGTACACATTATTCAGTATGATCACATTCCCGTGCAGACGTTACAACCGAAGGCAGAGGAAGAAATTGTGCGTATCAATTTAAAGAAAGAAGGTGCGGTGATCGGCTATATCAAAGGAGCAGGAGATGATGTGCCTACGGCCTTACGCAACATGGGCTATGAAGTTTGGGAGATGAAGAACGATGAAGTGACCGAAGCCAATCTGAAGAAAGTAGATGCCGTGGTGCTGGGTGTACGCGCCATCAATACCAATGATCGGATCCGCTACTTTATGCCTACGCTGCTGAATTATGTGAAAGCGGGCGGCACGCTGGTGACACAATACAATACCAATTTTGATTATGAGATCGACAAAGATCAGTTTGCGCCTTTTCCCTTGGCGCTTTCGCGCGATCGAGTGACCGAAGAAAATAGCGAGGTGCGAATTTTAAAACCTGAACATCCAGCACTCAACTTTCCGAACAAGATTACGGCTGCCGATTTCGAAGGTTGGGTGCAGGAGAGAGGCTTGTATTTTCCTTCTACATGGGAAGCAAATTACGAAGCGTTGCTGTCGATGAATGATGCCGGAGAGCCTGCCAAGAATGGAAGCCTGTTGGTGGCCAAATATGGCGAAGGATATTATGTTTATACAGGTTTGTCGTTTTTCCGTGAGTTGCCAGAAGGAGTTTCCGGAGCGTATAAATTGTTTGCGAATTTGGTTTCGCTCGGCAAGCCCAAGAAATTAGAAAAGACGAAGGTGAAGAAGCGGTGATGATTTAATCACTTTTATGTGGATTGATTGGGGTCGTTATTTTAAAATGAATTTTTAGAGATGTTTTGAAATTCTTAACTTTAAGTAAAGACAATGATATGAACATAGCGGAAGAGAAGGAGGAAGTGATCAAACAAGTTGAGAAAGTAAACGACATTGAATTGATTAGAGCGATCAAGGGAGTTCTCGACTTTGGCCTTAGCAAACAACTCGCGGATGAAGAAATGGAAGCCTCCATTAGCCGTGGTTTACTTCAATCTCAGCTTGGTCAAACTCGGGCGCATGAAGAAGTAATGAAAGAAAT
>JAJTHV010000410.1 GCA_021300095.1 Flammeovirgaceae bacterium | reverse complement strand
CCTATTTGAACCAACAACCGGTATTGATGAAGTTTTTCTTCATCAAACCGATCATCCTTGATCTTTTTTAAAAGCTTATAGTTGGCATTTAATGACACTCAGGAATAATTTATTGGGATTCCCAATTACCTGATGTAGTTACATCTGTTTTCGAACCAAAATGCAAAGGCTTTCTGTTTTTAGCTTCATTGCTATCCTTTCTGGATGGATTGATAGGCTTGGGATCTTTTACTTCGATCACCTGAACCATAACCCCGTTTTTGTCCACCTTACCAACGGTGATTTCAAACTTATACCCATCGCCTCCGGGTACTTCTGCCAGTTTCTTGAGATCTGTCTTAGGATCAAAAGTATAATCCCAGAAATTCACCATGACGTCTCCTTTTTTAACCTCATCACCGGGAGCAAATGCACCTAATTTGGTAATTACACCTTGCTCTTGAAATGGAGGGTCTTGTACTTTTCCGTCAATCTTAATCAAGTAAGCCTTTTGATTTTTGATGATCCGGTCGCCTTCTTTTACTTTGAAACCCATGAAAGTTCCGTTGTCAGCGGCATTCAATGTAAAGTTCTTTTTGAAGATTTTGTCTTTGGCGGGTGTGTAACCGAGCGTATCAAAGAATACTTTAATCTCTTCCTGGCCGTATCCAACTTGCTTAATTTCCTCTCTGCGTTGAATATTAGGTACTTTGCCGTTTTCAATAAAGTTGATCAATGAATCCCAATTAGAGGTATAGCGTCTGTTGGCTTCCTGAAAAACAATTTCTGCTTCTCGTATTAGTTTAAGGCGCGCAATCACGGCATCCTCGGTAGTTTTGATTAATTCACGTTCCTCGATGGTGCCCTGAACGCCTCTGTAAAGGCGGTAGGCAAAATAGGCACTAACGGCTAGTAAGACAATAGTTAGGATTCTGTTCAAGTTCATGCGGTTACAGGTTTAGCTTGCAATTATAGATATTTTATATGGTTAAAAGCAATCAATTATAATTTAAAATAGCCGCTCAACTGGCTTATTTCACACTTTTCTTTGGGAATCCTAAAAATCCCATGAATCTCTTCGCTCTTCAACTCATCCAACTGCTGCCACGTTAGAAAGGCGACCTCTTTTATGATCTGATCTGAGCCCGACTCTGGATCGTACCCTTTTTGAAGAGCTCCACCAATCACTTTCACCTCAAAAAACAACTCGATGGCATGAAGGGGTTCGTGTATGAATTCACAGGCGAACAAAAAGTCACAAACTTCAATATCCAAACCGGTCTCTTCTCTAAATTCTCGCACCAGACAATCAGCCGCACTTTCACCCAATTCAATCCCTCCGCCCGGGGGTGCCCAGAAGTTACCATTTCTAAGTCCAACATGATTAACCAATAGAATCGAGTTGTTGTCTGTGCAAATCCCACAGACACGGACCCGCAATCGATGAGCATAAATATTTTGAACCGATTCTTTCATAGCTGCGTATTAAACCTCAATAATCTGATTTAGATTTAAACAATGAAAGCACGTTTACTCCTATTCTTTCTTTTATTAGTTGCATTTGCCAATCTTTCTTTTGCACAAGTAGATGATACCAAAGGTGCGGTTATTACTTGGGAAGTCACTTCCTTTGAGTTTGGGGATATTTATAAAGGCGATAAAGTTCAACACACTTTTAAGTTTACCAACACCGGCTCTTCACCACTTATCATCACGAACGTAGAAGTTACCTGTGGCTGCACGATCCCTAAAGGATGGCCCCGCGATCCAATCATGCCCGGAAGCAGGGGTGAATTGCAGGTGCAATTTGACAGTTCAGGAAAATTTGGAAGGCAAAATAAAGTGGTAACAGTGGTTTCCAATTCCAGATATGGCAACAGTCAGATCACTTTTTCGGCCAACGTGCTTGAAAAGAAGAATTAACCCTTCGATTGGTTTCGATAAATCGCTATAGCCATCAAAGCCCAGGCTGCAAAAAAACACACTCCCCCTAGTGGAGTAATCAATGCTACCCGGGTAGTATTGAAAATAGCCATCACGTAAAGACTGCCACTAAACAATACAATTCCTACAACAGACATCCATGCGCTGGCCCTCCAAAGGCGCGAGGAAAATGCCGGATATAATGCGCCTAATACAAGAAGTTGAAAGGCATGGTAGAAATGATAGCGTGTGGCTAACTCAAACGTATCTACCCGACCGTTTTGCTGCAACAATTGTTTTAAGGCGTGTGCCCCAAAAGCACCCAGCCCAACGGCAACACCGGCTAATAGAGCTCCGGCAATTAGTATTCGTTTTTGTGTAAACATAATCATCTGTTATTGAGGGTAATTTCGCTCACCAAAAATGGTAGAGCCAATTCGTACCAACGTGCTACCTTCCTGCATGGCCAATCGGTAATCGGAGCTCATCCCCATCGAAAGTTCGTTCATGGAAATGGCCGCAGGAAGCGGCTGTTGATTCAATTGATCAAACAACTTTTTCAGGCTTTTAAACTCATTTCGGATTTGCTGTTGATCATCGGTGAGGGTGGCCATGCCCATCAACCCCTGAATGGATACGTGAGTGAAATGAGCGGGAAACTGATTGACCAGATTCAAAACCTCGGCTTCGTCAAAGCCAAACTTGGTTTCTTCTTTGGCAATATAAACTTGTAACAGACAGGGAATCACGCGATTGATTTTTTTGCCTTGCTTGTTGATTTCTTCCAATAATTTAATGCTGTCCACAGAATGTATTAGTGCAACGAAGGGAGCGATGTATTTCACCTTATTCGTTTGCAAGTGGCCGATCATGTGCCACTCCATGTCTTTGGGCAAGGCCTGGTATTTTGCCTCCAATTCCTGTACTTTATTTTCACCAAACAAACGCTGGCCGGCCTCGTAGGCTTCCATCAGCAACTCGTTGGGTTTTGTCTTACTGACGGCAATGAGTCGGCAACCGGGCAAAAGGCTGTCGTTTACTAACTTTATATTACTTTTAATGCTCATTGTTTAACTTGGATCGCGATTTAGCGCACCCCAATAATTTAGCGTAAAGTTATGGCCATACTTGGAACGTTGCTTAAAAAAGGAATAAAACTTCGGGAGACACTGCAGCAGGAGTACTCATCGCCTTTGGAGCTTCAAAAGAATGAATTGAAAGAGTTGATGATTGCCGCCAGCGGCACGGAGTTTGGCAAGTATTACGACTTCCCTAAAATCCTTTCCAAATTCAAAAAAGGAGGACACTCTTTTTATACTTCCTACAAAGCCTCTGTGCCTATCCACGACTATAATAAAATTTACAAAGACTGGTGGCAGCTTTCGTTGAAAGGCGCTAAGAATATTGCCTGGCCCGGTCGTATAAAATATTTCGCATTAAGTTCGGGCACTTCAGAATCTGCTTCCAAGCATATTCCGGTAACCAAGGAAATGACCAAGGCTATTCAGAAGACGAGCATCCGCCAAATCATTTCACTTTCCAAGTATGACTTGCCACCGCGACTTTTTGAAGCCGGTATCTTAATGATTGGCGGAAGTACGCATCTCAATAAAAAGGGAAATTTTTTCGAGGGTGATTTGAGTGGGATACAGGCTGCACGACTCCCATTTTGGTTTCAGCATTTTTATAAGCCCGGCAAGAAAATTGCGAAAAGCAGAAACTGGGATAGTAAACTGGATGAGATCGTAGCAAAGGCCAAAGACTGGGACATTGGGATCATTGTAGGCGTTCCGGCATGGATTCAGATTTTGTTGGAGCGAATCTTAAAACATTATCAAGTTCAAAACATCCACGACATATGGCCCAATTTGCTGGTGTATGTACACGGTGGCGTATCGATCGATCCCTATCGCAAGGGATTAGAGAAATTGATGGGGCGTCCTATTTATTTTATTGAAACCTACCTGGCATCCGAAGGCTTCATCGCATATCAAGCGGTGCCCAAACACAAGTCGATGCGTCTCGTGATGAACAATGGTATTTTCTATGAGTTTGTTCCGTTTGAAGAAAAGAACTTTTTCCCTTCCGGGGATATCAAGCCCGAAGCGGAAGCTGTATTGATTGATGATGTGGAGGAGGGAAAAGAATACGCCTTGTTACTTTCTACTTGTGCCGGTGCGTGGCGCTATCTGATTGGCGATGTGATTAAGTTTACTTCTATCGAAGATTCAGAAATTGTTATCACTGGGCGCACCAAGCATTTTCTCAGCTTGTGTGGAGAGCATCTGTCCGTTGACAATATGAACAAAGCACTGGAATTGGTTTCCAATGAACTGAATATTGAAATTAAAGAGTTTACAGTGGCCGGCATTCCGCATGGTACTTTGTTTGCGCACCAATGGTATCTTGGCACCGATGACAAGGTAGATGCCAATGTATTAAAAGAGCGGATCGATTTTCATCTCAAGGAATTGAATGATGATTATGCCGTAGAACGCAGCGCAGCGCTCAAGGAAATATTTGTGCAGCCGCTGCCATTGCACAAATTTTATGATTGGATGGAATCGAAAGGCAAGGTAGGAGGGCAGAATAAATTTCCACGGGTGATGAAAAATGCGCAGTTGGAAGAATGGAAAAACTTTATCGCCTAATAAAACCCGATGGAGATAGCTTTTAATGGAATAAAATTTGGCGTAGTTCTCGCCTTTTTAATCGGCCCCGTTTTTTTTACCATTATCCAAACCAGTATCGAGCGCGGCTTTTGGAAAGGTGCGCTGGTGGCCCTCGGAGTTTCCGTTAGCGATACGTTGTATGTGGCGATTTGCTATTTAGGTCTGTTTCAATTTTTGAGCGAGCCGAAGTTTCGTACAAACATGGCTTACGTAGGGGGTGCCATATTGATTTTGTTTGGACTCTATCATTTGTTGATCAAAAGCAGGAAGGCACACGTGGTGACGGTACAAACTGTGAATGAGAATCGATCATTCAAATACTTCTTCAAAGGATTTGTGATTAATGGAGTGTCGCCCATGGTGCTGATCTTTTGGGTGGCAACACTCAGCATGGCCACTGTGGAGATGGGCTACTCAGGGGGCTGGGAGTTGTTCTTGTTCTTTTTAACACTTTTGCTCACTGTACTAGCTACCGATGTGATTAAAGCCTATCTGGCCGGCAAACTGCGATCACTAATCACCCATCGTTTTTTGATTATCATGAACGTAGCCGTTGGTATTTTTTTGATCATTTTTGGGATTCAATTATTGCTGAAAGCCAAAACGGCATTTGACATGCTCCACTAGTGTTTGTTAAATAGCTGTTAACATGAATCCAGAATAGCTTCAAACCGATCTAATAAGAACGTACTGGCAAGCCAGCTGCGGCCGTGAAGCAACTTTTCTATCCAAAATAGAGTTATATTTGCATTGTGAAGAAAACGGGCTCCATATTGATTTTATCACTTTACCTACTTCTTTCGGTAGGTATTGCCAAATCAACCCATTTTTGCATGGGGCGTGCGCATCATTCTTCGCTCTTTTCTTTTGAATCTAAAAAATGCGCTTGTTCCATTTATAAATCCGCAAAAGTAAAGACCTGCTGCGAGGATGAAACGGAGTTAGTAAAGATCGAAATTGATCAGGTTCACTCTACTGCAATAGAAACACCTCAAACGGATTGGAGTCTGCTTCCTGCAGTGACTTTTGAATGGAAGAGTTCAGAGATCGTATCGCGTAGTTTAACTCAGGTTGTTTCTTACGATCTGCCTCCCCCTAAAGTTCCGATCTACCAACTCGGTTGCAGTTGGAAAGTAGATGGTTTGATGGCGTAATTTTCTTCCGGGTTTTTAACCCTGTTTAAAACTATTGTCTCACATCAAACATTTATATCAAGATGAAAATCAGAATAATATTATTGGGCTGTATCGCCTTCATTTCTATCAGCGCATTGGCGCAATCAAAAGTAGTTACCGCTACCATCAAGGTTTATGGCAATTGCATCATGTGCAAAAAGCGTATTGAAACGGCCCTTGATTACAAAGGAATCAAAAAAGCAGAATGGAGCGCGAAGACGAAAGAACTGGTGGTAGTTTATAATTCCGATAAAATCACCGAAAAGAAAATTCATGAGTTGGTGGCTGCGGCCGGCCATGATACCGATCAGGTAAAGGCAAAACAAGAAACGTATGCAGCACTGCCATTTTGTTGTCTCTATCGCGACCACGATCATTCGGGCGTAATTGATTAAGCAGTATGAATGCTAAATTAGTTGGAGCCATTTTAATGGTTCTGCTCTTTTCTTTTACGGCACAATCTCAAAAATTGATGGGGGTTGTAATGGAGAAAGATAGTCAGGGCAAAGATCAGCCGGTGGCTGGTGCCAATGTGTATTGGCTTGGAACCACCAAAGGAGTTTCCACCAAAGAGAATGGAGTCTTTCTGATCGATCGTACACCGGAATCCAAAAAGTTGGTCATCAGTTTTGTAGGCTATCGCTCGGACACAGTAGACGTTGCGGATCAACAAAGCAATGTAAAAGTTGAGTTGAAAACCGATCAGTACTTGCAGGAAGTGGTGGTGGAAGGATGGAAGCCTACGAGCAATGTGAATCTGGCTTCGGGGATTAATGTGATTGAGATGGACGAGAAAGAATTATTCAAAGCAGCCTGTTGCAATCTTTCCGAGAGCTTCGAAACCAATCCATCAGTTGATGTTGCCTTTACCGATGCGATCACCGGCACACGTCAAATTCAAATGCTTGGATTATCGGGGCCCAATACCATGATCTCATTAGAAAACATGCCAGGCGTTCGCGGTCTGGCTTCGAGTCAGGGAATACAGTTTATACCAGGAACGTGGATTAACTCCATTCAAGTAACGAAAGGTGTAGGGTCTGTTGTGAATGGCTATGAAAGCATTGCAGGACAAATCAATGTAGAGTTGAAGAAGCCGCAGGAGAGTGACAAACTCTATGTAAACGGTTATATCAATCAATCGGCTCGTATGGAGACGAACGTGATCGTGACCTCACAAGTCACCAAAAAATGGGCCACAACTTTTCTGGTGCATGGAAGTGCACGTCCGTTGGAGATGGATCAAAACAATGATTCGTTTCTCGATTTTCCGAAAGGCAATCAAGTGAATTTGATTAACCGCTGGGTGTACAATTCCGGCAACGGTTGGTTGGGGCAATTTAGTTTGAAATACCTGACAGATTTAAAGCAAGGTGGCCAAACCAATTTTGATCCATCGCGGGATAAGTTTACGACTAGTCGCTATGGTTTTGAACTTAATACCGACCGCTACGAATTTACCGGAAAATTGGGTTATCAGTTTCCGGGCAAACCCTACAAAAGTTTTGGATTACAGGTAAATGCACTTACACACCAACACCGCAGTTACTTTGGATTAACCCAGCACAATGCGGATGAAAAATACGGCTATGCAAATTTTATTTATCAATCTGTCATAGGCGATACCTTTCATAAATTTAAGATGGGAGTGAGCATGGTATATGATGATTACAACGAAACACTCGCGCGTGTCGATTTAGTGGGAACGCCTTTTCAATTCAATCGCACGGAAGTTGTGCCGGGTATATTTTATGAATACTCGTATGATGATTTAAAAAAGTTTTCACTCATTGCCGGCATCCGTGTTGATCAACACAATTTGTTTGGAAGCATCGTTACGCCTCGCGTTCATTTGAAATACAATTTGACCGAGACAACCACACTGCGTGCTTCGGCCGGATCGGGAACACGGGTAGCAAACATCATTACGGAAAATTCAGGCTTCTTAGCTTCTAGCCGTAGTCTGGTTCTGCCGAATAGTAAGCCGGATAAAGCGTATGGCTTTAGTCCCGATCAGGCATGGGTGTATGGATTTAATTTCAATCAGGAGTTTACGCTGGATTATCGGCCGGGAAATTTCAGTCTGGATTATTTCTTAACCGATTTTCAAAGTCAAGCCGTAGCCGATTGGGATGTTGATCCCACTAAACTCACCTTCTATTCGCTGAAAGGAAAAT
>JAJTHV010000076.1 GCA_021300095.1 Flammeovirgaceae bacterium | reverse complement strand
TGACCTTCAAACAAATATTAATTCCTCGAATGGAGTAGTAAGTACGTATTCTTGGGTTGCGTCCAATAATTTGAATGTCCTAGGTGAAAGCTTAGGTATCCAGTCATCTTCTGCAATAACAGACAAGCTTACAAATCAATCCGTCAGTTCTCAAATCGTTACGTATACGATTACTCCAACTAGTGTGACTGGATCATGTCAAGGAACCCCATTCACCCTAACTGTCACTATCAATCCTGAATCTGTTGGAATCTCTCAGAATGTAATTCAGTGTAGCGGGGTGCCTTCTGGCATCACGATTACGTCCACGGCAGGTTCTGTAACTCCTTCTGGTTTTAATATTGCGACTAATCCGAACGGATTGACTCAACTAGCAGGAACTATTAGTGCGGGATTGAATCAATCAGCGACAGAACTTCACGATGATGTTTGGAGTAATACTGGGGCTAGCCCGGTTAATGTGATCTATACAATTACTCCAATTGGTTCATTAGGTGGTTGTCTTGGTGATCCATTTACGATCACTTTAACCGTAAGTCCTGAGCCTGTAGGCGTATCACAAACGCATACAGTTTGTAGCGATGCGGTGTTGGGTAGTGGATTGACATTGAGTACAAATGGTACGAGCGTGAGTGCCGCGAGCTATACGATCAACAGCATTACGTTCAGCAGTGGTACGTTGACCGCGAGCGCAGGAGTTCCGGTAACGGGCATGGGCAAACCAGCCAATGAATTGATTGATGACGCATGGACGAATCAGACGGGCAGCGCAGTAGATGTTATTTACAATGTAAGTCCGGTTAGCAGCGCAGGCTGTGTGGGAGCACCATTCACCGTTACGGTAACGGTACAACCGGAGCCGTTGACGACAGCGAATGTAGTAGCTGCATTGGTATGCAGTGATGTGGTGACAGGCTACACGTTGAGTGTAGTTGGCGCGACAACCTATACGATCAGCACGAACAGCAATGGCTTAGTACAAAGTGCGGGCACGGTTAGTGCAGGTACAGGCAAGCTGGCAGGCGAGTTATCGGATGACAGCTGGACGAACACAACCTTATTGGATGTGAATGTAGTTTACACGATCACCCCGATCAGTGGAGTAGGTTGTGCGGGCGATGTGTTCACGGTAACGGTAGGTGTGAGGCCGGAGCCACGCGGAGTGAACGCGGGCGTTCAGATTTGCAGCAACAGTTCTGTGAGCTACGATTTACAGACGAGCAACATAGATGTATTAGGCAATGCAATGGCGAGCAGCTACAGCTGGCTGGCGGCCGATAATACGAATGTAACAGGAGAGAGCTTGATAGCGCAGGCTGGCAATGTGATCACCAACACGTTGATCAACACGACAGGGGTAGATCAGACGGTAGTATACACAGTAACTCCGACAGGCACAGTGAGCGGTTGCGTAGGCAATAGTTTCATGGTAACAGTAACAGTGAAACCTGAGCCGGTAGGGGTAGCACAATCAGCCACTACTTGTAGTGATATCGAGGCGAACTATAATTTGATCATTAATGTCGCATTGTTGGGTAACAATGTGGGTAGCACGTTTACATGGGTTGGTATTGCAAACCCGAATGTTACGGGTGAGAGCACATCTTTGCAGTCAGGCTCAATTATTACAGATAACTTAACCAACGTTACAAACAGTGATGTGACGGTAAATTACACAGTTACGCCAACTAGTGTGAATGGCTGTACGGGATCTTCATTTACGGTTTCATTGATCGTAAAACCGGAGCCGGTAGGCACTTCACTTGCCGCACCAACCATATGTAGCGGTTCGCCTGTAAATTATAATCTTCAGGGAAACATAAATTTATCAAACGGATTAGCATCTAATTTTACCTGGATAGCTACGGTGAATCCTTCGGTGTCGGGTGCGAGCGTATTAAATGCGCAAACAACGTCTACGATTACGGATGTTTTGGTTAACAATACATTCGTTCCACAAGTTGTAACGTATACGATTAACCCGATTGGAACCAATGGATGCGCTGGAGATCCGTTTACAATAGATGTTACCATTAACCCTAAAGCTCAAGTATCAGCAGGCCCTGATTTAGCTTTGTGTAGAGATATTCCAACTATTGCATTACAAGGATCTGTAATCTATGCCCCTAACGGTGTAACGTGGACAGGAGCAACAGGAGTCTACTCCGATAGCTCAAGTCCAGTGTCTAGTTATAATTTCAATAATCCATCGGAGATCAATCAAACTTTAGTTTTGACACTTACTGCAAATGACCCTGATTCAGGAGGTCCTTGTTTGAGTGTATCGGACCAAATGAATCTTAAAATTAACCAATTACCAAGCCCTGCCATTCTGACCCCTTCAACTTCTGTGGTAGAGAACGCTCCCAACTTTACTATAACAGGAGCGAATGCTGGCGGTATCTTTAATATTTCACCCGGGTTTGGATTAAGTGGAACTACCATTACGAACATCAGTGGAAATTTATTTGATGTAGCTACATTTAATCCGAGCAGCGCAACCATTTATGATGGAACCTTGCCAACTATAAATAGAATCACATATACGTTTACAGACACAAACGGCTGTACTGGTTCTAATTTTATTAATATCATTGTTAATCCGGTTACAGTTAATGATTTTAGGCTAGAGTATTCGGTGAATAATCCGGTTCCATTTGACGGAATTGATATTTTCTCGATTTGCGCTAACATAGGAAAGATATTGATTCGTGGAACACCAGCAGTTACGCTAGGCCTAGGTCCGGAAACATCAATCACATCCATCCCAAGATTCTTAGGTGGTCCGGTGGCACCCATTTCATTTGATGGAACGAACTATTTTCTGGAAACAGATGGATTGCCATCAGATACCTATCGCATATTGTACACCTATAAAAATACTTTTGGTGCCATTACTACTAAGACTCATGATGTCAAAGTCTTTGCAACACCTATTGCGAAAATTAAAACCCCAGCGAACTCGTGTGTTGAATCTGCTATCGATTTAAATGATGATTCATCCATGCCACTAATTAACCCTTTTGCCGGAGTAATTGACACATGGGAATGGGATTTTGACGATCAAAATGAGGGTTCCAATTCCAAGAATACAAGTTATAATTATAATGCGCCTGGTGCAGGCGGCCCTGGCTTGTATAACATTCAACTGGATGTAGAAACAGATCAAGGTTGCAAGGCATCTACTCACTTAACCATTCGTGCGGGTGATGTGCCTGTTGCAAACTATAGTTGGTCAAATATTTGTACCAACGATCAGACCATATTCAAGGACTTGACTCAGCCGGGCACAATAAGTATAATAGAGAAATACACATGGAATTTTGGTGATGGAGATATTCTCACTTCTGCGGGCCCAAATGCCACACTAACTGTGCCAGGTGGGACTCATTCGGGAAGAACTTCGGGTACCTATCAAAATCCAACACACAACTATACAACCCCTGGTCCGAAATCGGTTTCTTTAACCGTTCAAACAAATGACGGTTGCTTCAATACGATTCCTCAAACAGTCACAATCCTATTGGGGGGAACCACAGTACAACCGACTGAAGCGGCTCCTTATTTGAATAATTTTGAAGCCTTGGTCGATAATGACTGGTTTAGTGAATCAAAAATAATCAGCGCAGTAAATACACTGCCGGTTGTTTATGGTGTAAACAGTTGGTTGCGAGGAGTTCCTAATGGATCAGATATAAAAACAGCAGCGTCTGGAAGTATGGCTTGGTGGACAGGTGCAAATATCATTAGCTCCACCGTTGTTCCACCCACATATTATCAAAATGAAGATTCGTGGGTAAATGGTCCTTGTTTTGACTTTACAAGATTAGAACGGCCAATGGTTACTTTAGATTACTGGTCTGATTCTGAATTGAATATTGACGGAGCGGCCATGCAATATTCAACGGATGGGGGACTTACTTGGCAATTGATTGGTCCATTGGCGGGTGAGCCTGATGATCAAGGAATTAATTGGTACAACGAAAAAGGACTTCCATCGAACCCAGGCCAACAATCTTTTGGTTGGACCGGCAAGCAAGGCAAGTGGAAAAATGCGCGATATAACTTAGATATCGTTCCTGAACCTAAAAGGAGTCAGGTTCGAGTTAGGATTGCTTTTGGTAGTAACGATGGTAATGAATCATCTCGTACCTATGATGGATTTGCATTCGATAACTTCTTTGTAGATGAGAAAAAGCGAGTGGTGTTAATGGAGCACTTTACAAACTCGTCTTTGGCAGGTAGCCTAACAGCAGATGATTACATTAATGACTTGTATAACAACCAAATTGATTTGTTGACCGGTATACGACCAGGTGGACAGAGTGATTTTAATCAAATACAATATCATATCAGCTATTCAAGTGCTAACTCGGATTTATTGAATGCTGATAATCCAAATGATCCGAACACACGGGCTTCTAGTTATGGAGTTTCACAACCACCTAAAACTTTCATGGATGGAATCAAGAATGCAAAGTTTGATGGTACGTTTACGAAGTTGAATAAGATCGAAGTGGACAGACGTGCACTGAAAGATCCTAAGTTTACATTGAAATTAGATACAATTCCGATTGTTAATAACGATAAGAGCAATTACATAAACGTGAAAATGACCATCACGGCAGATACGATTGTGAATGTTCCGTTGATAGCGCAGGTAGCATTGGTAGAGGATGATGTGCCAACAACTACACCGAACCGTACTCACAAAAATGTGCTTCGGAAGTTGTTGCTTGGCAGTGATCCAACCAAGCCGGATGGCATTACTATCTCTACGCCATTTGGAGTTGGAGATGTGGCAGTTCGTCCTAACCAACCTGCGCCTCCGAATCCTCCAATTGAAACACAAATTAATGTGCCAATAAGAGACTGGACAAAACTTAAATTGATTGGATTTATTCAGGATAAGAATACCGGTGAAATCTATCAAAGCACAATCTTACAGATTGCGAATAAGAAAGTGGGATCAACAATTGTAGGGGTGGAGCCTGAAAATCCGTCTGCTACTTCTTTGAATGAACTTCAAATCTATCCTAATCCGGCCAATGGCAAATTCAACTTTGCGATACCGGGCGAATTCCCCGCAGGATACATTTGGAAGATTTCTGATCAGCGAGGTGTATTTGTTAAGAAAGGAGACTTCTCAAACGGAGCCAATGGAATTAAGTCCGTAGATGTATCTGACCTGATCAATGGCGTCTACTTTGTGTTGATTGGTGCCGAAGGGCAAGTGCCGATCTATCGAAAACTAATTGTAATGAATCAACACTAAACGGCTTCCTTTTTTAGAAACTGAAGCGCTTCATGTAAAATAATACAGAATTCATCAACCAACTGAAAAAGCCTTTCGGTTGGTTGATTTGTTTTAGCCAAAGTCTCAATTTCAACGGCCAGCGATTTCGCGTCACCTAATCCAATCAGGGTAATGGAAGGTTTGATTTTGTGTACTGCCCGCCCAACGGTTTCCCAATTGCTTGCTTTCGCAGAGGATTGAATTTCATCAATAGTTAGCGGCAAGGTTTGGATAAAGGTGGTGATCATTTCTTTGATAAACTCCTCGTTGTTATTGGAGATACTCCGAAGGTAACTGAGGTCAAAAGTAATCTTGTTTGACGGAGCCGGGCTCTTCATTGCCGCCCGACCTTTCCGGTAATGTTTGTTGAGGGTGTAGTACAAATCCTCGGGGGTAAAAGGTTTGGCAATGCAATCGTCCATTCCTTCAGCTAAACATTTCTCCACATCTCTGCGTGTGGCATTTGCGGTAAGTGCTATGATGGGGATATTACTCTTGGGCTTTGTAAAGGCACGGATGTTTTTAGTGGCTTCAAAGCCATCCATCACGGGCATTTGAATATCCATTAACACGATATCAAAATGCTCGTTTCGTACTTTTTCAACAGCCACAAATCCGTTTTCGGCACTTTCTACTGAGCATCCCCAAGTCTTTAAAATACTGCTGGCATACAGGCGGTTGATGTCGTTGTCTTCTACTAGCAAAACACGCAAGTCAACAAGATCTTTGTGGACATAGTTTCCGGAGCCAAAGCTATTCTCTTTGGTCGTTTTAATGTCGCCCTTTGGATAAGGAATAGTAAATGAAAAGACGGACCCTTTATCAACCGTACTTTTTACCGAAATTGTGCCTCCTTGCAATTCAACCAATTGTTTCACAATGGTTAACCCAAGTCCGGTGCCACCATATTTGCGAGTAACACTAGTATCTGCTTGACTGAAGCTTTCGAATATGGTGTTGAGTTTGTCTTTTGGGATACCGATACCGGTATCCCATACTTCAAATCGTAAATAATTTAAGTTTCGCTCTTTCTTGTGTAAACCACACTTTACTTTGATGAACCCATTGTGGGTGAACTTAAGTGCATTGCTGATTAGGTTAATTAATATCTGATTCAAGCGCACAGGGTCTCCTAAAAAAATCTGATTCGCTTCTTTCTCAACTTCATAGGAAAGCATGATTTTCTTTTCTTGCGCCTGATGATTGAAGGTGACAATCAGCGATTGCAGCAGGTCGTTCAGGTTAAATCCGATTTTTTCAAATTTCAATTTACCGGACTCAATGGAAGCGAGATCGAGAATATCGTTAATAATTACCTTGAGATTATCGGCCGCGCTTTTAATGGCGTTGAGATAGATGTTTTGTTCCGTCTGGCTGGGACGTTGACCGAGAAGCGTGGCCATGCCAGCAATTCCGTTGATTGGTGTTCGGATTTCGTGACTGATGTTCGCCAAAAATTGCTCTTTTGCTTTTTGTGCCCGTTGCAACTCCTCTGCATCTTTTTTGCGCTGGGTGATATCGCGGCAGTCCAATATGAATCCGTTGATTTTTTCTTTTTGCTTTAAGTTGATCGAGTTAAATTCAAGATATTTATACGAGCCATCTTTACACAAGAACTGAAACTCCACACCTTCATGATAAAGCTTCTTCTTGATTTTTGAAAAGATGTGTTTGAATTCTTGGAAAGAGGTAGGGTGGAGATAGGAAAGAAAATTTTTTCCAATTAAACTCTTGGGCTTGTGTCCTAGTGTATCTTTTACAGAACTATTGTGATAGAGAATTTTCCCATCATAGTCTATAATAAAGATAATATCAGATCCATCTTCGACAACCGCTTTGTAGAAGCCGCCTTTCTTTACATAGTTCGCTAATGATGTCATGATTAAATACCAAGCTGTTCCATTTCTTTCAAATAACGATAGATGGAGGATTTTCCGATATCCAATCGTTTGGCTACATCTAATACGTTATTGTCGTATTTGTTAAGATAGTTTCGAATGATCGTGTAGGTGTATTCTTGCAACGTCATTTCTTTCAGCATCATCGATTCTGAACTCAATGGACTGTTAAAGGATATGTCTTGTGCTTTCAGCTCATCACCATCAGTCAATACCGCGGCCAGATCGATGATCGATTTTAACTCTCGCACGTTACCGGGAAAAGAGTGTTGCATGAGTTTAGCCTGGGCTTCAAGGCTAATTTTGATCTTTGATAACTGATTTTCCTTGGTGAACTGATCCAAGAAGTGCTTTGCCAACAAAATCACATCTTGTCCCCGTTCGCGGAGCGGGGGGAGGTGTATGGGTAGTCCCAATAACCGATAATAAAGGTCTTCTCTAAATTTCTTGGCCTTCACTTCTTCCTGCAAATTGCGATGCGTAGCTACTAACACGCGCACATCCAGTTTGATGGTTTGGTTGCCGCCAACGCGCACTACTTCCTTTTCCTGAAGAACTCTTAACAACTTAGCCTGCAGGCTGATGTCCATTTCTCCGATTTCATCTAAGAATATAGTTCCTCCTTCGGCTTCTTCAAATTTTCCGATTCGCTTTTGCACAGCTCCGGTAAACGCACCCTTCTCATGACCAAACAGTTCACTCTCTATCAATTCAGATGGAATGGCCGCAATGTTGACGGCAACAAACGGTTTGTTTTTGCGCTTGGAGTTGTAGTGAATAGCTTTGGCAATCAATTCTTTTCCTGTTCCGGTTTCTCCGGTGATGGAAACCGTGATTTGAGATTTTACCGCGCGCTCAATGTTTTCAAAAACGGTTTTGATGGCGGCACTATTACCGATAATGCTTTTCTCAAAATCGTATTTAACTGAGATTTCCTGTTGCAGCCTGCCAATCTCGCGGATGAGCGAAGTCTTGTTGCGGGCATTTTTGATGGAGTTTAAGATGCGTTCTTTGGCATCTTCATCTTTGGTGATGTAATCAAACGCTCCTAGCTTCAAAAGCTCTACTGCGGTGCCTATCTTTTCCTGTGCGGAAACGATAATCACACTAATGTTCGGATCAAACTCACGAATGGCCTTGAGTACTTTTTCTCCCGGCATATCGGGTAGTGAGTAGTCGAGGGTGATGACGGATGGCTTTAGGTAAAGATGATCCATGCACTCCTTTCCGGTGGTATAAAACTCTGTTTCAAAATCCGGATTGAGGCTTAAGACATACTTTAAGAATTTCGAGTAGGCCGCATCGTCTTCAACGACAAATATTTTTATTGGGTCTTTTTCGTACATCTGTATTACTTAGTATTAAAAGTACTCGAATCACATTAGCGAATAGAGCTAAAAGTGTTGAAATTTACTCAAATTATTAAAACAAAGGTTTTTACCATCTAAACGACTTTACCATGTTAGCGCAATTGGCACGATTAACTCCCTCCGAAAGTGATTTGGTGCTCAAAGCCCCCTTATTGGTTTGTATTTTAATAGCCGGAGCAGACAATGACATCGACCGGAAAGAAATCCGAAAAGCCATTGATTTGGCCAATAAGAAGCAGAAAAGAGCGGATTCGCATTTGGTGGAGTTTTACAAAGTAGCCGGTGAAGACTTTGAGGATAAGCTGAAAGTGCTCATTCAGTCCTATCCGTATGAAGCAACCCAGCGCAACCCCTTGATAACGATGGATCTGCAGGAGCTAAACAATGTATTGCGTAAAATCGACAAAGCGATTGCTATGGAGTTCTATCAGAGCCTTCGTGAGATTGCTCAGAAAATTGCAGAATCGTCCGGTGGATTACTGGGGATGAAATCGATAGGTAATGAAGAGGCAAAATATGTTAATTTGCCGATGATTATCGATCCATCTTCCTATTAATGTCTGAACGAAGTTTCTTCAATAGCTCTGCGGTTCCTTTCCGGCTCGTCTTTATCATGTGGCTGGCCTTTAGTATTCAGTTTTTCTATCAAATTGACCTTGGTATCTTCGGTATCTTGCCACGCACCTGGGTTGGGCTGATTGGACTATTTACAGCACCCATGGTGCATGGCTCGTACATGCATTTGATTTCCAATACCTTTCCACTGCTGTTTTTAGGCACCGCCTTGTTTTTCTTTTACGACCGAATTGCCGGTGTGGTCTTTTTTCGTTGCTATTTCATTACGAATCTATTGGTTTGGCTTTTCAGTCCTCGTGTATCCTATCATATTGGAGCCAGCGGCCTCATTTATGGATTAGCCTCATTTCTCATCTTCTTTGGGTTAATCCGTCAGGATTTTTGGTCCCTGTTGATTTCGATCGTTGTGATGATTGCGTATGGAGGTATTTTTTATGGGGTTATTCCTACTGATCCACACGTTTCGTGGGAATCGCATCTCGCAGGAGCCATTGTAGGGGGGGTAACCGCATTTCAATTAGCAGATAAAAAGAGAATCAGAGAATAAATGGACGCAGCAGCTAAAAAGATACTGGATTCCTTAAAAGCCAAGAAGTTTGATCCCGTCTACGTATTGCAAGGCGAGGAGACTTTTTACATTGACTTGATTGCAAACTACATTGAAGCACATGCGCTCAGTGAAAGTGAAAAAGGTTTCAATCAGGTGGTGCTGTATGGAAAAGATGCACCCGCTCATGTGATCCTTACCAACGCCAAGCGTTTTCCCATGATGGCCGAACGCCAGGTAGTCATTGTGCGGGAGGCGCAGGATATACCCGATCTTCAAAAGGAGGCAGGAGCGAAGTTGTTACTTGATTACTTTCAGCGGCCAGTGCCTTCCACCATTCTGGTTTTATGCCACAAACATAAAACACTCGATAAGAGAAAGGAACTTGGTAAAAAGGTTGATCAGTTAACGACTTCGGCAGTATTTAAAAAACCATACGAAAATCAACTTCCTGACTTCATCGCCTCTTACCTAAAAGACAAAGGCTACAAGATGGAAGATGCAGCCATGCATTTGCTGGCAGAGTATGTGGGCAACGACCTCAATCGCTTGTCCAACGAAATTGACAAGGTGCTGATCGGTACTGAAAAGTCCGCAGTGATTACCGCGGATAATGTGATGGCGCAAGTTGGGATTAGCCGGGAGTACAACATCTTTGAGCTTCAGAAAGCACTTATACAGAAAGATGCTTTTCAGTTGGCGAAGATCTTAAACTACTTCGAAGGCAACGTTAAAAAGAATCCTGCTATCCCTTTAGTGGCATTTCTGTTTTCTTTCTTCAGTAAACTGCTTGCTGCGTATTCTTCACCAGATAGGAGCGAGCGTGGTTTAGTTAGTGCCCTCAAGATCAGTCCTTTTGCTGCCAAAGATTATACAGCTGCTTTGAACCGTTTTCAACTGCATCAGGTCATCTTCGCCATTCATGCACTCATGCAGGCCGATTTGAAATTGAAGGGTGTGAATGTGGGTAGTGAAGATGAAAGTCAAATTTTGAAGGAGCTTGTTTTTAAGTTGATCTACTGATAGTTATGAATGCCACCTGACGAACTGTCGCGGCTTCAATCATTACTTCAGGCAGTGCCTGATTTTTACAATCTGTCTAATTTATTCGGTCAATCGTGAAGTTATTACTAGCTTTGATTCCGTGTAATGCATAATTATTTTTTGCACGAATGACATTTTTTAAACTTAAGGCAATATCTCTTGCCAATATCTGTTTTCAGAAAAACGAATTCATGTCCTATTCTTTATTATTATTTAAAGTATCACCCCATCTCCAGAAGTATCAAACCAATAGCTATCGCCTTCTTGGCCGTTACGTGAAGGTACTCATGCTGCTGTTCGGAATGGGTTTAACTTCTGTTCAAGCACAAGATTTGGTTTCGCAAGAACGCAGCGAAAGACTCTACTCAACCGCCATCGACTTGATGGAAAAGAAACAGTATGCTGCCGCCCGCTCCAATTTTTCTGAATATCTAAAGTTGCATGCAGTTGCTGATCTAAAGCGTGTCACCGCTGAATATAGCCTGGCTGTTTGTGCCTTGAATCTTTACCATAGCGATGCGGAAAAGATGTTCACAAACTTCATCGCCAACCACCCCAATCATCCGCTTTCATCTACGGCCAATTTTGACTTGGCTAACTTTTTCTATCTGGAAAAGAATTACAAAAAGGCGTCTACCTATTATGCTAAAATTGATTATCAGGGACTCACAGCCGAACAGCAAAACGCTGCCCACTTTGGCGCGGGGTATAGCTTCTTTAGTCAGAAATTTTTAAAGGAGGCGTTGGATCAATTCAACTTTGTTAAGATGCAAGGAGGCCAGTATGGGCCGGCAGCCAGTTATTATGCAGGCTTTGTGGAGTACAGCCAAGGCGATTTTGAAAACGCGTTAGTCGATCTGAAACGAGCTGAACAAAACGAAGCGTACGCCAGCATTGTGCCTTACCTGATCGCTAATGTTTATTACAAGAAGGGAGATTACGAATCCTTGTTAACCTATGCCACCTCGATTCAAAACCGGCAAGGAATTACCAATGCGGATGAGATCGCTTTATTGAAAGCAGAGGCTTACTATAAGAAGAAAGACTACACTTCGGCATTAACGGCTTACAATGCTTTCTTAGAAGATAAGAACGAGGGAGCCGACAAAGGCGTGCTACTTCGGGCTGGCTACTCCGCTTTTGTTACCCAACAAAATGCGGTGGCTTTGCAATACCTGAAGCAGTCATTCACCGATAAAGATTCAATCGGATATTATTCCTCGTATTATCTGGGATTGATTTACTTGAAAAGCAATCAGAAGCCAATGGCCCTCACTTCGTTTGATATTGCCCGCAAGTATAAGATCGACCAGCAACTTGTGGAAGAATCTACGTTTCAGTTTGCCAAAGTAGCGTATGATATGGGTAGGCCCGATCAGGCGATTAATGAATTCGAAAAGTTCTTAACTGCGTTTCCGCGAAGTGTACATGTAAACGAGGTGAAGGAACTGCTTTCGCATGCCTATGTAAACGCAAATAACTTTAACCGGGCCATAGACTACATCGAGTCATTGCCTAAACGCAATGCCGCCATCGATCGGGCGTACCAGAAAGCCACTTTACTGAAAGGACTGGACTTCTTTAATAAGGACAATCACGAAGAAGCGGTTCAAGCTTTTGAGAAATCGTTGCAAACTCCGGTGGACAATAACTATGTGGCCGAGGCGAGTTTCTGGAGCGGTGAAGCACTGTCTATTTTAAGGAAGTACGATCCAGCCATCAGTCATTACCAACGAATAATAGGATTGACAGATTTATCTCCCAATTGGCTGGTGAAAGCGAGGTATGGAATCGGGTATTGCTTCTTTAATCAACAACAATACGATAAGGCGCTTTTCAACTTCAAGGAATTTAGCAACAAGGCTACTACTGGCACACCTCATTTACCGGATGGCGTGTTGCGTTTGGCCGATTGCTATTACATCTCGAAATCATACAATGATGCATTGATTACTTATAAAAAAGCGATTGAGCTAAACACTGCAGATAAGGACTATGCACATCTTCAATCGGGGATTATTTTTGGCATTCTGCGGAAATACCCTGAAGCGACTCAACAGCTTGATGTGGTCATAAAGAACTATCCCCAATCCAGTGTAATTGACGAAGCCATTTTTCAACGAGCACAGTTGGACTTTGAGCAAGGCAACTATGCCCCGGCTGTGGTTAACTATTCCAAGTTGTTGCAAGAACATCCCACTTCGCGGTTTGCGCCATATGCGTATACGAAGCGTGCTGCTTCTAACTACAATCTAAAAGACTACAACAAAACAGCCACTGATTATATTACTGTGCTCACCCAATATCCAACTCATCCGGGAACGAAAGATGTGTTATTGCCTTTGCAGGAGGCGTTGAACCTGGCCGGGCGATCGGATGAGTTTGATAAATACTTGGCAGCCTATCGTCAAGGCAATCCGGATGCCAAAGGAATTGAAGCGGTGGAATTTGAGTCGGCCAAGAATCAATACGGAAATCAGGATTATAAACGAGCAATCACCAGCCTGACCAATTATATCAAACAATATCCAACAAGTCCGCGCTTAAACGATGCTAACTATTATCTGGCTGAATCGTATTACCGCACACGCGACTTTACGGGTGCGTTGCCTGTCTATTACGGATTGGTAAACGAGAAGCGATTTGAGTTTGTTAACCGGGTGGTAGGTCGTATTGCTGAATTGGAGTTCAGGCAAAACCGATACGACAAGGCGGTGGTGCAGTTTCAAGTACTAGCCAATACCGCTAGTATCAAGAAAGATTTATATACCGCATGGAATGGTTTGATGGAGTCTTATTACTTATTAGGCAAGTACGATTCATCGAAGCTCTTTGCACAAACCATTTTGGAAAAGGGAAGCAGTCAGGTGGGGGCTGCCAACAAGGCAACTCTTTATCTGG
>JAJTHV010000168.1 GCA_021300095.1 Flammeovirgaceae bacterium | reverse complement strand
GAATGTAATCTTCTTTCCGAAACGTATCAACGGAAAGTTACATTTCTTGCACCGCATCAAACCTGATATTCAAATTGTTGTTTCGGTTACTGATCTGTCCGAGTTGACCATTGATTTTTGGGTTGATTACTTCTTACACATCGATGAATATGTGGTACTTTCTCCGCATTATGCCCATGAGTTTAGTTACATCGGTGGTGGTTGTCCGCCAATTGAGACACCTGACGGCTGGCTGTTGATCTACCATGGAGTGAAAGACACCATTGGTGGATATATATACTCTGCCTGCGCGGCTTTGCTGGATTTAAAAGATCCTCGTAAAGAAATTGCGCGTCTGCCCTACCCGCTCTTCAAACCGGAATTATCGTGGGAGTTGAAAGGTGAAGTAAACAACGTGTGCTTTCCTACGGGCACAGTACTTTTTGATGATACCTTGTATATCTACTACGGTGCAGCCGATGAACGTATTGCGGTTGCTTCGGTAAGCCTCCCTGAATTGCTCGCTGAATTACTTCTAAACAAAAGACCATGATCACTGAAACCATTAATTCAGAAAATAGAAATGCGACTCGCACTTTCATGAAGAAGATTAAAAACGAACAAGCACACACTGTTCTTCCTGAGGTATCCGGCATTTTGCTGATCACTTCGTATCCCCCACGAGAATGTGGCATTGCTACCTACTCACAAGATTTGCTAAAAGCCATTCATAATAAATTTTCCGATACATTTCATCTTACCGTTTGTGCCCTTCAATCGACTGAAACAAAACTAGACTATCCGGACGAAGTAGCATTTGTGCTCAACCCCACGGATGCTCGTGCTTTTCTTGAGATGGCCATATCCATCAATGCTGATGATTCGCTTTCGATGGTGTTGATTCAACATGAATTTGGTCTCTTCGAAGGAGAAGGCCATGCCAACTTCATACACTTCTTAAATCAACTCAATAAGCCAGCTACGATTGTATTTCATACCGTGCTTCCACAGCCGTCCAAAGAATTATTGCGCAAGGTTCGAGAAATCACCAGCGCATGCGAAGCCATTGTGGTGATGACAAACCACTCTGCGCAACTACTTAATGAAGGCTATGGCATCCTCAGGCAACGGATCACCGTTATCCCGCATGGCGTCCATTTGGTGCCCAATAATAATCGCGATGCGTTAAAAAATAAATATGGGTTAACGCATCACAAAGTACTCTCCACTTTTGGGCTACTTAGTTCAGGCAAAGGAATTGAAACAACACTACGAGCCTTACCCGCCATTATTGCGAATCATCCGGACGTTATTTTTCTGATCATTGGTAAGACACATCCCAGTGTGGTGCGGTCGGAAGGTGAAAAATACCGAGGCGAACTTGAAACCATTGTTGCAAGCTTAGCGATTGAAGAACATGTGCGGTTTATCAATCACTATTTGCCCTTAGATGATTTGCTGGAATACTTACAACTCACGGATATTTATTTATTCACGTCCAAAGATCCATACCAAGCCGTAAGTGGTACATTTTCGTATGCGATGAGTTGCGGTTGCCCTATCATCTCCACCCCTATTCCACATGCTAAAGAAGTGCTGCAAGATGGAATTGGCATATTGATCGATTTTCAAAATTCAAATCAGTTGGCACAAGGTGTGAATCGCTTACTGGGCGATAATGAACTGCGAAAAGCATATAGTAATAGCACGCTTCAACGCATTGTTCCGGCCGCATGGGAAAACTCCGCCATCAGTCATGTACTATTATTTCAAAAGCTGGCTCGACAAGCGCATCAACAACATTTCAAACCTGCAGTGTCAGCTTTTAGTAAAACGCATCGTCTTGCATTACTTTACAATCTGCCTGTTCTCAATCTGAATCATGTTCACAAGCTTACTACTCATTTTGGGATCATTCAGTTTGCAAAAATAAATCAACCTGATTTGGAATCCGGTTACACGCTGGATGATAATGCACGAGCGCTGATAGCCACGTGCATGCACTACGAATTAACCAACACCACCACCGACTTAGATCGTATTGACATTTACCTCGACTTTTTATGTTATTGCCAGCAGCCCGATGGTTGCTTTTTAAACTACATTGATCACAGCGAAACATTTAACGCAAAAAATGATGTCACTAATCTTGCTGACGCAAACGGCAGAGCGATATGGGCGTTGGGCTACCTGATTTCGAAAAGCGATTTATTTGGCCCGCATCGGGTAGAAAAGGCCACCCTAACTTTACATTCTGCCTTTCCGGCTATTGAGCAAATGCACTCCACCCGTGCTATTGCGTTTGCAATTAAAGGTTTGTACTTCTATAATCGCACGGCACAAAAAGAAGAAACAACCCAACTCATTACCTTGTTGGCAAATCGATTAGTGCAAATGTACCGACATGAATCGGACCGCGATTGGAAATGGTATGAAAGCTATCTTACATACGCTAACAGCATTTTACCGGAGGCTCTTCTTTATGCTTATCTGGAAACAGGTCTTCCGATTTATAAAGAGATTGCCAAAACCTCATTCGATTTTCTATTGAGCTTGACATTTGTTAACGATCGCATTCGTGTAGTATCGAACAAGAACTGGCTGCAACGGGGTGACAAAACGATCATGGCCGATGGTGGTGAACAACCTATAGATGTAGCCTATACCATTCTTGCTTTGCCTCTTTTTTATGAGCTATTTCATGATGAAAAATATCTGCGCAAAATGGCGCAGTCGTTCAGTTGGTTTTTAGGCAATAATCATTTGCACCAAATCATCTATAATCCCTGCACCGGAGGCTGCTATGACGGACTGGAAGAAAAAAATGTAAACCTCAATCAGGGTGCAGAGTCTACGTTAAGTTATTTGTTGGCCCGATTGGTAATAGAAGGATATGTCCGGAAAACCACCTAACTTACAAAGAGAATCGCTATGAAGTCACTAAAAACCAAAATACTGTACCAGCAGATATTGCTGTTTTTTCTGATGGTTGTGGGTGTATATTATGCCAAGCCACTGCTCGTTCCAATTTGTATCAGTGGTATTTTAGCTACCTTGTTTCTTCCATTTTGCAGATGGTTAGAAAACAAAAAAATGAAACGAGGTTTGGCTGTTTCGATTTGTTTCGCTCTTTTTATTGTGGGTATCTTTTCCATTCTTTCACTCATCGGTTGGCAGATCGGCTCTGTGGTGAAAGACTTACCATTGCTCAAAGAAAAAATTGCATCAACGTTGGCCGATTCACAAGCCTACATCCTGGCACACGTTGGCTTATCTTTTGAATCTCAGTCCGAGTTATTGAAATCCGAGCAACATAATCTCTCCGGTCTGATTACAGGCATGGTTAGCTCACTCTCCTCTTTGTTTGCCAATATCATTCTGGTGATAGCTTACACATTTCTAATACTTTATTACCGAAGCCACTTGTTTCAATTTGTGATCAGATTATTCAAATCATCGCATCGTGAAGAGGCCACTCATGTGATTCAAAAAATCACGAATATATCGCAACAGTACCTAGTGGGTTTGGGTAAAATCATTGTTTGTCTCTGGATATTATATGGAATAGGCTTCTCTGTGTTAGGAGTAAAAAACGCGTTGCTCTTTGCCTTGGTTTGCGGCATGCTGGAGATCATTCCGTTTATAGGCAATATCACCGGCACTGCGCTTACTGTGCTGGTAGCCGGAGTGAATGGCGCCAATCTTTCGTTGTTAGGTGGAATCATTGTGATTTATGGTGTTATTCAATTTGTACAAGGCTGGTTTTTAGAACCCCTTATTCTGGGACCACAAGTAAAAATCAATCCGTTTTTTACCATTGTGGCATTAATCATTGGTAATCTTTTGTGGGGCATCGCAGGCATTGTGTTAGCCATTCCGCTGGCAGCGATTGGAAAAATCATCTGCGACCATGTGGAGTCACTCAAACCTTATGGGTTTTTGATTGGTGAAGTGGTGTGGAAGAAATCGCCACCTCATGACCAACCCACCGAATGAGGTATTTCTACACGTGCAGTGCGGCTCTTCTTTTCAGTTTGTTCACATTCCACAGTCAATCACAAACAACCGCCACTATCGCATCGGATACCTTACAGAGTAAACGATTTCTTACCATCATCAATTTCAATCGCGAACAAACCTACGCAAGCTTTGGAAGCGGTTTGGGCAATCAGGTGCCACTTATATTCGAAGCTTCTTTTTCGCCAACGTATTTCATCAGCAGCAACAAAGAAAAGTGGGCGTTGATGATGAATCCGCAAGTGCAAATGCGCATGCTTGACAAAAAATCCTGGCCTATCCAAGTACCGAGCTATCACTTTTATGTAACCTACTTTCGCTCGATTGGATGGTGGCGAAAAACTTTTCTTAAAAAGTTAACCTACACAGATGCGATCTGGTTTAGTTCGATTGTGCATCACTCGAATGGCCAAAGTGGTAAATTCTACCTCAATGATACTACACGTATTGTTGATCTGGCGAGTGGCAATTTTTCCGTGAATTACCTTCAATTTGGTATTTTGGTTTACACATTAAAAAATACCGGAAAGCAATATTTTTCGCTGCGTGAGATAAAACTCAATACTGATATCTATCCGGCCAGTTGGTGCGATCCCAATCTGGTAGACATATACTGGTTATCCCGTTTGTTTGGAACACTCGGGCTAGGCGGGCCGTGGCGCGAAGAAAAAAGAGATTGGATGAATCGATGGTTACAAAATTCAAGCATGGAAATAAAAGGCGGTTGGATTTTTGGCAACTTCCGCGATTATGCTGCGCTGGATGTCTCTCATCGAATGATCATTGATATCACGTACAAGTATTATCCCCCTTGGCTTGACGAGCTGTCATTTTTTTTACGCTTCTACACTGGCCAGGATTATTACAATGTATACTTTGAGAAGCAGCTGACAACTGTTACCGTAGGCATCACCACCAATACCATCAAAATTTCCAACAGCTTGCGCTACTTAGGCAATAAGTAAGCCGCTAAATGTGTGAATCATGTAAGAGGTTCACAAGGTCATACAACTCCAATAAGGCTGTTGCGATGATCTTTGCAGTGTCAATCCTGCTTGACAGTTAATGAACCTCATGACTGTTTCTTATTGCGAATTAATTATTACAAAAAACTAAAATTCTACTACCATGAAACCCGATATTGGCTTGACCGAAAAACAATTGCATAAAAGCATTTCTCCGCTCACCTCTTTGTTGTCTGATGAAATGGTGCTGTATTGCAAAACCCGAAAATTTCATTGGAATGTTTCTGGAGAAAGTTTTATGGAACTGCATAAATTATTTCAGGCACAATACACTCAGATAGAAGAGACAATCGATCAGATAGCAGAACGGATCAGCAAACTGGGTGGAAAGACCATTGGCACGATGAAAGAATTTCTAAAGCACACCCGGTTGGAAGAACATCCGGATGAGTATGCCGGACAACAGGATTTAATGAAAGAACTTTTAAAGGATCATGAAACGATCATAAAAGAAACCCGCAAGGATATTGAAAACAGCGAAGGAAAAAACCACGATGCCGCTACGATCGACATGCTGACCAAAATCATGGAACAGCATGAATCCACCAGTTGGATATTGCGTAGGTATCTGCTCTAAACACGTGAATGATGTAAGGCAATCTTTAAGTTCTATAACATCACTCCCACCATTCCTTCCCACATTTGTCCACTGTAAAAAACTAACGAATTATCTATGAAAAAAATCATGATCACTACGATTGCCGGCACATTGTTATCGGCTGCTATTTTAACCAGTTGTAACTCTCCAGCTAAAAAAGTTGAAAATGCACAAGAAAATGTAACGGAAGCAAAAGAAGACTTAGCTGAAGCCAATAAAGAATACCGCGAGGATATGGAAAAATATCGCCTGGAGACTGCTGAGAAAATTGAAGCCAATAACAAGTCTCTGGCCGAATTCAACGATCGCATCAAAAGTCAAAAGATGACGGCACAAGCAGATTACAAGAAGAAGATTGCTGAACTGGAGCAAAAAAATACAGACATGAAAAAACGTATTGATGAATACAATGCCGATGGCAAAGAAAATTGGGAGAATTTCAAAACCGAGTTTAACCGTGACATGGAAGAACTGGGTAAAGCTTTCAAAGACCTTACGGTTAAAAATATCAAGTAAGCAGTCACTATTCGGTAAAATATCAACAGTGTATGTACAAGCTTATTCAACTTCTCGTCATTATTATTCTTCTACTAGTCGTGGTAGGAAAAGGATGGACGCAAGTTGATCAAGAACTTTTTCATGCCGGGTTGAAGGCAGGTATCAATTCATCGAATGTATATGGCGGAATCGGTCAGGACTTTAGCTCGGACGCTAAGTATGGGTGGGTTGCGGGTGGATTTGTTTCTATTCCACTTTGGGAGCATTTTGGTCTGCAACCTGAAATACTGCTTTCGCAAAAAGGTTTCGAGGCCACTGGCTCGTTGCTCGATGCTCCGTATCAGTTAAATCGGACAACAACCTACCTCGATATTCCGGTATTCATTGCATTGAAAACCAACTCTTATTTAACTATTCTGGCAGGCCCGCAATTTTCGTATCTGCTCAGTCAGAAAGATGAATTGGCCGCATCGCCTTTTAGTGTGCAACAACAACAAATAGTAGCAACCGATCAAATACGGGAAAACATCATCGGTGTAGTGATTGGGCTGGATGTTCAGGTAAAGCGTGTTGTGTTTAGCGTGCGTTCCGGTTGGGATGCGCTGCAAAACAACAAAGATGTAACTTCTTTAACGCCTCGCTACAAAAATATTTGGCTACAAGCTACAGTCGGTTTTCGCATCATTTAACAAACACTCACATGACATCAGGAATAAAATGGACCATCGACCCGGCACACAGTGAAATCGGATTTCAGGTGCGCCATTTGATGATTGCAAACGTAAAAGGAACTTTTAAAAAATTTGATTCCAGTATCTATTCTAACGCAAATGATTTTGCCATTATAGAGATAGATGTGTGGATTGACGTGGCATCCATTGATACCGGAGAAGCCAAAAGAGATACTCATCTGAAGAGTGCCGAATTCTTTGATATCAATAAACACAAGCAAATTAACTTTACATCCAGTTACATGACGAAGCCTATCAATGGTAAGTCGGAAATGTGGGGTGAGTTAACAATGATTGGAATTACGAAGAATGTTAAGCTGGACGTAGTACAAAGCGATATCATCACTGATCCTTGGAACAATGAACGCGCTGCTTTTACAATCACCGGTAAAATCAAGCGAAGTGATTGGGATCTCTCCTGGAATCAAGCACTGGAAGCAGGTGGTGTGCTGGTAAGCGATGAGGTATCTATCCACTGCGAGGTCCAATTAATCAAAGAAAAAGAAATCGAGTTGCGGAAAGAATTGGAGCCAGCTCCACAGAAGATTACCACCTTTTAGAGCAACAAAAATTAAATAGTAGGCAGGGAAAGGCAGGAACTGAAAAGCCTGTCTTTTTTCTAACATAAACCCGCACCATGGAAAATGCAGACATCGAAACCGCAAAAGTGTTTATTATAGTAGAAATTTTAGAATACGTACCCAGCTCTGTGGTCATCAAAACAATTATTCGCAAAACAACCGGAAACGTAAGCGCTGTGTCATTTGATTCCGGAGAAGCACTGACGGAGAAAACATCTCCCTTTGATACATTTATTCAAGTGATAGAAGGCAAAGCAGAAATTGTCATCAACGATCATTCGCATGTATTAAGCCCAGGTGAATCCATTATCATTCCGGCACACGCCCGCAATACGATCAAGGCCAACGAACGCTTTAAGATGATCTCCACCATTATCAAAAGTGGCTACGAAAACATTCTGTAACTTTTTAATCCCCTATGGAAAATAAATTTAAAGAGGGCGAAGAAGTATTTGATGCTGTTCACCCCAATCAAAAGTTGATTATCCGCAAGTATTACAACCGCATTTACTATTGCAAGGTGGTCGATGATCCCTCGAGCAAAGAACTAGCCTATTTTGAGAGAGAACTTACCGGAAAAGGAAGTGTCCTGGGAAAAGGTGTGAGCCATTTTTTGGCTAAATAGTGGTGCGATTTTAGAACATGAAGTTTTTATTTACTTCTTCGATCCCATGTTTGAAAGACTTTGGCGAACAAGCCCAGAGCCAATGACTGTCGTATTCTTTGCTTAGCTTCTTTTTTTGCAGCCAATGGTTTAGTCATTTTTTTAATCTCTATAAAAAGAAAAGACATGAATTGTAGTCATGCCTTCATATGTATAGATCACAATAACTATTGTTTTAAAACCTTGTAGGTTCGTACAGCATGAGTCGTTGGTTGGACAAGTCGAACTAAATAAACTCCGGAAGGCCAATCAGAAACATTGATCTCCATCTCTTTATCAAGTTGATTACTTTTCAACAGTTCACGCCCAAGCAAATCTGTGATGATAAGGTTAGCAGATGAAGCGTGATAAATGGATAAGGTATTGGATACCGGGTTAGGATACACTCTTAACTCTTCCCTATCTTCAAGGGCTGTTACAATATCTTTGGGCTTTATGATTACGGGAATGGTTACGGGTCTGTAAAATAAACTGTGTCAGTTAATAATTGTAGTAATAATAACTGATGTTGGAATGTGGTCAACTCCCAACGCTTCGCATTGCTGCAATGATATAAAATTTTGTTGGGAGTTGTCCATCATTTCGACATCAAATG
>JAJTHV010000386.1 GCA_021300095.1 Flammeovirgaceae bacterium | reverse complement strand
GATGAACTTTTCTGCCCGGGAGCCCGATACCTTGCGCCCAGGCATCTCTCGCTTGATGACTGATAGAACCTGACGGACGGGTTCTGATATCACTACACGAACCCGTCCGCCTCCACGGGTCAACTCATAGTGAGGCTGGACTGAGTTGTAGCCGTCGAAAGCGGCTAGAAACCCGCTCGGGGCACCTTCAAAAGTAGGAGCAACGGTGTACACTCGCCCGAATGGTGTTTCTTCTTTCTCAAGAGGCAGGCGAAGATTCTCTGGTGTCAGGACGAATGTCGTCTCCAGATAGGGGGACAAGTACATCGCCCCCGCTTCGTCGGCCATCTTTCGGATTCGTCCCCAAGATAGCTCCTGCTCATGCTGATTCCGTTCGCCTTCGGGTCTCGAGTTGAATTCATTGATGGCTTGGTAGGTCTCCCACGCCTTGCGAGAAAGCAGTTGCGGCCGGCCATGTACCTGGGCAATACCGCCCTCAATTTTGTCAGGGGTCACCTTTGTCGTGGTGTCTGTCCAACCTGTTACGTCAAGGCGGAAGTTTGACTCAGATAGAGTCCCTTCGCAGGTCAATAGTGGTCTCAGTGGGCTAGGTGGTGGTAGAGCCAGCCACTCAACGGTTCCGGCGTGCTCTGCCGATGAGAGCAGCTCATAGACCTTTGACCACGGCACTGTAAGCGTCTCTTTGGTCAGATTAGCATGCCCATCGGTTGCAAGTTGGACAAGATATGCACCCAAGACCGAGTCTTGCGCATTAGCAGACTCCAAGGCGTCTTGGAGTGATGCAAGGTCGGCAGTAGCCAACGGTCGCATGAATTCAAGCGTAACACCACTCGCGGTGAACTGTAGGTCAAGCATTGGCTTTTCTGAAGAAGCGCTCTTGGAGCCTGCCTTTGTTCTAGTGGCGATTAGCGCTTTTTTGAAGATATCAAGAATACCCATGCCAGTCATATCCCTAGGTAGTACCAGGCCTTGCGAAAGTCAGACCAGACAAAGCCCAGCTGCTGCAGTTCTTTGCCAAGCAGCTGACGATTTTGCGAATCTGAAACCCAAAGCCTGCCTCCTGTTTTGGTGCGCTCATCTCGAAGCACAGCGCCATTGAATCGCCTTACGACAGCCTTTACCTCGTCCAAGTCTAGCTCTGACGAGACCCGCTCCCAGGAACGTGAATAGGCGCTAGTTTGGGCCGAACCGTCTCTGCCTATGTCCGGGTATATGCCTAGTGCACGTAGCTTTGAATGAGCATCAATTTCCCAGCCAGACTCGGGGCGGTGAACAATGCGAGCTGCAAAGTTACCGTTTGGACCGACAGCCAAGTCCGGACTGCCGCCGTCGTATTCTTTAGCATAGGGCTCGAAGGGTAACTCGTTAGCCTTATAAACGTAGCAGGCGTTTGGCTTTTTGCTAAATTCCACTATGAGATAGCTGCCTAGTTGCATCAAGAATGCATCGGCCAGTCTCTTTTGAGAGGATGTCAGTCGAGCATGCATTCCCTGCTCGCCGGCAATCAACTGGCGAACCTCTGGATTGCTATTTTGCAAGTCCCAAGTTTCCTGACCAAAAATCAATCTAGCCCATACGATTTGATCCATGTACCGTGACCAAAATGCCAACCGGCCTGCATCCGCTTGATTTCTAGCAGCCAGAATCTCGAAGAAGTCCCGCAAGTTACCTTGGTTAACCCAATTCAGAACCATTCTCCAAACTGGCTCCGGAACGCGGTTCCAGGCGGCTCCACCCTGGCCGATGAGCTTCAGTTTTGGGTTCTTCCAGACGTCGGCAGAGATAACGAAATTTTTGAGCACCTCGTGCGGTGGAGCCCCCTTACAGGCATGGTACCGCACTAACAGGCACTCAATAGCCTCATCACGAAATGCTGCTCGGCTTTTGAGAAGCTTGATGATCTGCGGAATCAGAGCGATAAACTTATCATCGGGCAGCTCTGCCGCCCTCTGAACCGCGCTCAAAATTAAAGAATGCCAAAACCAACTTGAATCTGGAATGCCAAGGTCTCTAGCCAGCCGATTAGCTGGCTGTTGGTCGCCATTTAAGTAGGCAGCAGCATATTTATCGGCAGGGTTGGGGGCGAGTGCGCTAGGTTCACGACGAAGGACTGTTACCCAGTCCGGTACGAGTTGGTCACCCAGTACCAGATTGACTGAAGGCCAAGTATCTTGCAGGAACTTTTGTAGTCGCTTCCATCCGGACTTAGAGGCCTCGTCCTTGCTGGATTGGGGGTCATACGAGAAATAGGTCGTCAAAAGTGCGTGCCATGACAGCGACCAAAAGTCTTTGCTCTTAGCTAGCCTTTCGTAGGCCAGCAACAAGCCCTCTAAACGGGGGCTACTCAATACCGTCGCATTGCCAACTTCCCTTATAGGCTCTGTCAATCCAAAAGCGACAAGGTCCTGCTGCCAAGAGTTGAGCTTTCGTCCCAGGAGCAACTCGAGTACGCACTCGTAGACGGCACGCTTATTAGGCTGCATCTTGGTGTAGCCCTCAAATGTGCGCTCAGCTTCTTTGGCTGCCGCCTCTACAACAGCTGGCTGCCCCGGATTTTCACAACGGCGAGTCAAATCAGCCGACAACGAAGCAAGTCGGCCTTCCAGTTGGGCGAGAGCTTGGGCTGCTAACACTTCCCAAACTCCTTGACGTGCAGCTGATCGTTTTTCTGGGGTCTGGCTTCATCTTGTCCCCAGAACTCAATCTTGAGCTCTACCTTTCGGGCTGCTGCTTTGTCTTGTACGACTGATGTATTGAAGGAGTAGCCGCCCACCAAGAAAAGGTCTTGAATCTGTCGAAGCTGAGCCTCGCTTAAGGGAGTCTCTCCGGTAGTCGGAACTGCAAAGAGCTCACATACGACACTGCGGCTGCGGTCTTGACTTAGCCGCAAGTTGTACAAGTATGTTCCATCGGTATCCGTGTAGCCCTCTACAACGATTCTTCGCATCCATTTTTGGCCTTCTGGGGAGTTCTTGGCTTGGAGCAAAACTGGAATGTAGTCACGCAGGAATCGAGCAGACTCGGGTTTGATGGCATAGGAGCCACTGTCAAATCCTACAACTTTCCCCAAATCGATTTTGTAGGTGACATCATCGACCTGCACGTTCCTTTTGAAAGACTCGCGTTTAATGAGTGACATAACCTCCTTAATATCTTTTTCACGGCGAATCTTGGCCTCTTCCTCTGCTGTCACATTCTTGGTGACTGCGATAAGTGTAACCGCCATGACTACAAGAAAAAGAACCATCAGAGCGGACATGAGGTCGGAAAAAGAAATCCAAAATGGACTCTCTCCTTCAACCTTGTTAGCCCGTTTTAGTACAGGACGAGATAACATCTCAAGCCTTCGTCATTCTTTGAACTGCCTGAACTAGGCCTTGCACGACACCACTCAGCTGACCCATGCCAGCCGCCATGTGGGCATCGGTTTCCTTCACTGATTTGCGAACCTGTTCAACCAGAGCACTACCGAATTGATTAAAGGCCTCTACTAGCGCAGAGTTGACTTGTTCGAGGTGCTCGCGGCTTTGAGACTCTGCATTTTTGAGGGCAGCGGCACTTGCTTCGATGCTTTCGATAAGTTCCTTAGATACGCCGGCCTCCTTCTTTGCTGACTCGAT
>JAJTHV010000255.1 GCA_021300095.1 Flammeovirgaceae bacterium | reverse complement strand
GGCGGCGGACGTTTAGGGGAAATGGCAATACTTCCCACGCCGAGTGGACGTATAGAAATGACGCTAACACGCCCCGAAAATACGCCTCCCTTAACACAATCGTTCCTGTTGTTTCCGCGATCGAAAAATTACTTTGCGGAGAATCTTTCTAAAAATCTTGCTGTAAAAGAAAATAGCTTTGTGCAATCAGGCGGCCGATTAACGCTCACTTTTAAAGATAAAGATCCCTATTTTTCTCAGCAATTTGTGCAGATGTTGCTTGAACATTATATGGGCACGACGGCAAAAGAAAACCTATCAGCTCCCAAACAAGTGTTGGAATACCTTACAGCAGAGGTGAACAAACTAGAGCAACGTGTAACAGAAGCGCGGGCAGAATTAGTAGCACAAAGGCTATCGCATCAAAGCATTGATATTCCGACAGAGGCGAGGCTTAGCCTTGAGCAAAATGCAAAATTACAAAGTGATTTGATGATACTAGAGCAAGATCGCCGCAAAATGGCGGTATCTCTTGCGCCCGATAATCCTGCATTGAAGGCTTTAAGCGATCAAATAAACCGTGTGCGACAAGAAATTGCAAAGAATCAACGAACCATTGATGGCATTCCACTAGCGCAAAAAGAAATACTGCGTTTAGAGCGAGACATTGAGTTGATGGTCAATCTTTTAGAACGAACAAAAGATGAGCAAAGAAAAGCAGCAACACAGCTTAAAGGCATTGCAAAACATGCTGAAGTGCTGCAATTCCCTACCGTTGAAGGGGGAATACGGCTCATGCCCGTTGCAACCGTGATGTTTGTTGTGACCATAGCAACAAGCATGGCGGGATTTTTATACTTATTCTTTGGTGCAATTCCTGCTTTTGCGCGTATTACCTCTGCAAAGCAATTAGAGCAATTTCCCGAAGCAACACTATTGTATGTTTTACCGCGCTCTAAACAAAAAATGCCTGCTTTTGCTGCAATGTTTGCGAACAATCGCGCAATGTTGATGACACAAAATGTGAAGTCGCCCATTTTTCTCCTCACAAGTCTGATGCCAACCCCTAAAAGCTGTAGTTTCGCCTCTGCTATTGCAATAGAAATGGCGCAAAATAGTGCAACATTATTTGTGGACGCAAACATTAAAAAAACCTGTGTTAAGAAGGGATTGACGGATGTATTGTTAGCATCGCTTGATGTGCGGGAGGCATTGCACACGAGCAGAAATAATTTGACTGTGCTGTTTTCTGGAACGCCAACCCCCAGTTATAATTTATTAAATCGCAATGGCGGCAAAGTTCCAAAGCTGATTGCTACGTTATCACAAGGATTTAACAGCACAGTTGTGTCGTGGCCTGCCTTAACGCAAACAGCCGCAAATCTTGAAGTGCTTACTTTTGCCCAAAGCACGGTAATTTTTGTGCAACGAGGCGATAAACTGCACGCTCTTAGGCAAATGATAGCCTCTTTAACCCATACAGGGATTACCCCCCTATATTTAGTGCTACAAAAGTGAGCCTCCTGCAAAGAACGATACATTTTTTTAACAAACCCACGCTTAAACGGGCGGGAGGATGGGTTGCAGCAACACAGCTCACTGCTATTTTAGCATTATTGAACATGGTGCTCATCATTCGTGCTGTGGGCATAACGGGATACGGCAACATTGTCTTAGTCCAAACCTACATTTTTTTATGTATTAGTCTCACCAATGCTGCTTCTTGGCACGCGGTTATTAAATTTACGCATTTTACAGCACAACCACAATTAAGCACACAGGTTATAGGGTGGTGTAGAATGCTGGATACGCGCACCAGTGCGGTTGGCATAGTGCTTGTTTTATTAGGATTGTGGGGGATTCAGCAATTTGATATTTGGTCATCTGAATTGCTATGCGCCGCTGCATTTTACGCGCTTTTATTGCCGCTGCAGCATTTAGCAAATACCCCCGTGGGCATTTTGCGTGCCTTAAATCGATTTGATATTTTATCATGGCACAGAACTATTACGGCCATCTTCCTCACACTCGCTATCTCTTATCTTGTTTTGGTTTCTGCTGATTGGCAAACGCTGTTGCTTTGTTACGGTATTGTGCGCGCTATAGAATTTTTAAGTTTGATTTGTTTGGGATATTATCACCTTGCACAACAGAATTTGCCAAAATCTCTTCCCCTTACGTTACCAGATGCGGCACAAAAAAAACAATGGTGGATGTACATTCGCACCAGCGCGAGCCAAAACATGCTGCATAATATTGTGCAATTTGGGGATGTGTTTGTCATCAGCTTGTTTTTAGGCACACAGCAAGTCGGCGCATTTAAAATCATTAAAAACTTAGCCTCTGTTATTTACAGTGTCCAAACGCCTCTTAAAGAATTTTTATATCCGCTCCTTACAAAAACACGAAAGGATGCACCAGAAAAACTAGCCGCTCTAATGCGGTTACTTCTCGTTGCACACGGGTTAATAGCCCTTGTTTTAGGGGTAGTACTTGTTGTGTTTGCATCCACTATCCTTGCCATCATCACAAATAATGCACCGAATGAGGAGCATCAAAGCATGATAGTCTATTTATCAGGTACATTGCTCAGCCTCGCGTTATTGCCCACGCATGCGTATGTTTTAAGTAGTAATTACCCCCAATGCATTATGCGTGCCCTTGGTATGTCAACGGCATTATATGGCGTAAGTTTGGCAGTATTAATTCCAGCATTGCAAACACTGGGGGCAGCACTTGCCTATCCTTGTTATCAACTCATCTATTTCTGTTTGCTAGGTTATGTTGGTCTAAAAATTATAAATCCCCGTTTTATATGCTTTGCAGAGAGAAACCAATAACATAGTATACCATTTTTTATAAGAAGGGAATTTAAAGGTGACCCTCCATTCAAAGATGGCAATGCACGATTCTCAAAGG
>JAJTHV010000118.1 GCA_021300095.1 Flammeovirgaceae bacterium | reverse complement strand
TCCATTTAATCAAATTCGATAGTTAGTGATGTCTTTTTGAAAATAGGTACACCTTTACTACTCACCTTTTCGGCACTGCTAGCGGCTATTTTGTTTGCGGTTCCTTTGGGGATTTGGCTTTACTGGAAACCAGGTGTGTCAAATGGAATTCTCTACTTTACCGGATTACTACAAACCATTCCTTCCATTGCGTTGCTGGCGATCATGATTCCGGTGTTTGGTATTGGCACCTGGCCTGCTATTGTAGCGTTGTTTCTCTACGCACTCCTTCCGATTTTACGAAACACGCTGGCCGGATTGCGCTCAGTCGATCCGCTCGTAAAAAAAGTAGCCGATGGTATTGGGATGACGCGTTTTCAGAAATTAAAGTGGGTGGAATTGCCGTTGGCTATGCCGATGTTGTTAACCGGCATTCGAACGGCTGCTGTGATTAATGTAGGCACCGCTACACTGGCTGCATTTATTGGTGCGGGCGGGTTGGGTGAATTTATTGTTACCGGCTTGGCCTTAAACAACACTTCATTGATTTTACGAGGCGCGATACCTGCTGCTGTACTCGCCATACTCATTGAAATTGCTTTTACACTTTTGGAAAAAGCATGGGTGCCAAAGCACCTTCGTTTCAAGTAATTTTATTTAGGAATTATCGGAATTTCACTACTAGTTGGTTAAATGACATTCCATTTCATGGCCTAATACGTATTAAATCTATGCTGCGTAGTAAGTAAATATCTAAGCACTATTCTTCCTTAAAAAAGATTTAAATTTCAAATAATATTAGATGAAGATGAAGCAACTAACAACCACAAGCCCAGCTAAGAAATTTTCAGAGTTTCTTTCGATTCCTGATAATCATCGTATCATTTTCTCGGGGATCTTTGGAAATGGGAAGACAACATTCCTAAAATCCTATTTTAATAAGAACGAAAGCTACCTAGCTATTCACGTATTTCCAACAAACTATGCGGCAAGCAAAAACGAAGATGTTTTTGAGCTCATTAAATTCGATATTTTGTATGAGATATTAAAGTATGAGCCAGACTTAGAAAATTTCAAATTTGAAAAAGTCTATGCAGCATACCTTACCATCTTTAATAATTCAGATAGTATATTTGAACCTTTGGCATCGCTTTTCGAAGCTGTGCCTAAAATAGGTAAACGTTTAATGTCTGTATCTAGATTATTGTTCGATTTCAACGAAAAGATAAAGCGAAAAATAGAAGAAACAGAAGACAAAGATTCTGACAAGATAAAGGCGTTTGCCAAAACCATTCTCGAGAAAGCAGGCAATCCTTATGAGAAAGATCTTTACACCTTCCTAATTAAAGATCTACTGGGGAAGGCAAAGGATAAAAATAAAAAAGAGAAAACGATCTTGATTATAGATGACCTTGATCGGATTGATCCAGATCAAATCTTTAGATTACTAAATGTTTTTTCTGTTCATATTGATATTGAAGGAACAGAAAATAAATTTAGCTTCGATAAAATTCTTTTTTGCTGTGACGCAAGCAATATTCGAAGGATTTTTCATAACCGATTTGGGGTGGACGTTGATTTCAATGGGTACTTCGATAAATTTTATAGTAAAGAGATATTCTATTTTGACAATCGCACCGAAATTAAAAAATCTGTATTTGATATTTTATCAACCATTAATCCTAAGCGAAAAAGACTTTGGGATAAGCAATATAACCGGCCATCTGATACCACTAGTTTTTTGCTAATTCAGTATATTATTGAGAATATGATAATATCAGAGACCTTTAGTCTTCGTCAATTAGTTAGACTATGTGATTTGACATATGATGAGAGAATATATCAAATCAGAAATGTTTTCAGAAGTGAGTTTACAAACCGTAATGTCTACGTGGCTGTTGTTTTTGATTTTATGATTTCAATATATGGAAATGGGGAAACTTTCATAAATGCGGTGAAGCGAACTCAGTTTTCAAAAACCGAATCTCATTTTTGCTCTAGTTATGATGTGTTTATCCCCAATCTAATTATGCTTGCAGATTATCAGCAAAACAAGTTTCAACCAGGAATAGAATATACAGACGTTAAAACAAAAACGAAATACAGTATTAAAAATATTAGGCTAAGTCCTTTCCAGAATACATTCTTTGCAAATGTTATTAAAGGTGATAAATCAGATTGGATTGATTCAATAGATATTAAAGAACTAATTTTAGATGCTTTCAATACTTATTCTTCTCTCAAAGGAGACCCTATTCACGAAGATTAATTCATCCTAGTACCCCACAATCTGTTCATCCACATAACACCAAGCCCACTGCTCGCCCGGCTCGGCTGAGATCGCTATTGGATGGCCTGTTGCCTTCGCGTGTTTTGAAGCATGTTGGTTGATAGATGAATCGCAGCAGAGCGTGGCTCCGCATGTCTGGCATGTACGCAAGTGAACCCACTTGTCGCCTGTCTTTACACACTCATCGCATTGGTGTTTCTTTTGCAATTTCATTTCCTGCTGACTCCATGCCAACAGGTGTGAACAAATTTCTTTTTTCAAACTCATATCAGTTTTCGGCTAAGTATTCGTGTACAAATTTGATGGCCATCGCTCCTTCTCCTACGGCCGATGCCACTCGGTTCATTGCGCCTGAGCGAACATCGCCCGCTGCAAAAATGCCCGGATTACAAGTCTCTAATAAAAAGGGTTCGCGTTGCAGCTTCCATGATTTTTTGAAGGCTTCGTATTTTAATAAATCGCGACCCGTTTCAATAAAACCTTTGTCGTCTTTGATAATATCTAGTTTGATCCAATCCGTAATGGGCTTCGCGCCAATAAAAATAAACAGCGCAGCCGCCTTTGCTTGTTGCCGTACTTTCGTCACTATATTTTCCAGACAAATCTCTTCCAACTTCTCGTTGCCCAGCACTTGGCCTACAATGGTTTCTGGTACGAGGTGAATGTTGCTAGTGCCATTGATCTGATCGATCAGGTATTGCGACATGGTAGACGACAAATCTTTTTTGCGAATGACGATAAAAACCCGTGCTGCAAAGTTGGATAAATACATAGCCGATTGCCCTGCGGAATTACCTCCACCGACAATGTACACATCTTGATCGCGACACGCGTGTGCTTCGGTGGTGGATGCTCCATAATAAATGCCCGCTCCAGTAAACTTTTCGATGTCGGTGGCTTCGAGTGCGCGGTAATCGACACCCGTGGTGATGATGACACTACGGGTATTCAACACGCTGCCATCGCGAAGGGAAATAATTTTATAATTGTCTTTGATGGTAATGTCCACTACTTCCTGTGGCGAAAGAAATTCAACACCAAAGCGTGTGACTTGCGAAATCGCTCTGCGCGAAAGTTCGGCTCCACTCAATCCATTGGGAAAACCTAAATAATTTTCAATGCGCGAACTCGTTCCGGCTTGTCCACCCGGAGCGCGTTTTTCGATGAGTGCGGTATTCAACCCTTCTGAACCTCCGTACACCGCTGCAGCTAATCCGGCTGGTCCCGCACCAATGATCGTAACATCGTACATCGTTTTAGATGCTTTCGATTGCATGCCTGTCTTCTCACCAACAGCCGCCAAATCCGGATTTAAAAGAAACGAACCGTCTTCAAAAAATACGGCCGGCAAATCTTTCGTTTCAATCTGATTCAACAGAATTAATTCCGAAGCAGATACATCCGATTCAATATCCAGCCATTGGTATGGGATCAAATTGCCGGAAAGAAAATCTTTGATCTGATGCGAGCGGGGCGACCATTGGTAGCCCACCATGCGTATGCCATGAAAAACCGGAATGTGTTTGCTTTGCCATTCCTCCAACTGATCATTCAAAGCCGGAAACAATTTTTCTTCCGGTGGATCCCAAGGCTTCATGAGATAATAATCCAATTGCACTTCATTGATTGCGCGAATGGCGGCTTCGGTATCTGAATAGGCCGTCAGCAAAATTCGTTTTGCTTGCGGAAAAAGTTCTTTGGCTTGTTGCAAAAATTGAACGCCTAGCATTTCGGGCATGCGCTGGTCCGACAGAAACAGTGCAATGGTTTCATTTTTGTTTTTCAGCTCAATGAGCGAAGCCAATGCTTCATTAGCCGAAGTCGTGCTGATGATGCGGTATTCTTTTCCATATTGATTGCGTAGATCGCGCGCCACTGCTCGCAACACTTGAGGATCATCATCTACAGCCAGTATAATTGGTTTTTTCATGTGTTGATATTTTATTTTTTAGTGGTCACAAGAAATGGCCATTTTAATCGTGCCGTTACATGTAGGGCATTTAGATGGCCATTTCATGTATCAACTTTTAGATCGGAAAACAAACAATAAACTCTGTTCGACCTGGGTTTGAATCTACATACACTTTGCCATTGTGTTGATTAATAATCTGGCGAACTACTTCTAAGCCCAAACCGGTTCCCTTCCCAATGGACTTAGTCGTAAAAAAGGGATCAAATATTTTGTCTTGTATTTCTTTCGGAATGCCGGGACCATTGTCGATGATCGAAACATTAATGAACGATCCTTTCTTCTCCGTTTTGATTTCGAGTGTATTGTTTGTGCGGCCTTCCATCGCATCGATGGCATTATCAATTACATTCGTCCACACCTGATTCATTTCACTAATAAAGATCGATGCCTGCGGCAATTGCGCATCGAAACTTTCAATCAGTTTTATGCCATTCTTTTTCAGTTTATGATTCAACATGGTAAGCGTATTGCGAATGCCCACATGAATATCAGTGAGTTGTTTTTCGGGCGCCTGATCCATGTGTGTGTATCCTTTCACAGACGATACCAACGTGTTGATACGCTTTGCAGCCTCTTCAATTTCCGTCACCAATTTTTCGGTGGTGAGCACCTGATAAATCCAGCCAATCACGGGTTGCTTATCTTCCGGTCGCAGCCATGATTTTACTTGTTCCAAATCTTCGGCATGAATATCAAATTCCGCCATTACTTCTGTCATCTCATATGCATTGGCTATTTCATTCGACTCTAACCAATCCGTCAGTTCATCTTCGAGTGCTGTTTTTGCCAACATGGATAATGAAGTCTTCCCCGCATTGGAAATTTTTGAGAACACCAATTGATTCACCTGATCAACCACTTGCTCGGTTGCCCGAATTTGAATGACCCTCTTAAAGTTATCTGGAATATTGGAGAGATGTTTTTTCAACTCATGTGCGCTGCGCACCACTGCTGCCGAAGGATTGTTGAGTTCGTGCGCCAGACCGGCTGAGAGCTTGCCGAGCGCCATCATCTTGTCGTTTTGTTGTTGCATGCGCGTGTTGTCGCGCACCCGATCGGTCATCACATGAACCAGCGCTTCCACCAATTCATGATGGTTTCGAATCATCTCCGGAAAAAAATCCTGATGCAATGAGAACACGATCGTTTCGCCTGTAACTATTCCGTTTCCAGTGGCACCTTTCATCCGTGAAAACGGAAGCTTACCTGTAATTTCTCCGGCTCCAACGGTGCCCATGTTTCTTAGATTACCGGCTTGTTCCAAAAATAGATTGACCTCTCCTTTCAGAATGATGCGCAGCTCGCTGATGGCATCGCCTTTATTAAAGACCTTTTCACCATCTGCAAAAGAATCGATCCGGCCCTTGTCGGCCATCCATTGGAGCTGGGTCAGTGGCACTGTTTGTAATTCGGGCACTCGTTGAAGCTGTTGCAGTAAATCTTCCATGAAGAAAATATAGAGGTTTTTATGACAAACACACACCGATCTACGGAAGTTGCCGGAACAAATGATTTTTTATTTAGATACCGATCGGTATCTTTGTGGCATGCGCAATCCAACCGAAACAAAAGGAGCGATTCTTCACCATGCCGGAGGTTTATTTAATGTACAAGGCTATCGGGCAACCTCGATTAGTCACATTACAGATGCAACCGGATTTACAAAAGGCGCCATTTACCGACATTTCAAAAGCAAAGAGAAGCTGGAAGAGCAAACATTAGTCCACCTGACGGAGGTGATGTTTGAGAAGATGCGATCAGAGATCAAAGAAAAATCCAATGCAGTTGACAAGCTGAAGGCCATTATTCATTTTTTTGAATCGTATGTGACAAAACCACCGATCAAAGGAGGTTGCCCGTTGCTGAATGTGGCCATCGAGGCCGATGACCAAAGTCCGCACTTGCGTAAAAAAGCAAATCTGATTTTAGACGTGCTGAAGCAATCCATCGTCACTTTGTTGACCAATGGTCAGAAGTTTGGGCAAATCAAAAAAGAAATCGACCACGAATACTTTGCCACCGTGATGATTGCCAGTCTGGAAGGGGCGATTATGATGAGCAAACTCTCTAAATCCAACCGCGACATTCAAATCGTGATCACCCATCTGGAGAAAATGATCGAAGGCATCGCGGAAAAAAATTAACTGTTGACTAAATTTTTATGAACAAAATATTCGTTCGTTCAATTGGCTTGTATTTGAATACGCTGGCCATTGTTGCCCCCAAAGTAGCCGGCAAAAAAGGTTTTGAGCTATTCTGCTGGCCCCGCAGAATAAAAATGAAACCGCATCAGCTCGAGTTTCTACAGAAAGCCGATGAGCAGTTTACGCTCACCTATCATGATAAAAAAGTACAAGGCTACCGCTGGGGAAACGGAGAGAAGAAAGTATTGATGCTGCACGGATGGCAGAGTCACAGCTACTGGTGGCGCTATGTGATCAATCGATTGCCCAAAGAAGAGTTTACTATTTACTCCTTAGATGCCCCTGGCCACGGTTTGTCCGAAGGAGATTTTCTCAATCTGCCGCACTACAGTGGATTGATTGAACAATTTATATCCAAGCACCCTTCATTGCATGCCATCCTCACCCATTCGTTTGGTGGCTTTGCGGCTGTGTATACGTTTCATCGCATTCCAAATTTGACTATCAACAAGTTGGTGATCATGGCAGCTCCCGGAGAAGTGGGCTATTTCTTCAATTACTATCAGAAGGTGTTGGGATTATCGAAACGGATGATTGAATTAACGCACCAGTATTTCTTGCAAACCATTGGCCATCCGCCCTCTTATTTTAAGATGAAAGAGTTTGCAAAAGCATTGACGATTGATGGCCTGATCATTCACGATAAAGAAGACAAAGAAGCACCTTACAAAACAGCCTTGGATATGGTTGAAGTATGGCCAAAAGCCAAGTTGATTACCACAGAAGGGTTAGGACATAATTTGAAATCGAAAGAATTGGTGGAAGAAGTTGCTTTGTTTCTTTAAGCATTAAACTGCCGTTGTCTGAAATTTAACTTTGTACTTCCGAATAGTTCGTCCAATGATGATACCGCCAATTATTCCGGGCAAAATCCATAAAATCCAATTGTGTTGCGGAAGTTGGATGTTCACCACAACAAAAGCGGTGACGGCTGAGATATAGCTTCCGCCCATGCTGCTAATGTGTGAATACCACCAATGCATCTTTTCTTTTGGCGGTTGAATAAAATTCCGGGCATCGGCTATCAAAAAAGAAGAGCCAATCAAGGCAAACATAATTCCCGCAATGCCCATTCCAACGCCTTGCATTAGCGCCCAAATTCCCCATCCCAATAAAGAAATGATAAAAACTCCTGACAAGGAACTGATAATCCAATCCATTAGCTGAGGTTTCTGACCGAGGTTAAGTTTTTTGAGATATAAAATCCGATACCCGCGCACGGTCATGTAGTAGCTAAAAAATGCTACCATCAGCAGAAAATCTTTGCGATGACCAATCGCAGTAAACAGAGCGCCTACAAAAACAGCTGTCATTCCGGCAAAATAAATTTTGCCTGCCAGCCGATGGGTTTTACCCCCTTTTGTTGCGAACATGGCTATCAGGCCACTTACTAATGCAATGGTACCTCCGGCAATATGCATCCACAACATGCCGGTGAGAAGTTTTTCTGTTGTCATGGCGCAATGGTACACACATCCATACATGTACCGCTAAAAATTTCAACTGAGTTGTTGAAAGATGTGGATGGGGTGTAATTAAAAAGAGCCTCCGAACAAGGAAGGCTCTTTCTCAGGCTAGCCATGCTCCTGCATACCGCGGGAGTAGCTTAGAATGGATAAAACGGTGGCAGGGGAAGGTTGCATCTGCGCGGCATCGAGTGCTTTCATGCCAGCACTCAACTCATTGTATTGTGCCTGCAGCACGCTGTCGCAAAGCAATGCTTTGTTAATCTCCCTCTCCTCTTGCTCCGAGGTCTCGTGGTATAAAAACCTGATCAGGTCGTTCTGGGTAAATGTTTTTATCATAGGCAATATGGTTTTTAATCATCTTCTTTCTCAAGTTGATCAACGCATAGCGCATTCTCCCCAGTGCCGTGTTTATACTCACATCCGTGCGTTCCGCTATTTCCTGAAAGCTCATTTGCAAATAGTGCCGCATAATCAGCACCTGCTTCTGTTCTTCAGGCAGTTCCTTTATTAGGTCGCGCATGCGTGCACGCGTATCGCGTAGCATTTGCTTGTCTTCGAAAGATTCTTCTGCAAACTGCATCGAATCAAACACATGGCTGCCATCTTCGAGCGTTACCTCTGGGTAGCGCTTGTTTTTTCGGAAATGGTCGATAGCCAAGTTATGTGCGATCCTGCAAATCCAGGGTAGAAATTTGCCCTCTTCGTTGTATCGGCCACCTTTTATCGTGTTAATCGCCTTTATAAAGGTGTCTTGAAGCAAATCTTGTGCTTCATAGCGATCTTTAACGATTAAATAGATAGCCGTATAAATACGGGATTTGTGTCTGTGAAGTAGCATTTCGAACGCCTCTTCGTTACCGGTTTGATAGAGCGCAACCAGTTGGCTGTCGCTAGATCTGCTGTCAATCATCGTCTTGCGGTTTAGTAACGTAAAGATGTCGCTCGATAGTGTGTGGGTTAGTTTTTTTTACTTGATTAGTGAAAAGTAGAATTATTTTACCGAAACCCAAAAAATTTTTACAAAAATCTTGCCTGTTGTATAATTTCTTTCGCTAATTGAGCCGATTTTTTGATTGTATTATAATCCCGCCATGGCAGTAGCTAAAAAACGTCTGATTAAAAGTCTGGAAAATTTATCCGAAGACTTGCGCGAATTAATGCGCGAACAATACCCCAATGGGTATGAATCCAGTATTACCCGCATCACCAATGCGAAGAAAGAGCCGATTTTCGTTTTCCCGCTCGAAACAGATGATTCTGTTTTTTTGGTGAAAGTACCGGCTACCAAAAATAGCGAAGGTGAATACGATGTCGAATCGGGCAAAAAGCAAGAGTTTGATGCCGAAGATGATGAGGCTCAAGGCCCACGGGACGATGATTTTGATGCTGGAGATGGTGGCGATGGTTTTGATGACGATGGAGATAGCGGAAAAGAAGCCAGTTACGATCCGGATTTTGATAACTAGGTAATTGTTAACTCCATCAATCTTTTATTGAGTAATTCGACAGTAACTTGGCAGGAATGGATAAAATTCAAAAAAACGAATTGCTTGAAACGCTCGCTTCAACCGAAGATGATTTTATCTTACAACAGGTAAAAGCTATTCTGGAAGGAGCGGAAGTTTCGATCTGGGATGAATTGAATCCTCAACTAAAGGCATCTATTCAAAAAGGTTTGCTCCAATCTAAACAAGGAGTTGGTTCCCCGCACAATGAAGTAATGAGTGAATTTCGTGAGCGGTTGAAAAAGTAGCAAGAGTGAAGATCATCTGGACTCCAGAAGCTAAAGATTCCTTTTCGCAAAATGTTGACTACTTACTCACCGAGTGGGGAGACCAAGTAACTTCTGATTTTCTTGATCGCGTAGATGAAGTCATTCTGAGGTTATCAAAAAATCCTAAAATTTATCCTGTGATCAATCTATCTGATAACATCCATCGATGTGTTGTTGTTAAGCAGATCAGCCTTTATTACCGGATTGTTTCAACAACTCAAATTGACTTAATCACATTTTGGAATAATTTTCAAAACCCCGAAAAGCTAAAATTATAATTCATGCGCCATAGTTAAGTTGAACTTCGGTAGGACATCGCTTGGCTATTTTCTACTTTTACCGCTTGAAATGAATAACTTTCCTGACGACTCTCATTTAGACGACCTCGATCCCAAGCAATACATCATTATTAAGCGGGCACGGGTCAATAACCTTAAAAATCTTAGTGTAGCCATTCCACGCAACAAACTCGTGGTGATCACCGGGCTATCCGGATCGGGCAAATCTTCTCTCGCCTTTGACACTTTGTTTGCCGAAGGGCAACGCATGTATGTGGAAAGCTTGAGTTCGTACGCGAGACAATTTTTGGGTCGCATGGAAAAACCCGAAGTGGACTACATTCGCGGTGTATCACCTGCTATCGCCATTGAGCAAAAGGTGAATACACGCAATCCACGTTCGACCGTTGGCACCACTACCGAGATTTACGATTACCTGAAGTTGCTCTTCGCTCGAATTGGCAAAACGTATTCTCCTGTTAGCGGACAAGAAGTGAAGCGTGATTCTGTTGCCGATGTGGTTGATTACATCAACCGACAGAAAGAAGGAACACGCATTATGATTACGTGTCCACTGCAAGTTGAAAAAGGTCGCAAGCTTGCCGATGAACTTAGTCTCCTTCTCAGCAAAGGGTTTACCCGCGTGTTGGTGGATGGTGAAGTAAAATTTATTGAAGAACTCGTGGGTGCTCCTCCGGCCGAAGGTGAGGTGAAGAAAAAGCCATCCACGAAAGCGAAAAAGATTGAAGGTGAAGTTGAAATATTAATTGACCGTGCGGCTGTGAATGCAACGGACGAAGATCTGACCTTTCGCTTATCCGATTCTGTACAAACGGCCTTCTTCGAAAGCCACGGTGATTGCGCTGTGTACGTTGAAGGAGCCACTAAAAAAAGTTTTTCTGATCGTTTTGAGCTAGACGGCATTTCTTTTACAGAACCATCCATCAACCTCTTCAGCTTTAATAATCCTTTCGGAGCTTGCCAAACATGCGAGGGCTTTGGAAAAATTTTAGGCATTGATGAAGACCTGGTGATTCCAGATAAAAGTCTTTCTATTTATGAAGGAGCCATTGCTCCGTGGCGTGGTGAGGTGATGAGTGAGTGGGCAAAGCCTTTATTGAAGAATGGAATTAAATTTGATTTTCCGGTACATCGGCCATACAGTGAGTTGACTCAAAAGCAGCGTGACTTAATCTGGAATGGCAACGAATATTTTGAGGGCCTCCATGAATTTTTCCGTTACCTCGCGTCTAAAACACATAAGATTCAATATCGAGTGATGCTTTCGCGCTACCGCGGAAGAACTACTTGCCCTGATTGCCGGGGAACCAAGTTGCGTAAAGATGCGGCTTACGTAAAAATTGCTGATACGTCTATTACCGACATCGTGTTGATGCCTATTGAAGACGCTCTGGTGTTTTTTCAAAAGCTTAAGTTGCCAGCATACGAACAAAAAGTTTCGGAACGCATTTTAACCGAAATCAAATCACGGTTGGAATATATGACAAAGGTGGGGCTTGGCTATCTCACATTGAATCGCGTAACCTCCACTTTATCCGGTGGTGAATTTCAACGTATCAAACTCGCCACTTCATTGGGCAGTGCGTTGGTGGGCTCCATGTATATTATGGATGAACCGAGCATTGGTTTGCATCCACGCGACACTGCGCGTATGATCGAAGTATTGAAGTCGCTACGTGATATGGGTAACACGGTGATTGTAGTAGAACACGAAGAAGAAATTATGCGAGCAGCCGATCAGATTATTGATATTGGCCCAGATGCCGGATCGCATGGTGGACATTTGGTGTTTCAAGGCTCTATTAAAGATATTAAAGGGAAGGTGCGCAGTCACACCACCGATTACCTGAGTGGCTTAGAGAAAATTCCAGTGCCTGCTTTGCGCAGAAAGTGGAAAGACTCTATCACTGTGGTGGGTGCGCGAGAAAACAATTTAAAGAATCTCAAAGTTACGTTTCCGCTAGGCGCACTCACTGTGGTTACAGGCGTGAGCGGTTCGGGCAAGTCGACACTGATTTCAAAAATTCTTTACCCCGCTGTTGGCCGATTGAGTGGATCGGTGTCTGAGTCTCCGGGCAAATACGATCAACTAACCGGAGACTTCACCAAAATCAAACAAGTTGAATTTGTGGATCAGAATCCGATTGGAAAATCGTCACGCTCTAATCCGATCAGTTATGTGAAAGCTTATGATGCGATCCGCAATTTATATTCCGATCAGCCTTTGGCTCAACAGCGCGGCTACAAGCCTTCTCATTTTTCTTTCAATGTAGAAGGCGGGCGCTGCGAAACCTGCGAAGGTGAAGGCGAAATCAAAGTAGAGATGCAATTCATGGCAGACATTTTCTTGGAGTGTGAGAGCTGTCATGGCAAACGTTTTAAACAAGAAGTGCTGGAGGTGACCCACAAAGACAAATCCATTGCCGATGTGTTGGATATGACAGTGGAAGAAGGGCTTGAGTTTTTTAAAGACAAGAAACCCGTATACGAGCGCATCAAACCGTTGTTTGAAGTGGGGCTCGGTTATGTGAAGTTGGGGCAATCTTCCAATTCACTTTCCGGAGGAGAAGCTCAACGTGTGAAGCTGGCTTCTTTCTTAGGAAAAAATTCTTCGGATGCGGCTGATCATATTCTTTTCATTTTTGATGAGCCTACCACCGGTTTGCATTTTCATGATATTTCAAAATTATTGAAAGCGATCAACGCTTTGGTCGATGAGGGTCACACGGTGATTGTCATTGAGCATAACATGGAAGTAATCAAGTGTGCTGATTGGATTATTGACTTGGGGCCCGAGGGCGGTGAGAAAAATGGAGGGCAACTTCTTTTTGCAGGTACTCCGGAAGACATGGCTAAAAAGGGGAAAGGTTATACAGCCGATTTTTTACGAACAAAATTATGACACACATCTTCAAAGTGGACGCGAAAGAAGCTATGCGCCTTATCGAAAAAGTAGTTTCCGAATCAGAAAAGATTCACAAACATGTGGCTGTGGCGGTTTGCGGGCCAGAAGGTGAATTGATTTCGTTTTTACGAATGGATGGTGCATCTTCAGCCGCTTCGGTGATTGCCCAAAGTAAAGCACATACGGCAGCCCGCGATCGCAAATCAACGCGCGAGATGGGTGAGTTTATGATCGATAAAAATCGTGAGCAAGCATTTTGGGGTGATCCAAAAATAACTGGCTTTGGTGGTGGCTTACCAATAATTCACGAAGGTAAAGTCATTGGCGGCATTGGCGTGAGCGGTCTTTCTGAATCGGAAGATGAACGCATAGCCCAAATAGCTATTCAAAGCGTATTTTGAAATTCATCCCATGCGTAAATCAATAGCATTATTAAGTTTACTGTGCATTTCATTTGGCTATGAAGTGTCCGCTCAAACTCAACCCGAGCAACAAATCCTTGCTCTCTCCAAAAAGAAATTTGATTGGATGATTCACAAAAAAGTTGACTCATTGGCTTTGGTCCTGGACAATGACTTGCGCTACATTCACTCGAATGGGTGGGTTGAAACCAAGAAAGAGTTGCTGGATGATTTGATATCGGGCAAACTCAATTACACAGCCATTTCTATTCACGCAGCACAGGTTCAGTTTTACGAGCAAACTGCCATCGTCACTGGCTCCGGAAAATTTGAGGTGACCATGAATAGTAATCCACTGACGATTGAATTGGGTTACACGGAAGTTTATGTGAAGCGACACGGCAAGTGGTTGCTGGCGAGTCGTCATGCCAATCGGATGCCTTAAACTTTGTAATTGCTGATTAATTTTTCAAACTCTGCTTTGCGGTAGCGAGAAAGGGGCACTTGCATTTCGTTTTGCATCAAGATAATATCCCCATCGCGGCTTGAAAGCTGCTTGATAAATTCCGTATTGATGATAAATGATCGGTGCGGCCGAAAATATTTCGCGTTGTTTTGCAAGACTGTTTCAAATTCGCCCAAAGGTTTGCTAGCCACTAAGGGTTTCCCTGAAGTTTGAACGATCTTCGTGTAGGTACCTGATGCTTCCATCAGGATAACATTTTCTAGTCGAATAAAATCAATGCCATTGAGTGATGGAACGGCCAACTGTGAAGGTACGAGGTTGTTGGTGTACGCCTCGCGCAATAAATTGACTCTTTCTTCCAATCGTGGAATGTGTTTGCTCTCCTTGTATCGCTCGACCGAACGCTTTAACTCGACTGGATCAACCGGTTTAAGCAAATAATCAAATGCCGCAATTTTAAATGCTTGTATGGCGTATTCATTAAATGCGGTAACAAAAATGATGTCGAAGGTAATTTCTTTCGAATTAAAAAATTCCAGCAATTGTAATCCGGAGTAACCCGGCATTTCGATGTCTAAAAAAACTAGATTGGGATTGTGCTGATGAATTTCCCGCACTGCCTCGGGGATGCTGCCAGCTTCGCCCACAATTTTTACTGAAGGCAAATGCGTAAGCAACAGCTCTTTCATGGCAGCGTGGACATTCTTTTCGTCATCAACAATCAATACGGTAATTTCTTCTTTATGACTCATAATCGCTGGGTACGTGAATGATTACGCTCGTGCCTTCGGGCATTTGGTGGTCGTTCATTCGGTCAACAATCTCTAACTCTATCTTTCGTTCTTTTCCAAAATTGAGCAATTCGATTCTTTTCTGATAGGCTGCCAGCGCAAATGATTGATGTGATTGTTTTCTGCTTTTGGCAAATTCCATTGCTGCCTTTCGGCCGATTCCATTATCAGAAATGTGAATGCGCAAAAATTCATTCACTACGCTAATGCTGATGTGAAGGACTTTCTTGCCAGCCTTGTGCATCAATCCATGACGCAATGCGTTTTCGACAAACGGCTGTGTGAGTAATGATGGAATGCGAATCATTTCATCTTTGATCGCTTCACTCACATCGATGGTGTAATTCAACGTGCCATCGAAACGATCCTTCTCGATGGCTAAATACTTTTCCAGAATCTCAATTTCTTCTTGTAACAGAATAGTTTCTTTTGCTGAGAAATCCAGCACTTTACGCAGCAAGGTTGAAAAATTCTGAATGTGATGACTGGCTTCATCTTTTAGTCCCACCAGCACCTTACTTTGAATGAGCGACATGGTGTTGAAGATAAAATGCGGATTCATTTGGGCGCGAATGGAGGTGAGCTGTGCAATTCGCAATTCCTGTTCGCGCGTCATCAGCATTAATTGTTGCTCTCTTCGTTGCGCGTCTTTTCGTAAACGCCAATAAGTTATGACTGCCAATAAAAACAGCGCACTAAAAAAGGTCATAATCAAAAACCAGGTTTGTCTCCAAAAAGGCGCTTGAATTTGCATGGCAAACGTAATTACATTGGAAGATCGAGTGCCATCTTCATTTTCAGCGAAAGCTTCAAAAGTATAATCTCCAAACGGAAGCGACACATAATTAACTACCGGAGACGCCAAATTGGTTTTGTTCCACCTTTCGTTTTCTAATTCTTTAATTCGATAATAAATGCTTGTGGTGCCTGCACTCCGCAGGTTATTCGACACATCAAAATTAAAAATCAATTGCCGGAAATGGGGTGGCAGTGTGATTTCGTTTTGGTATTGCCGAAATAATACTGTATCAGATTTGATGGATTGAATGTGTAGTTTTGGTTGTTGGATGTTCTTATTTTGCATTCGCAAAAATCGTTGCACTCCTTCCCGCCCGGCAACCCAAAGTTGGTCTTGCACTATTACTAAATCATACACCTCATTTGAAATCAGCCCTTTCGTATGGTCTATTTTTGAAATCTTTTGCGTATCGAAAAGATAGGAAACCATTCCTTTATCAGTACCAATCCAAACTGCATGATCACTTATTGTAAGAGCTGTAATTTTATTCGAAGGCAGTCCTTCTTTTATAGTGAGGTGCTCAAACACTTTTCCGTTTCGCAGAAAAAATAATCCATTCGTGAAGGTGCCCAACAGAATAAAGTCGTTTGCTACAACGGATGCTGAAACACCCGGAGAATCCATTGTGTTGCCTTCCGGATTCCACAACTTCACGTTTTCTACTTTAAGCGAAGCGGTGTACACTCCCTTTTGCGTACCAATCCAAAGAAACTGCTGAGTCGAATCAAATGCTACGGAAGTTGTGCGCAAAGAAGTTAGAAATCGGTTGGGGTTAAATGAAATTGGATCTAGCGTAATGATACCCGAGGAAGTTGCCAGCACATAAAGGTCATTCGCCTGAATTATTTTTTTGACAGATACCACTTCAATGACCCGTTCTAATCTATTTTTTTCCAGATCGTAAACATACAGTTGATCAGAAAAAGCGAGCAGTCGATTTCTTTTTTCATCTACAAACAAACTTTGCACCTCCGCGCTGGACGGAAGTTGGAAGCTTTTGATCATCGATCCTGCTCCATTCCAAAACGTTATTTTTCCGTGCTGCGATCCGGCTATGATTTGATCTCGATACGAAATCAGTTTCGTTTGCATTTGAAAATTCTCGGAAGAATAAAGTGTGCTATGTAAGGATGGAATATAAAACAAACCATCATTTAATGTGCCCACCCACACATTGCCCTCGTGGTCGGTTGCTACTGTGCTCGCGTTTTTTCCTTGCACTAAGTGAGTGACGGAACCATCGAGTCGCATCAAGTCAACGCCATCGGTTTTGATAAAAGCCAAAAGAGAGTCGCCTACGTTTTTAATGGCGCGGGTGGTTGCGATTATATTGACAAGTTCTGCTGTCCATTCTGTTGCGCGGCCATCTGTTAATTTTAAAACTCGTTTGTTGGATGGATCCCACAAAAGAAGTTGCCCCTGCCATTCCTCTAGTCGCAAGCGGTTCGCATCGAAGTGAAATTTACTTTGTGGGAATGTATAGCATTGCTTAGTGCCTGCGTTGCAAACCAACACCACATCATTTCTCACAGAGCAAAGCCACGCCTTGCCATCCGATGCGATCAGATGATGGATGAGGTATGATTTATCGCGCGTCCAATTGGCAGAGTCACTCACCACCCACTGCGCAGAAGACGGTGTGTATTTAAAAAAGCGTTCATTGCTATTGATGGCAATAAATCCTTTGCCCGCTGTAACCGTTGGGAAGCCACTGGAATATTTCCCTTCCCACGCAGTTAGCTTTCGAAGCGAATCTCCTTCCACATACAAAATCTCTCCGAAGAAATTGTGTAGCCAGATTCGGCCATCGCTATCTTGAAATATCCCGGTAACGGCTTTGGAACGCACCGAACTATTTTCGTACATTCGGAAGTGACTTCCGTTGTAACGGGCCAATCCATTTTCAGTACCAACCCAAATAAATCCATCGGTGTCTTGAAAAACACTGTAAATGGTATTGGATGGCAGTCTATCGTTTTGGTTGATATTAAAACTAACGATCTCTTGCGCATTTGTCCAAATAGGAAACAGCAAGATGAAAAAGAAATGTGCGCCCAAGCTAACGTGCATGCGTTTTGACTGCGAAATCCATTCTGTACTTTCCGCACAAAGCGATTTTATCATTTCTTTATACTACTGATTTATTGCAAAATAGAAAAAGCTGCCATACAAGCATAGGCAGCTTTTCATAAAGAATACTAATTCAAACAATTTTTAGTTGTTGGGGTCATCATATACACGTCCGGCCACTAAATGATGGCCGTTCGAAGACGGCTCGCCTCCACTGCCACAAGAGCTATTTGAAAAATAATATGCCTTGTAACAAATTCCACCACAACCGGTGCTTGTCCAGAAATAAGCAAAAGGAAAGAGGTTTGGAACAGCGCCTTGTGTGGCGCAAACGGTAATTGCTTCGGATTCGGTGAGCAAACGCCAATCAGAATATCCACCTGTCTCTAAATTGTTAGCTACCGTATTAGATGCCGACTGATTCCCACTATACTCCATATCAATGTATAAGATCAAACAATTCCCTTTGCCTGTTGTACCTGTCGTAGTCAATGAACCAATTTTTCCACCGGCAAATGTTTTACCATAGATTTGATTTAACAAGGTGTTGTCTTTGGTATAAATCTGATAGGGCGTTTCTCCATCATCTAATCTTTTCTGAACGGTTTCTGTCACATCTGTTAGTGTGATGATGACAGTCGCATCTTTTGAAACGTTTCCATTCGTGGCTCGAACAGTTGCCTGTACTGTGGTGCGAAGTTCATAGTTAAAATACGAAGGAGTAGCCACCGTCAACTCACCTACTGAATTAACGGCTATAGGACTGGTTCCTTCAGATATCATTGAAAATGTTAATCCGCCCAAATTAGTAGACGAAGTAACAGTGCCGAGCAGCTGGCCTTGTGTCGGGTTCTCTGCTATGGTTGCTGTAAAGTTGCTGATGTTTACCACCACCTCAACTACATCGGTGAGCGTGATCGTTACATTAATCAACTTTGAAACTGAGCCGTTCGTTACTTTCACTTTACCCGCAATAGAAGTGCGTGTTTCAAAATCATAAAAACCAATGCTACCCACTGTTAATTGTCCGGTGGTGGCGTTGATCGCAAATGCTCCACTCAGTGTTTCAGATGGCTCTACTGAATAGGTTAATGTTCCACGATTGGTGGTGACTGCCACAGTGCCAAGCACCTGACCGAGCGTTGGGTTTTCGGCAATGGTGACGGCAAAATCGGTGACGTTGATTGAAATAGGATCTTCTTCTTTGGTGCATGAGATGCCGGATAGCAAAAATGCAAAAGTGAAAAATAATGAGAGTTTACGTGGGGACATATATGCAGAATTTGGTTTGTGGGAGCAAATCTGTAGTGAAATTGCGCCTTTTTCAGGAAGAATTAATGAGTGGTTGGAATGCGCTAATGAGTAGCACTATGAAGCAATGGCGAGATAACCACTATCACTTTCTGGTGGGCGTTTTGATTTTAGTAAAAGAGTTTGTTTATTTACTTTACAAAATATAAGCATATATATGGCTAAGGAATACTTGGGTGAGTTTGAAGAGTTGATTTTGACGATGGTGGCAGCCTTGCAGGAAGATGCCTACGGAGCCGCGATTGCCGAAGAAATTGAAACGCGATTAAAGCGTGAAGTAAACTTAAGTGCAGTGCATGTTACACTCTACCGCTTGGAAGATAAGGGCTACATCAAATCGAGTATGGGTGGTGGAACCAACGAACGGGGCGGCAGACGCAAGCGAATTTTTACTATCACAAGTGCAGGCATGGCGATGTTGAAGGCGATGAAAGAATCGAGGATTGAGTTGTGGAAGTTGGTGCCACAATTGAAAATGTCCGGTTTATGAATTCCAATGTTCAACCGCCTAGATGGGCGTTGAAATTTCTAAAATTCATCTGCCCTGATCATCTCTTCGAAGAAATCGAAGGCGATCTCATTCAAAAATTCAATCGGGATGTAAAAGCAGTTGGAGAGAAAAAAGCGAAGATGAGATTAATGTGGAATGTGATTCGGTTTTTTAGGCTGGGGATTTTGCTGAGGAATAAGTTTTCAATTGAATTAAATCAAAGCTATATGATAAGGAACTATTTTCTTGTATTGATTCGAGGCATCACTAAAAGAAAATTTTATACTGCTATTAATATTCTGTGCCTCACGTTGGGCATCACTTTCGCGCTTCTGCTTGGCGTGTTTGTACACCAGGAATTACAAGTAAACAAGAGCCTAAAAGATGTGGACAGGCTATTTCTTGTACAAACCCAAACAAAAAGTACGGATGATTATAACTTCTTTGTTCCGAGCCGATTAGCAAAGCAGTGTTTAGAACAGTATCCACTATTGTTTGAATCTTCCTTTCGGTTCTTTGACCGAAACGTAACGGTCTCCAAAGATGATAAACACTTCCGCCTGCAAAGTATGATTGGCGATGCTTCATTCATCAACATGTTTGGATTCGAGGTATTGACTGGCGATGGAGCTACCGCCTTGAAAAATCCTAACTCGCTCATCATTACTAAAAAAGTGGCTAACCAATTCTTTAACAGATGGGATGTGGTAGGGGAAACATTATCCGTTTCTACAGAACAAAATGGGCGCAAGGACTACACCATCAAAGCAGTAATTGAGGATCCAGAAGATAAGAACTCCATCACTGATTTCATGAATATGGATGCTCAGATTTTTCTTCCGCTTGAAAACTATAGAGACTTCTTCCCATTATTCAATCAAGATTCATGGAATGATCTTATCATCACTCATCTCAAGCTCGCACCCAGCGCATCCGTGATGGAAGCAGAAAGTACCATCAACCAGTTGGTTGACAAAAACATATCTTCAAAAGATTCTGAAATAAAAATTTATCGACTCAGCCCCATCAGCAACTACTATCAGGTAACAAACCACTCGGCTGTACAAAAGTTGATCACTTCGTTGATTGCTATTTTAGTGCTTATCCTTTTATTGGCTATTAGCAATTTTATAAATATTTCTATTGCCAGTTCGTTTTCGAGAAGTAGAGAAGTGGGTGTACGAAAGGTATTAGGCGGCCTAAGTAAACAGGTAGTTTCACAGTTTATAATGGAGTCATTCGTGTTTGCGTTAGCTTCCGCTGTATTCGCACTCCTTGCCTATCAACTGGTATACCCTTCATTTGGTGAATTGTTAGGCACAAAGATGCCATCCGTAATTAGTTTTCAGGGAACATTCTGGATTGTAATCATCATAGCCATAATCTTCATCGGCCTTTTAGCAGGAATCTATCCAGCCATATTTCAGTCAATGGCCAAACCCATCGAGTCATTAAAAGGAAAATCCAAATCAGTAAAAGGCACAATTCAGTTTTCAAGAACCTTAATCGCTTTCCAATTTCTCATCACGATCTTCATTTTAACTGCCACAATAATTCTATCAAGCCAAACTTCTTACTTTCTAAACAAAGATTTGGGGTACGACAAGTCACATGTTTTAATTGTGAACTCTGTTCCACGCCTCTGGACTGAAGCTGGGTTTCAAAAAATGGAATCTGCCAAAAAAGAATTTTCACTTTCGCCCAATGTTCAATCGGTCTCATTATCCATGGGTGCGCCAGGATGGAATTTTAGCCCTGGAGGTGGGACTCTCTACAAAGCAGAAAATTCGTCAGCGAATGGTGTTGGTTACACCGTAACGGGAGCAGATGAGAATTTTTTTCGTGTTTATAACTTGAAGTTGACGGACGGAAGCCTATTTGATAATTCCAATAATCGAAAGCCCAATGAAGTGGTGATTAACCGAACTGCACAGATGGCATTGAGTATTAAAGTAGGAGATCAGTTGAAAGCGAGCAATTTTGGTGATGCCGTGCTAACAGTGAAAGGCGTAGTAGACGATTTTCATTTTGCTTCATTACACGAAAAAGTAGCCCCTTTGATGATTGTGCACAATATAGATTTTGAGGCATATCGTTTTTTTAGCTTCAAGATGAAACCGGGCAAGATGAGTGAATCGGTCAATGAGGTCCAAGCTCTTTGGAAAAAAGTCTTTCCAGAAGATGCCTTTGAATTTTCATTTGCAGATGAACGGCTAAAGCAATTATATATCACAGAACTTCAAATGAAAAAAGCATCGATGTTCGCCACAATATTAATGCTGGTTATTGTAGTAACGGGTGTACTGGGTTTAGTTTCGCTAAGTGTCGCGAAGCGAACCAAAGAAATTGGCATACGCAAAGTGTTGGGGGCTTCCGTAAGAACTATTTTAACATTGCTTGCCATAGAATATATTTTGCTGATGATAGTCTCTATTTTTATAGGAGTTCCATTAAGTTATTTTTTAGCTAATCAATGGCTTGCGAGTTTTGCCTATCATATTGAATTAAACTGGTGGATGTTTGCTTTGCCAATTGTATGCTTCTTTGTTGTGATTATTCTAATTGTCTGCGCACAGTCGCTCAAGACTGCTTTGGATAACCCTGTCAATTCGCTGAAATATGAATGATGATAAACAAACTCATACTACTTTTCAGTTTTTGAAGTGGTTTTGCGCTGCTCACCTCCACGAAGAAATTGAATGAGATCTGGTTGAAAATTTAATCGGGAAGTTCTCCTGATCGGAGCTGTCGGCTATCGGTACGGTAACATCACCCGAACTGTATCCGTTGGCAACATGGGAACCACATAGTTTTTCCATTCTATCCTTGCATTGAGAAAAGCTTTTTGAATTGCATCTATTTCACTTTCCTGAACTGCTGTATTGTAAACGTGTAGTGAAGTTAAACTCGTCAACGAAGCAAGTGACATCAGTGCTTTGCCTGTAACATTTGTATTCGACAAATTCAAATAGCGAAGATTAATTAGTGGCTTTAAACTTACCAACCCTTCACCGGATAACTTCGTATTGTTTAAATGCAATCTGGAGAGGTTGGTAAGCGCCCCTACTAATTTCAAATTAACATCGGAAATGGATGTGCTACTTGCGTTGAGCCAAACGATCTGTTCTTTCAGTTCTTGCATCATCACTAAAGCAGAGTCGATGTTGGTGGTGTTAATTAAGTTCACCGAAAGGTAGCGGCTCTCTTGCGACACCGGCACCACCATTACTTCCAACATCCTAAGCTTATTAATTATTGATTCGTCCGCTTTGCCCACGTCATCAATCGGCACTTCACTTACGTTGGGGGTATTGTGTGATTGCAAAATGTCTTTTAAATTGTTCGTTAGCTTCAGCTCACCGACTGTTTGATCAAAACTTGCTCCGCTAGCAATCCAACGCTTCAAAATTTCTACTTCAACCGAACTCAATTGTTTTTTTTCTTTTGGCGGCATGTGCTCATCCTGATCAAGAGGTAATAGTAAACGGTCAATCATTTCACTCTCGTCTACTTTGTGGGCCACAAGGACGGTTCCATTTTTTCCGCCTTTTTGAATATGCTCCGGTGCATCCAATCGTAACTTGCCTTTTTGTTTGGAAGCATTATGGCATGTGTAGCACTTACTTTCTAAAATCGGTTGTACTAAATCCGCATACATCTTTGTTTGGTCATCGATGGAAGCGACATTCATTGACTCGTTATTGGTAAAAAGACCTTCGGTCAAATAATCTTCGCCATGGGTAAGCGAGCCGCCTAAGTGACCGGTAATTGAAAGTAATACTAAAACAACAACTGAAAATACTTTTGCCGCTAGTTCACTTTTACTTCTTATCCAGACATACAAGAACGAGAGCAGAGTGACTGAAATACCCAACCATTGATGCCAACTGACTGTGTCTCCATCGTACTCTCCATTCTGCGAAAGCAAATAACCGGTAATACATGAAAACAGTGCCGTGATTGCGCCTAGAGAAATAATTGTGGTAATAGCAGGTTTGAGTATTTGATACCTTTGATACCCTGACAGCCACTCAAATGCAATTGCCAATACTAAAATTCCAATTGGTAAGTGAACAAGTAATGGGTGAAATCGACCGACTATCTCCATTATACTCATGCGGAATATCGCTTTCGTAAAATTTCCATCATGTAGACATTGATTGCCCATTGATCTGCTACGGCTTGCCGGGTATACGGAAGTGTAGGCATATAATCGGGTGGACCAAATTCTGTGAGAAAGGTCATGAGCCTACCTTCTCTTCTTTTATTTTCGACTACTTTATCCCACCATTCGAAGTGATGCTTCACTGCTTGCGCCCATTCGGTTGCGCGTGGGTCGCTTACTTGCGGACCTTCAGGATGGCCAATACGCGCATGAATGTGATCGGTGCGATTGAGTGTTTGAGTAACTGTCTCTTCCTGCCCTTGCAGATATGACTCGTGCACGTTACACCAATGCGAAATATCCAGTGTGATGCGCAAATCTTTACTTTCGTCAATAAACTTTTTAGTAACAGGCGCAGCATAGAGTGCCCGACCTCGGTGCGTTTCGTGATAGATTGGTGTGCCGGTAGCGGCTGACAATCGATTAGAAAATGTGATCAGCTCTGCATTCTGCTCAAATGAGAAAAAATCTCTTCCAGAATGACAATTGATATAAACGGGCTTCGCCTTAGCAGCAGCTTCGAGATTTTGCTGGAACTGCAGCTGATGCTTTTTAAAATCCAAATCTCCACTTCCCACCAAGAATCCCACTTTCAAATTATACTTTTCCAATGCATCCAATAATCCCTTTCTATCTTTCTCATCTGTAGGCCACCAAATTTCCACTCCATCGTAACCCGCCTGTTTCAATTTTTCGCAAAGTTGGTAAGTCGATCCTTCAAATCCCCAGTTTGTGCCAAACACCAATAATGAATACCCGGGCGCTGCCTTCGTGGATAGTGGTTGGCTTAAGGCATTCGCGGAAGCCAAAAACAAACTGGCAGCTGCTAATGAGGATGTGTTTAAAAATTCTCTTCTGGTTGGCATCTATTCTAAGTTGAGTTCTTTCATTTCTTTATTTATCCAATTACTTCATGAATTACTTTGCCCGCTACATCCGTTAATCGAAAAGGGCGACCTTGAAATTGGTATGTGAGCTTTTCATGATCAAATCCCAATTGATGTAGGATGGTGGCTTGCACATCGTAAGGTGTAACTTTCCCGCTGATGGATGAATAACCAATTGCATCTGTTTCACCGTGCGTAAATCCTTTCTTTATCCCTCCACCCGCCATCCACATCGTAAAAGCTTCGGTATGATGATCTCGACCTTTGAATGGATTCTTTTTCCCTTCGCGATTTTCCTGCATCGGTGTGCGACCAAATTCACCGCCCCACACTACCAACGTTTCCTCTAGTAATCCGCGCTGTTTCAAGTCGAAGATGAGTGCGGTCATGGCTTTATCCACGGAGCGGCATTTATTAATGTGCCCGATGTCAATTGCTAAATCGGAGTCGGTGCCGTGGCTATCCCAACCCCAATCAAAAACCTGAACAAAGCGTACACCTTTCTCCACTAATTTTCGCGCCAACAAAATATTGTTAGCGAGTGATGCACGACCGGGCTTGGTGCCATACATGTCGTGAATGTATTGCGGTTCGTCATGGATGTCCATCACTTCGGGCACAGAGATTTGCATTTTGAAGGCCATCTCATATTGCGCCATGCGCGAAAGAATCTCCGGATCGCCCGATTTTTGGTAATTCAAATGATTGATTTCGTTGATGGCATCAATGGAAGCTTTGCGCAAATTGCGGTCCACATCTTTCGGATCTTTCAAGAACAAAACAGGATCACCTTCTGATCGGCACTGCACACCTTGATACACAGATGGTAAAAATCCACTGCCCCAAACACTTTTGCCCGCATCGGGATTTTTTCCTCCGGATGTGAGAACTACAAATCCCGGAAGGTTTTGATTCTCGCTGCCCAACCCATACGTGACCCACGCACCCATACTCGGCCTTCCCAATCGGGCACTACCGGTATGCATGAGCAATTGTGCCGGGCCATGATTGAATTGATCTGTCTGTACTGCTTTGAGAAAAGTTACTTCATCTACCGCAGTTGAAAAGTGTGGCAAGTGCTCGGACACCCACGCGCGTGACTCACCATATTGTTGGAAGCTTGCCTGTGGGCCCAGCATTTTTGGCACACCGCGGATGAATGCAAATTTCTTTCCATCGAGTAAAGAAGCTGGACAATCCTGACCATCGAGTTTTTGTAAGTCGGGTTTAAAGTCAAACATTTCCAATTGCGAAGGAGCACCGGCCATATGCAAATAAATCACTGACTTTGCTTTGGGAATAAAATGAGGCGGCTTCACGGCAAGTGGATTGGTAGAAAGAAAAGAATCAGGTTTGCGATCCAGTGGACTGCAACTGCCAAATAAAGAACCTAACGCCAACGCACCAAGTCCGCTTGCGCTTTCCCACAAAAAATGCCTGCGCGTAATGTTCTCCAGGTTTTGCAGGTATTCAGCCTGATTTATTTTTTGTCTTTGGCCTTCTTTCATCGGATACTGGATGCTAGTTCTTTGTTACAAATTCATCTAAATTCAAAATGGCACTTGCTACTAAAGCGAGTGCTTTTGTTTGGGGCAATTGTTGATCGTGTTGTTTATGATAGCTGACTAATTTCTGATTACTGCGTTGATATTCGGTCAATGCCTGATGATATAGTTTTTCAAGCACAGCTAATTTTTCAGAAGTTATCGGTTGCCCAATCGCTTGCTCATAGCCAATTGCAATTTGCTGTTGCACTTCTTTGCTTTTCTGCTGCATGTTTAAGGCCAATCGATGGGCTGCTTCCACATAGACAGAATCGTTTAGAGTAACCAGCGCTTGCAACGGTGTGTTGGTGCGGATTCGCCTGGCTGTACAGACCTCGCGAGTCGCTCCATCAAACGTCATGATAGAGGGATACGGAGAAGAGCGCTTCCAGTAAGTATATACAGCTCTGCGATATTGATCTTCTGATTTGCTCTTGGTCCACGTTTGGCCGTTCCAAGGCGATTGCCAAATGCCATCCGGTTGAAACGGCATTACACTTGGGCCATACATTTTATTGCTTAACAGGCCGCTAACCGACAGTGCCTGATCACGTACCTGCTCAGCCGAAAGTCGCACGCGCGATGCACGCGCATACAATTTATTGAATGGATCTTTAGCTAAATGGTCAGGTGTAATTTTTGAATCTTGACGATAGGTAGCTGACATGACTATTTCTTTCATCAACTTTTTTAAACTCCATTGGTACTCATTCATCAACTTCCACGAGAGGTGATCAATTAATTCTTTGTGCGTAGGCGGAATACCTTGTGTGCCCAAGTCTTCCAGCGTTTCTGCCAACCCTGCGCCAAAAATTTGCTCCCATACTCTATTCACGATGGTGCGGGCTACCAACGGGTTTTCTTTGCTGGTCATCCATTGCGCCAAACCCAATCTATTTTTAGGCGCTTCTTTAGGGAATGGGTTCAAAGATTGCGGAACTTCCGGTTGAACCGTATCTGTTTTCACCAACCAATTGCCACGCTCGAATACTTGCGTCACGCGGTGCATGGATTGGGGATTTTCTACTGTGATGGGCGTGGTCTGCACTTCTTTATTGAGCAAGGTCCAGAATTTAGCGTATTGGTTTTTGTCTTTTTCGAGGCCCGAAGTGGTGAAGTGGAACCAGTCAAGCATCATTCCATTGTCCTCGGGAGTCTTTAAGTGAGGATTGGTGTAGGTAAAATATAAATCGTGCACTCCTTTTGCTGTTGGAAAATCCAATGCGCTTATCGCCCAATTTCCATTTGTACTCTTTACATCTATTATTTTAAGGATGGGGCCATTCGGTTGATCTAAGTGGATTGTCCATTTGCCATTCGGTTTCCAACTCAACCATCTATAAATTAGTTGATTCTTCTTCTCTAAATCAACATTCTGTAATCGGCACAATGCATGATTGCGGAAGATCAACCATTTCGAGTCACTCAGTTCGCTATTCGTAAATTGGTCTGCTTGGATTAAATTAATTGCAGGTTGCCATGTTTTTACAAACAAATTGACTTCGCTTGCTTTCTCTGAAGAAATATTTTTGTCTATCCATTTTGTCAGCAATGCCAACTCCGCACTGTCACTTTTATCAAAATGACGGAGCAACGGATACTCGGCTTCTGTATCTTCATCGCGGGTATTATTGAAAAATGCCATGAACTTATAATACTCTTCATGTCGAAATGGATCATAGGGGTGGCTGTGACACTGCACGCATGCAAAGGTAGTTCCCATCATCGCCTCCCAGGTTGTGTTCACCCGATCCAACACGGCAGCAATTCGAAACTCTTCATTGTCGGTACCACCTTCGTCATTCGTCATGGTATTGCGATGAAAAGCGGTCGCGATATATTGCGCGTCTGATGGATTTGGAAATAAATCGCCAGCCAATTGTTCCGTAATAAATTGGTCGTAGGGCATGTCTTTGTTAAATGCCCTGATCAGCCAATCTCGGTAACGCCAAATGGATCGGCTGTCGTCACGTTCATATCCTTTCGTATCGGCATAACGAGCCAAGTCCATCCACACGGAAGCCCAGCGTTCGCCAAAGTGAGGCGATGCGAGTAGCGAGTCAACAAGACGTTCATAGGTGCTGTCATCTGTGTTTCCCAAAAATAATTTTGCGTTTTGTTTTGCCGGAGGAAGTCCAATCAGATCCAGACATACCCTGCGAAGCAATGTTGCTTTTTCGGCTTCCGGGCTTGGGGTTAAGTTTTGCTGTTCCCATTTTTCCTCCACGAAATGATCAACCTCATTACGTGCCCAGGACGATGCCTTCGGGATTTCGGGATTCTCTACTTTCAGATAGGCCCAATGATCTCCCCATTCTGCGCCTTCTTCTATCCATTGGGTTAATATTTTTATCTCTTCTTTCGAGAGCGGTTCTTCTTTATAGGGCATCCGCTCCTCCGGGTCGCTTTCCATAATTCGCCTTACAAGTTCGCTATGGTTAGGATCTCCGGGAACAATGGCTTTCTTTCCCGATTCAGCGATTGCCAATGCTTCCTGACGAAACAATAAACTAAAGTTTGCTTCGCGCTTTACACCTCCATGACATGCAATGCATTTGTTATTGAGGATTGGCTTAACCTGAGAATTGAAATCTATTTTCTCACTCGGCCAAAAGTAGTAAGTGGCCGTGAACGTTATGAGTAAGAGAAAGACTGTAATGAATACCTTGAGTTTCATGGGTGATAATTCGCTATCGAATATAAGCACAATTCAAAATAACTCACCTACTTAATTATGTAAATAATTGGTCGAGGGCGCTGGAATCGATTCCACCTGCATTTAACAAAGCATGATAAACTGTCTTAGCTAAACATTTCTTTAACAAAAGATGTACGAATCCGATTTTAAGTCATTAAATCTAATGGATCATCTGATGCCGATTCGTTTTCTACCGAAACGATTTCTGTTACCATTATTAGCGCCCAAGCAATCTGGGCTACGAAAGCAAATTCAGTTGATATGTTACCCCATAGTAGCGATGATGTCAACGATTATTTCCGCCTGAATTCAGAATAGGATATTGAAAATAAAAACTCTCTAATAAAAACAATAGTTCGTCAAAACTATTTCAAAAACGATTCCTATCTTTCCTCTATGGATCAAAATAGATATGTGTCACTGGATGTGCTTCGGGGCATAACGGTTACGTTGATGATCATCGTCAACACTCCCGGAAACGGAGAAACTACCTTTGCTCCATTGCAACATGCTGCCTGGCATGGATTCACACCTACCGATTGGGTGTTTCCAACATTTATGTTTGTGGTAGGCAATGCGTTGAGCTTCGCTATGGGCAAGTATGAAGCACTTGGCAATACCGAAGTATTCAAAAAAATATTCAAGCGTACGTTTATCATTTTTATATTAGGTTATCTGATGTATTGGTTTCCCTTTATTACACAAACGGATGGCGGAGCTTACGAACTTTCACCCATCGGCAACACGCGCATTTTTGGTGTCTTGCAACGAATCGCTTTGGGCTATGGACTAGGTGCACTGATTATTCATTTTTGGAAACTGCGAGGAGCCATGATCTTTAGCGTATTCTCGCTTCTTGCGTATTGGGCCATCTTATTCTTTTTTGGTGATTACACACTAACCGGAAATGCGGTTCTTTCTTTAGACAAGTATTTGTTGGGCGAAAATCATTTGTACCACGGTGAAGGTATAGCTTTTGATCCGGAAGGAATTCTAAGTACTCTACCCGCCACTGTCAATGTATTAGCAGGTTATGTTGCCGGAAAATTTATTCAGCAAATGGGGAATACGTATGAAGCTATTTCTAAAATGCTGATGGCCGGTGTGGTGCTGATTTTCATTGCCCTCAGTTGGGATTTGGTTTTCCCGATCAATAAGAAGTTATGGACAAGTTCATTCGTGCTTTTAACCGTTGGATTGGATTTGGTCGTGCTGGCAATACTCATCTATGTAATCGAGTTTGTCAAATCAAAGCGATGGACTTACTTTTTTGAGGTGTTTGGTAAGAATACACTTTTCATTTATCTGTTGTCGGAAGTGGGAATCATTCTGCTTTACTTTTTCAATCGCTACACATGGATATTTGATCACATATTCCTTCCTGCTTTTGGTGGCTATGTAGGATCACTTCTTTTTGCCGTCAGTTGGATGCTGATTTGTTGGGCGGCTGGATATGTGCTCGACAAAAAGAAAATCTATATAAAAGTATAGTCTGCTTTTAATCGGTTGAATCACCGAATTAAAAGCAGACTATTACAAATCTTTAAAACTACTTCAAGAACAGGTTAATACTTAGCTGCGCCTGTCGGTGTGCTCTTCTTAATAAAGTCGCGAATATGCTCGTTGGAAGAAACTAAATCTTCGGCACGTAAGTACATCATGTGCCCACTGCGATAGCCTTCAAAGCGCAAGCGGTCTTTCATTTTACCACTTGGGTCTAATTGCCACATGGAATACTTCGCATCGAAGTATGTGGTTGCGCCATCATAATATCCCGATTGAATCATCACGTGCATGTACGGATTCTCGGCCATGGCCTGACGCAGGTTTTCACCGGTCTTGTCATTTGAGTTGTCCCATGGGCGCACCGGGCCAAACATGTTGTATTGCAAATCGGTTTTGTATTTCAGCACATCGCGCAGGTAATAGTTGATAGCGGGTGTGAACGAGTGCAACCATGATGTAAGCTCAGAATTATAATCGGGTTGATCACCTGCTTGTTGGCGATCGATACCTAAGTAACGAGAATCCAATCGGCCTACCGTTAATCCTTTTTCGCGCAACAAATCTTTCCAGAAATATTGTGTGGGTACTGCCAGATTGTGGTGTAACACGGTGCGTTCTGACAAGCCCGAGTATCGTGACACTTTAGCTGCGATTTGTTTTTTCTTTGCCTCATCTAGAAATCCACCTCGGGCCAAAGCCGGAATAAACTCATCGATGGTAAACGTTTCAGCTTCGGTCAACACTTCATTCAAATCCTTTTGTTGCAGATCGGCTGGCAATGCTTTTTGATACCAAGCCGCTGCAGTGTAGTAGGGAAGTGACAATGCATCATTCACAGCGCCATCTCTTTTTATTCCCAAATCTGTGGGCGATACCAGAATCACTCCGTTCAAATACATCCAATGTGAATTCTGCAATTCTAATGCTAAACCGGAAACACGAGTCGTTCCATAGCTTTCGCCAATTAAATATTTGGGTGAAGTCCATCTTCCTTGGCGGGAAACGAAATTGTCAACCCAATCGCCCAAGTATTTGATGTCGGCATTTACACCAAAGAAAGTAGATTTCTCTGCCTTCGGATCGAGGATGCGCGAGAAGCCCGTATTGACCGGATCGACATACACAATATCAGCTACATCTAAAATGGAATTGGGGTTATCGTGAATTCCATATGGTTGCACCGGATATCCTTCGGAGTCGATATTCAAAACTTTTGGACCAGTATACGCCACGTGCATCCAAACCGATGCAGAGCCCGGACCACCATTGAAAGAAATCACCAAAGGCCGTTTGGATTTGTCGCTCACATCGGTGCGCTCGTAGTACGTGTAAAATAATGAGGCGCTGGGTTTGCCTTCGGCATTCCACACGGGTTGTGTGCCGGCAGTTACTTTGTACGGAACTACTTTGCCTTTGATGGTAACTTGGCCTGTTGAGTTAACTGCAGACTCAGCTGGCAGAACACGCTCTTGGGCATTCACAAAAGCTGAAATGACAAGGCATGAAATCGTTAGATAGATTGATATTTTTTTCATAGGTGTAGAATAATAAACTGTTCCTAAGTTAACTAGACAAGAATAACTTTGAGCGCCCTGTATTACAAAGATTTGAATTGTTTGGATAAACGGTATTTTACTCGCTCTCCGCTTGCTTTGGTGCACGCTTACTACCCCCATACAACTCATACTCCAACAAGCGGCAATCCAATTGTGCCGTATAAAATTCTAAACGCTTGCTGGTCTTCAATCCTATTTTTTTGGCGAGATCCGGATTTCCTGTAAAGATATAGCCCGTATAACCCTGGCATTTCTTCTTCATAAAATCACCGATGCGCCCGTACGTTTCTTGTAACTCAGTAACATCGCCCAGACGTTCGCCATATTCGGGATTGAGGTAAATGACTCCGGGTTTTTCAGGAATGACAGTCTCCTCAAAATCACACACCTTAAAATCAATAAGCGACTCTACACCCGCTATGCCCGCATTTACTTTGGATACATGAATGGCGTCTTCGCTAATATCAGTAGCAATAACTTTTAAATCAGGGAGAGTGATGATCTTTTCATTGAGCAATTGCAGTTCGCTTTCATACACTGCTGCATCATACCCCAACACGTGCATGAACGAATAATTTTTGCGATACAGTCCAGGTCTGCGATTGGTAGCGATGAGTGCTGCTTCGATTGCGAGTGTACCCGATCCGCACATCGGATTTACAAAAGCGGATTGACGATCCCATTTCGTTGCAAAAATAGTAGCAGCTGCCAATGCTTCGAGCATGGGTGCCTGCCCGGGAATTTTACGGTAGCCGTGTTTGGCCAATGTTTGTCCGGAGGTATCGAGAAAAACTTCTACATCTTTTTCATTCCAATACAAATGAACAACGGCCTTATCGTGGGAAGGTCCGGAGTCGGGACGCTTGGCAAACTCTCTTCGCATTTTATCGACTATGGCGTCTTTCACCTTTACATTCACAAACATATCGTTGTTGACGGTAAAATGCTTGGCGTTGCTGGTGACTGAGAAATAGCCATCAATCGGCAAGAGTGTCTCCCACGGATAGCGCAACAATTGATTGTACACTTCTTCGGGGCTGTTGGCGGTAAACTCTTTGAGCGAATACAGCACCTGACTGGCACACTGCAGGTTGAGATTGAGGCGGATGCAATCATTGACCGTGCCGCGCAATTCTACTCCGGTGATGAATTTGTGGTCGATCTCAAATCCAAGATCCTGAACTTCTTGCACCAGAAACGGTGAAAGCCTTTTATGACAGGTGATAATTATTTTGCTAGTGGTGGTGAAGATGCTCAATGTAGTATTTGATTATATGGTAAAAAATGCTCTAAATAAGTTCTCAGCGAAGTTCTTCAGTTTAAATATCTTTTGTCCACTTTCTAATTAACTTCTTACTAAAACAACGTGCTTCGCTCAAAGTAAACAATGCCTCATTTGTTTTGATAGGCAATGTCTTTTGAATTACCGCAAAATTTCCTTCACGAATCAAAATGTTCTTTCCTTTTTCAACTTCCATTATCGAGATTATTTGAAAATAGTGCACAAAGCTAACGAATGCCATTCAAACAAAATCTTACTATTGCGATGAATCGATCGGAGTCACATCATGCTTTCCTTGTATCGTCATCTCCTTCGGAATATTCGCCAATATCTCCTTCTTCAACACTTCAATTAAATGGTACTTCACAAAATACCGATAGGTAACGATGCTCACTTCGCGAACCGGTGCCGGTGATTTGAAATAGCGAATATTCTTCATCTGTATCTTCGTGAGATCGCGCAATGCCAACTCCGGTAAAATGGTGATGCCATTATTCAGGTCTACCATCTTACGCAGTGTTTCGATGCTGCCCGCTTCGTAGTCCAGATTTTGTAACAGCGCTTCTTTGCGCTTAAGCTCGCAGAGATTCACCACTTGCGAACGCAAACAATGACCTTCTTCCAACAACCACAGCCTATTGACATCAATATCAGCTGCGAGCAAATATTTCTTCTTCATCATTTTCTCTGCTTGTGATGCGTAGACCACAAACTGCTCATAAAACAGGGGCAACTCTTGCAGAGTCGGATTTTTTAATGGCGTGGCCAATATACCGGCATCGAGGTGCTGCGCATTTAGACGTTCAATGATCTGATCGGTAGTGAGTTCACTGATCTTTAATTTGAGCAACGGATACTTTTTCAAAAACTGATTGAGGAAAAGCGGCAACAAATACGGTGCGAGCGTAGGTATGATGCCGATTCGAAGCTCTCCACTAATTGTGCCCTTCTGCTGGGCGACTAATTTTTTCAAGTTACCGGCCTCGCCTAAAATCATGCGAGCCTGATCAATCACCGTCTGGCCGATCTCAGTTGTTTGAACGGGTTGCTTGCTGCGATCAAAGATTTTCACCTCCAGTTCTTCCTCCAGCTTCTGAATCATCATACTCAGTGTAGGCTGCGTAACGTTGCACTTGGCTGCTGCCGCAGAAAAATGCTTCAGCGTATCTACCGCTACAATGTATTCGAGTTGTTGAAGGTTCATAGGTATCGTAAAAATGAGCAGCTAAATTACGTCTTCTTTAGGCGAAGCTTATATCGTAAGGTGTCTTTTAAAAGTTCAGAGTTATTCGGAAAAAATGTTTTCAACTCCGATAAAACAGAAGGGTCTTTTTGCGCTTGGCTATCGATGATTTGGCAAGCCATATCGCTGATCATTTGCTTCAACTCCTCGGTTTGCTTAAACTCGTCTTTCAAAACATATAAAAAAGAAATTTGATTGTCATCTTTTACTTCTTTTTTATAGATGCTTCTAATTTCATTTCCGCGTTGCTCTATATCTTTAATATTTGCAAAATAAAAACGAAGGCAGTTTACCGCATCCTTGTTTTGTCTCCATGCTCCCAGCAACAAAGTCTGGCATCCCGCTAAATCATGCATCTTATCCTTTTTGATCAACGCGGCCTTTAATAATTGATGATTACCCGAATAAAAATCTACAACCTGACCATAATAATGTAAAGCCTCATTCTCCTTTCCAATCTGTCGGTACAAATCAGCTACCTTTTCATCATGTTTCAATTCTTTGTAAATCTGAATGGCATCTTGCATTAAGTTTCCTCTTTCGAAACATTCAGCAGCCTTCAACTTATTGGCTGTGTGCTTCAGGTATATAGAGGCCGCTTCTCGATACATTCCTCCTTGCTCCAGTGACTCAGCCGCTTTGGTAAAATTTTTTAAAAGCTTGAAATACACGAATGCTGCTTTTTCGTACTCCTTCTTCCTTATAAATTCTTCGGCTGTGGCATTATACTGACGTTGCAATTCAAAATACGAGTTGCCCAAGTTGACACTTCCCGATCCTCCGGAAGAAATTCCGGAAGAAAACAGAGAAGTACTACCCCACCGCATCGACATTGTAAAAAGGCCTGCATCACCTCCGCGCGAAGTTGCATGATCATCTAAAGGAATCGCGTACTTAATTGCCTCCTCCGGATTTTTTTTCATAAATGTCATCAGCCGATCTACCTCTTTTTGATTTCGCTCTTCCAGCGATTCGAAATCTTGCTGTAGTTGCTGCATCTTATCTTCTCCTTCTTTGCCAAAGAAATTTCCAATAACACGAGTGAATAATTGACCGAATTCACTTTTGCCCACCACTTCTTTTCCTTGTCCATCCTTCTTTTTAGAAAATAGCGTACTGTACGCCACTCGCTTAATCTGCTCCAAAGGATTTAGTGGCTTGGAGATGGGGGGCTTTTCACCTGGCTTAAATGGGTCTTCCAAACTTTTCACCACTTCTTCTGCCGGCACCGGATGAATTTGGAAGCTTTTGATTTTAAATGGAGCAGATATTCCCGGCTTTGGAACCGTAATCGAATTAGCGGAAGGCTGAGGTTGCGCCAGTAGCGATGAAAGCTCGAGCTCTTCTTGCAACTCGACCATGCCTATAGCAGGGTGATACAGATTGATGTGTCGTGGAAATAATTTTTGAAGTTCAAGCTTTGACAACTGAACATTGAGTTTTGATCGCTCAGGTATATACAAACCCTCAAATACCATTTGAAAAAAATGATGACCTCTTACTGGCAGTTGCTGTGGGTCAAAATTTCCAATCAAGAAACATCCCCACACCGAATTGGGTGTTACATCCGGAAGTGGATATAATTTAAAATTGGTTGCCGAGAGCCCCAGCTGATCTATCTCCAACAACCAATCTTGTGCCCGGGCACTCTTAATGGCTAATCCCTTCAGCGGATATTGACTTTGTACGGCTGGTTCAATCTTAAGTTCCATAGTTTATTATTGTGCGTACAAATTGCTTCACATACATGTCATAAAAATTATCCGCAACTAACCATTTCGTGTCAATCTTGAACTTGCGATAATATACATTGCCCGCAAATGATTCTCCAGCAGATAAACCTAAAGATGATTCTAAAATGCTGGGGATACAAATATCAGGAATGGTTTTATCGCTACTTCGCAAAACGATGATTCCAATTCGCGTGGCGTGTACTTCACTGCCATCTTTAAACAAAAAAACATTTTCATGCTTGGCAGCTTCTGTTTTTCGTGTTGACAGAAAAGGCTTGTTCCTTATCGTTTGCGTTAATTTAATATGGTTATTCTCTACCGCAAGCACGTGCTTGTTCAGAGCGAGATAACCCTCTATCGTGATATATACGTTGGTAATATTTCGGAATACATTTGAAAAGTTCTTATGCTTTTTGTCAAGCGCGAGCAACTGATTTGTTCTCTTCTCAAATAGTTCGCTGCCTATATCCGGAATCTCCTTTAACTCGCCATCTAAGTCTATTTGCCATGAGCCATTTTTATTTGAGTGAACGAAATGATCTGTATCGAATATAAAATGTGACCATCGGGATGTTGCCCAAACATCCAATGTAATTGATACCGTTTGCTGATATGCACTATTCAGCAAAAGCAACGTTCTGGATTGAATGCTAAATAGGAGAAAAATATACTGACCATTTACAAGACCCACCTCAAATCCATCGGCTTTAAAAGGAACCCCGCTGCATACCAATTCCCATCCGATGTTTCTTTCTTGCTTTTTGTCGTAGCATCTGAAAATAGAACGGTCTTCTGTCAATGCAAATATCTCACCATCCGAAGCATCGGCCAGTTTCTTTATGCCACCGAGTTTAAATAGAATCGGGTAATCGGTAAAGGTTAAAGTCTCTTCATTCGTAACAATGCTTCGTTCTTTGGGTTGGTTTTTCCAAGCTTCTGTTAAAGGCAGATTAAACTGTTGCAGTTGACGGTATCCCTTTTGCTGAAGTGCCAACACGGTAATCTGTCCTTGATCTGTTACCCAAATTTGGTAGCGAATACGAGTTTGATTATCCAGTAAACTTTTTTGTAATGCAGATTGTCTGAGTGTAGACGGTGTTGAAAGCAAAATTATTTCTTGTTCTTTTCCACTGCCATTCTCTTTGAGAAACAATTCAAGAGAAGTTGCGCAATGCAGTCCTGTTTCAATTAGCTGAAGGCTATCGATCACTTCATGAATCGTTTGATACATGATCGGATAATATTTTTCGCGACCCAATACAAAGGCAGCAACAGGTATATCCGTCTTAGGGTGTTTGGCAATAGCCAACATAATTGAAAATGCTACCGTTCGAGGTGTTCCCCAATTCTGCAAGGTGGAATCAATCAAAATAATTCGGTGAAAATCATTATGCACCGGAGGAATTTCGCGGTGAATGTAGAGCGCTTCATTATTTGCCAGCCGCGAAAGAAACGAAATGTCGTCATAGGCAAATTCTGAAATCAGTAGTTTGTCAAAATCTCCCTTGTTCGTTAAATCGGATATACCGCCAATCGGTTGTTCACTCGGATGGTTGCTGTGCAACGGGATGTTCAAACCACCCCACAAGCGCTTGATCAATGATCCTACGCGAAACGTGGTACTGTTCTCAATTAATTCTTCAATAAAATCGGTAGGCCTTTCTGTAGGTACTTTAGTGTCAAACGCAGTGTTAATTGTTTCTGGTACGGGCATTATTCCGGCCATCTTAGATAGGATTTCATCGGTAGAACTAAACCGATCGGCCAGCAAACTAATCGTGCGAAAATCCGGATGCCACGTTTTAATAGAAAATAGCATGGGCAAACCCAAATCAATTTTGCCCGCCCGCAACTTCGCCAAATGGTTTTGTGATTCACTCACTGACATCCTGTTGTGTGCGCGCTGAAAAAGTGTTTGCATCAGCATTATACGCTTCTCTCTCTCGTTGTATATCGGTGGCAGTTCGTTCAACATTTTTAAAAACGAAATGGCCTTCGCTACGACCGCATCATCTGTTGTTTTTAATGCATCCGAAATTATTTTATAAACTGCGGCAATGGATTGATCTCCATCGGGATTGGTAGCCAACAAAACCAACAAGATAGATCCAAATGGGGGTAAGCCTTGTGGAGCTAACTTTTCTAAAATAGATAGGATATACTCACGATAAACAATCGTTCTTTCATGCGGAATGGCGATCACCTCCTGGTCGTCTTCCCACTGCCAGAAATAGTTGTTACTTGAAAGAAAGTACGTAGCCTGTTCCATCAAATCACTTTTGAAAATGTGTTTCGAAACGAACTGCGCGATAAAGGCATGAAGCTGGATTGTAAAATGAATGAGTAGGTGTTATTCACATCCCACAAAATCCAATCTGTCTTTTGTTGATTCAGTTTCTGTGCTAAGGCTTTTGCTAAGATAGGCAAGTCAAAATGATAGCCGCCTGGCAATAAAAACTGACCGAAAGGCCAATACGCATTTCCCGGAATAGGCAATGGCGGTTTGCCGACTACGAGCGCTTGTGTCGAATTCAAGATTAGCCAATTTATTTTTTCCAAACGTATCTGCGAAGCATTGGTTAAATACATTTCTAAGTCATGAAGATTTACTTTCATGGCATAGGCTTCGCGTTCTTCAGAATCAACAACCAATTGAAGTGAAATCGACTGATCGACTCCAAAAAAATTATGATTGAATGAAGGCAATTCAATTGGCAAAGCCCGATCAATAGGCGACCAAAGAAGAGATGGTACTACCAGAGCCGGTAAGCTACTGCCCAGAGGAAATAAGTGACCATCCCTTTCGAAGTACAAACTTTTGATTGGAATGGATTTGACCTCTTTGGAAATGATTTGAAAATCTGTAAAGCCCTTCACCCAAATTTCTCCGCTATCTGCAGCCAATTTCAAATTATCCCAATGACGAATGGAGGCCAAATCGAGTTTTCGTTCTACAGGCAAGCATGCATAATAAATCAAACTGTCTGAAGCATGAGTTGCCATAATTGATCGATTTCATTCTGAATAAATTGCTTGTGCTCACTTTTCTTCACCCAGTTGCTTCTGTTTTGTACATAACGCAATTTGTCTTTCAATACATTCTTTTCTTCAAACGATAAATTTTCTGCCGACCACTTTGTTTTCAGAAGCTCAACTTCCTTCATTAATTCCTCGGCATTGGGCATTCGGTTGTAATGCGCTTGCGGATGCGCCTGTGGTGATTGATCCTTTTCAATGACGGCATCGACAATTCCAGCTAAAATTTCAATTTGCTCTTCTGTGTCCCAAATGTGTTTCAACACCCACAAATCGGAAACAATGGCCGCATCGCGATTGCAGATCAGCGCGCTGGCAGCTAGCAGATTTTGAATTTTAACCGCTCGTCTGTCCGATACTTTTACGCCTGTACTTCGAAGATTGTGTACCAAATCGACATACTGCTTTCGAATGGGTGAGAGGTCTACCAACTTACTTTTTTGCTGCATCTCAATAATTTCAGCAGGCGTTATGGTTGGTTTGTCTGTTTGATTTGCATCCAGCTTCCATCCGGCCAATAGTACTTGCTCCAACAAATCTGTATCCACATAATCGCAGCGAATGCGAATTAGAAAACGATCGAGCAACGCATTCAGCGCCTCATCTTCGGGAAGTAAATTGCTGGCTCCTACAAAAAGCAGTGCGGGTAGTTTTTTCGTTTCTTTGCCTCTTCTGAAAATGCGTTCGTTCAACGCCATCAGCAAACTATTGAGAATGGCACTATTCGCATTAAAAATTTCATCCAGAAACACGAGCGAAGCTTCCGGCATCATGCCTTCCGTATTCGTTACCAGCTCGCCTTCTTTCAGCCTCCGAATATCGAATGGTCCAAAAATTTCGTTTGGCTCGGTAAAGCGAGTCAACAGGTACTCAAAGTTTTTTCCATCCTGAATGCAGGAAGAGAGATGTCGTACGATAGCGCTTTTGGCTGTGCCGGGTGGCCCTAGCAAAAAGGCATTTTCTTTTGCTATCAACGATATGCCCAGCAAATCAACAATTTCATTTTTACCAACAAAGGCATTTTTAACGTAACTCAATACGCGATCAAACTTTTCAGCACTATTCATCATGAGACATGTAATTGAAATTCACTCCAAAATTCTTTTCCATATAAGCCCATTTGCGCCTGTACCTTACTTTTAAAAAACGGAATCAATGCCAATGGTAAATTTTTGTATCGGATAATGCGGTCGCAATAAAGATGCTGCAAGCAGGCGTTTGCGTACACTTCCGTAAAATCTAATTCTTCAATACGCAAGGGATAATTAACCGAAGAGTAGTGCCATTTCTTTAATCTCTCCTCCAACAAATCAATCAATAGATCTTCGCTATCAATGGCCTTTAAATTCTTTATCATCTCCGGCAAAAATCGCAAACACAAATCAGCTGACAAAATTGAGCCGGGTGTAGTGGGGATGTGAATCGGAAGAAATAAATTATTTAAAGTTTCCTCCTTATCCTGACGAAACAAAATTAATTGAGCCGCCACATACACCGTCTTGGCCGCCCACAAAGCAGCTACCTCATCATATTCCGGAGGACTATCCGGGTAATCCATTTTCTCCTCCTCGTATTGTGATTTCAAAAAATCCACCACCATCTGATCTTCATCCGGGCTGAATGTTATGTTTTTATAATACAATATCACCTCCTCGCTTTCGCGAAGTGACTTTATCATGTTTAAAAAATAATTTTCCTTAGGTTTCAAACTCATTCAAACACAGCATCTGCACTTCCTCCTTTTCATAAGGTGTGCCTTGTTACTTTACCATTGATTTTTTAAACGGGCAGTTAATTACTAATCTTATGATACGAAGCACCAATGCCTCTGATTAGCGAAGAGCTAAATCCGCGATGCTCCATTTCATTGAGACCTACAATCGTGCAGCCTTTCGGGGTAGTAACTTTATCGATTTCTTCTTCCGGATGGTTATTGCCTTTCAATAAAAGTTCGGCCGCGCCTTTCACCGTTTGTGCGGCAATCAGGCTGGCTGTTTTGGCATCAAATCCAATTTCAATTCCACCCTGCGTAGCAGCTCGGATAAAGCGAAGTGCATAGGCAATGCCACAAGCACCTAACACCGTGGCTGCGTCCATCAACTTTTCGTCAATAGGAATGGTGACACCCATCTGATCAAACAATTCTTTTACATAAGCCGATTGTTCTGCGGAAGCACCCTGCGCACACATACACGTAACCGACTCCTGAATAGCAATGGCCGTATTGGGCATGGCCCGAAAAATGGGAAGCGGTGCCGTGAAAATTTCGGAAAGGTCTTTCAAAAAAATTCCTGTCACCACACTTATAATAATGTGCTTCTTCGGATCGAAGGCGTTTTTCAAACCCGTCAATACTTCTTTTACATTGAAGGGCTTGAGCGCCACAATGATTATCTCGCTTTCGCGGATAGCGGCTTCGTTGTTATCCGTGATGGTTACACCTTTTTCCCGCAGTGGTTGCAGGCGCGACAAGGTTCTTCGTGTAACTGTGAGTTGAGCCGGTTTGGCAAAACCACTCTTCAATAATCCTTCGGCCATCGCAATGCCCAGATTTCCTCCGCCAATGATGGCAATTTTCTTCGTGTTCATATAATCTTCAAATATTTATTTTCTATGGGTTTTGTTCTTTGATAGCCTTAAGTTTTTCTTTTAGGTATTCTTTATTATCATCATAAACTAACTGGGGAATAATTCTTTCTAGCGACTCAATGGCTTCTTCTCTTCTTCCCATCGCCATTAAAATATCTGGTTCTAATTCTAGGTTAAACGCTAGTAACTTGAAATTAAATAGTTTTATGATTTTATATTCTTGCTTAATCGCCTTTAGCGCAAGAGGAAGTAAAGTAGTGTCATTCTTATTGCTTGTCTTTACTGATTCCAATGCAGCGCTTGCAAAATCGTAATATTCCACTGCTAAAGTCCGATAAACCTCTGTAAATCCATAGCGCATTCCATATTGCTGAATATACCAATCACTTTTAGTTATGCCTTCCTCCAGAGCTTTGTCGCGGTGCTCTAGAAAAGAGTCGGCACTGTTTTTTTCAAACACACCCAGAATCTCATTTGTATCAAACGTTTCATGGTCGTAGGCTATCTGCAATTTCAATTTGGGTATTTCAAAAATGGGCAAAAAGTAAATGCCGATTAAAATAGTTGCTACACAAAACCGAATCATTAAAGAATGAAATGTTTTACGCTTCCACACGATAAGTGGTACCATTACCATCGCACAGCTAATCCCAATTAAACGCATTTCTTCTGCTCCCTCGAAATGGAGTAATTTGAATAATGCTCCTACACTACTTACCGACATTACCCAACCACAAATAATACCAATCCATTTTGTCTTGGTCAAATAATAACCTATGAAAAACATGGATGTGCCAATAAGGCCAAGGCTAAGGATTAGCATTTCGTTTGCTCCTTGTAAATGTTGGTGTTTAAGGGTAAGGCCGATAGTTCCTATTAAGACTAAAACAGCCAGAATATTTTTAAAAAACTTCCATCTACTTAAGCGGGTCTGCTCACTCTTGCTTACTTCAATCTCTCCAAACTGTTCGTCTACGTGAGCAGCCAAGATCAGCCAGGCAAATACATAAAGACCCATTAAGAAATAGCTTACGGCAAACAGAAAATTGGTATCTCTTACATGAAAAAATAAACGCAACACAAAAGCCAACACCTGTGGAAGTATTGTAGCAGCGAAGAGCCAATAGCCCTGTTTAATAAATGCAATTCGGAAACTGAGGAAAAATGACTTTATGCGCGTGTTGATCTTCGACCTATTGAAATACAGATAGGTAGCAACCGTGAGCGCCAAAAATGTCCATCCCAAAATACTCGTAATAAATAGACTGCTACTAATAAGGATTATTAAAAAAACGAGAATACCTGCATTTCGAAAGTATTCCATGTATTGCATCACCGGGCTAATCTCTTCTAGTGCGAGTGTGGCTTGACGCAACTGTTCGTTTACCTTGGCGGTTAATAGTTCCAGTCGCTTGGTAGTCTTCCCTGAAATCTCCTGTTCATCATGCAGCACCTCCTCTTTGGTATTATAAGCTTTCGCCAAGTTTAAAGCAGTTCGCACTTTATCTGCGATGTCGCTGAAACGAAGACGTGATGAAATTACTGCCAAAAAGAAAATGGAGCAAATCAAACTTTGAGCAGACACCAGACAAAACAAACTTTTCTTATTGCTAAGTCCGATAATGCCTGCATCAAACTGAGCCCCATCTAAATGAATAAATGCTTGTGCGGTAGAAAAAATGTAGGAAGCAAAATCTTCTAAGTCTTTAAACGAAACCAAATCTGTAGCCATAATTTGCAAAAATCCGCTGAACGTCAAAGCGCCAAACAGTGCGCTCTCTAAAACGTATGCCTCCAATCGACTGGTGGCCGAGTTTAGTTTTGTCTCTAGGGCTACAATTACTTCGTCATTCTCATCTACGGTAAGTTTTCTTGTATCCAATCCTTTGTTCTCTAATTGTCGTACTAAGTCATTCTCACCTAAGCGGCCAATTCGGAAATAACGGAGATATAGAAAATAGTAAAAACTTAATCCGAACAAAGCCAAGATATGCAGCCGATCGGGTAATAGATAGCTAATGAAAATACTCGAACTAAGAAAAAACGCAAGCCAAGTATATTGACTGACAGAAACGCTGTATTCAATTTTATACATGGCCGCTCCGCCATAGGTATCCAGTAATTTTAGATTGGCCCTTTTATGTACTTTGCCAATGATATACACAGCAACAAGTGTGACAATAGGGATAAACAAAATATTAAGCAGAGCTAAATAGTCCTTTTTCACATCCCAAAAGCTAAAGCTAAGTAGGAAAGCAAATCGAATAACATAGTCTAAGGCAATGGGCCAAATCTTGGTTTCAATTTTTATTACCAGACGATTTTGAAAGGCAAGAATCTCTTGTTCGATTTGATCTTTTTCTTTTTGAATCAAACCATGCTGCTCGCTTAGACCAAATAAAGCAGTTAACTCTTCAATCAGTTTTCCTATTCTGCGAGATAGAATTCGATCATCTACTTTCTCAGCCTGATCTTGTAGCCGGCCCAAAGCGGCAATACACCATGCCTTATCTTCGAATGAAAAAGAGCGAGCCACTTTGTTCTTTTCCTCTTCCGTGATAACGGAAGATGCTCTTCTATTTTCAATATCTTCGATTTGTTCCTTGGAGAGGGTTTTTGAAAAATGAGCCGTCAAAAACTGGCTAAAATAAAGTTTCAACTCACCCGATAAACCGGGGATATTATAGGCCAGGCGTGCAATAAATTCCAATACCTGTTTCTGGGGCACGTCCATAGTGTAAGCCTTCTTTTTACGAATATAGTATTTAGATTAAAACCATTGTTCATAAAATGGTGAGTAAACCGTTAATTCTCCACTTATCGAAAGTTTTGTGAACTCCATGTATTATTTCTGACCGAAGGCTATTCCTTTTGACTACATTTATTTTGATTGATTGACAGGTTGTAGAATTTTAACCCTATTTGAATTGTAAATGTTAACACCTTCTTGGTGATCCTATTAACAAACAAAAAAATTATTAAGAGATGAAAAGAAGAGATTTTGTTCAACTGGCTGGATTGGGATTGGGAGGCCTTGCTTTACCCATATCTGCTATCGGTAACCCAATATCCATCGAAGCCTTGCTGGAAGTGCCGCTGACCGTGAGTCAGAAAAAGCAATTGGCCGATGTAGCGCTCAACACCGCTAAGAGTGCAGGTGCTACGTATGCCGATGTGCGCATTGGTCGCTACCTCAACCAATTCATTAACACCCGTGAAAAACGTGTGCAGGGAATTCAAAGCACCGAATCGTTTGGAGTAGGTGTACGGGTAATCGCCAAAGGCACTTGGGGCTTTGCCTCCACCAACGATGTTTCAACAGATGGCATTAAAAAAGCTACCGAGCGCGCCATTGCCATTGCGAAAGCGAACAGCAAATTTCAAACGGAGCCGGTGCGCCTCGCTCCGGTGAAAGGTTATGGTGAAGTAACATGGAACACTCCTATTCAAAAAAATGCTTTTGAAGTTCCGGTGTCTGAAAAAGTAGAGTTGTTGTTGAGTGCCAACGCAGCCGCCCAAAATGGTGGAGCCAACTTTGCCAGCTCCAATCTCTTTCAGGTAAACGAACAAAAATATTTTGCTTCTACAGATGGCTCGTACATCGATCAGGATATCCATCGCATCTGGCCCACCTTTACTGTGAATGTTATTGACCGCGCTTCAGGCAAGTTCAAATCGCGCGATGCCATGAGTGCCCCGATGGGCATGGGCTACGAATACATGATTCCGAAAGCGGAAGATAAACTTGCTACCCCGATGGGAATGGTGCTGTATCGCAACAGCTACGACATGATCGAAGATGCCACCACGGCTGCGCGCCAGGCGAAGGAAATGATTTCGGCAAAATCAGTTGAACCCGGTAAATATGATCTTGTACTCGAGCCCAATCACTTAGGCCTAACCATCCACGAAAGTGTAGGCCACCCGCTTGAGTTAGATCGCATTTTGGGTTATGAGGCCAACTATGCAGGCACCAGTTTCGCCAGCATCGAAAAACTGAAGTCGGGCACATTTAATTATGGTAGTAAGCAAGTCACCATTTTCGCAGATAAAATACAACCCGGCTCACTCGGTGCGGTAGGTTATGATGACGAAGGCGTGCAATGCAAGCGCTGGGATTTAATTAAAGACGGTATCCTCGTCAACTTCCAAGCTATACGCGATCAGGTACACATGCTCGGACAAACCGAGTCGCACGGGTGTTGCTACTCACAAAGCTGGAGCGATGTGCAGTTTCAGCGCATGCCCAATGTATCGCTCGCTCCGGGTAAAGATCCATACTCCATCGATCAGATGATTAAAGATGTCGAGAAGGGCATTTACATTGCGGGTCGTGGTTCGTACTCGATTGATCAGCAACGCTATAATTTTCAATTTGGTGGCACTGTGTTTTACGAAATCAAAAACGGACAAATCGCAGGCATGCTCAACGATGTGGCGTATCAATCCAACACACAAGAATTTTGGAATAGCTGCGTGAAAATTTGTGATGAGCGCGATTACCGAATGTTTGGTTCTTTCTTCGATGGAAAAGGTCAGCCCTCGCAAGTGAGTGCTGTATCGCATGGAAGTTCTACTGCCCGTTTCAATGGAGTGAATGTGATTAATACGGGAAGAACTATCTAGACTTAAAAGACTAAAATATGAAGAGACGAGATTTTATTCAATTGGCGGGCATGAGTGCGGGTGCGCTGGCACTTCCGTTCTCGAGCTTTGCTCACGATGTGGACATTGCCCACATGCTTACGCCCCTGCTGGACACTGCGCAGAAAAAACAACTGGCTGATGTAGCGCTTAACACAGCGAAGGGATTAGGCGCCACTTACACCGATGTGCGCATTGGTCGGTACTTAAACCAATTCGTAACCACGCGTGAACGCAAAGTGCAAGGTGTAACCAATACCGAGTCGTTTGGTGTGGGCATACGCGTGATTGCCAATGGCACGTGGGGATTTGCCGCGAGCAACAACGTAACTCCGGACGGCATCAAAAAAACAACGGAGCGTGCCGTTGCTATCGCGAAAGCAAATTCAAAATTTCAAAAAGAGCCGGTGAAGTTGGCCACCACTCCTTCCTACGGAGAAGTGAGTTGGAAAACACCGATCGTAAAAAATGGCTTTGAAGTTCCTGTGAAAGAGAAAGTAGATCTGCTCTTAGCTGCGAATGCAAAAGCGTTGGAGAAAGGCGCCAGCTTTGTGAACAGCATTATGTTTTTGGTAAACGAACAAAAATATTTTGCATCGAGCGAAGGTTCATATATCGATCAGGACATTCACCGCACATGGCCCAACTTCCAAGTTTCGATGGTCGATCGCCAATCGGGATCTTTTAAAACACGTGCAGCGTTCAGCGCACCGGTGGGAATGGGATATGAATATCTGGATGGAAAATCAGAAGATAAAATTGCAGGACCAGGCGGCATTATTCTTTACAACAAGTCGTATGACATGATTGAAGATGCCACGATGGCTGCAGAGCAGGCAAAGCAAATGATTGCAGCCAAATCGGTGGAGCCGGGCAAATATGATTTAATGTTAGAGCCATCGCACTTGTGGTTAACCATTCACGAAAGTGTAGGCCACCCTACCGAACTGGATCGCGTGCTTGGTTACGAAGCTAACTTTGCGGGAACCAGCTTCCTGACCTTGGATAAATGGAAAACTAAAAACTTTAAGTTCGGAAGTGAGATTGTAAATATTGTTGCCGATAAAACTCAAATCGGTTCGCTCGGCAACGTAGGCTACGATGATGAAGGTGTCAAATGCAAGTCGTGGGATTTGATTAAGGATGGTGTGCTAGTAAATTACCAAGCCATACGCGATCAGGTAAACATCATCGATCAAAAAGAATCGCATGGCTGCTGCTACTCACAAAGCTGGAGCGATGTGCAGTTTCAGCGCATGGCCAACGTGTCGTTGCAACCCGGCAAGCAACCACTCACACCTGATCAGATGGTGAGCGGCATTGAAAAAGGAATTTACATTGTGAAAGACGGATCTTTCTCCATCGATCAGCAGCGCTACAATTTCCAATTTGGTGGTGTGCTCTTCTTCGAAATTAAAAACGGAAAAATCGAAGGCATGCTGAAAGATGTGGCGTACCAAGCCAACACGCAAGAGTTCTGGAATTCATGTTCACAAATTTGTGATGAGCGCGACTACCGGATGAATGGTGCGTTCAATGACGGGAAAGGGCAGCCTAGTCAATCGAATGCAGTGTCGCACGGATCGGCAACAGCACGCTTCAATGGTGTGAATGTGATCAATACCGGAAGAACTATTTAAACTCAATAGGCAAAGTTCAATAGGCAATAAGCAAAATTCAATAGGCAATAAAATCATAAATCAAAATTCATAAATCTTAAATCGCAAATCTTAATCGCAAATCAGAAATAAATATGGCCATATTATCGAAAGAAGAAACCAAAAAAATACTCGAGAAAGTCATCAGCTTTTCGAAAGCAGATGGCATCGAGGCCAACCTGAATGGCAATGACGGTGGCAACATTCGCTACGCGCGCAACAGCGTGTCTACCTCGGGCGAAGACAGCAACGTGAGTTTGAATGTGCAGTCCTACTTCGGAAAAAAAGTAGGCAATGCCTCCATCAACGAGTTTGATGATGCCTCGCTGGAAAAAGTAGTAAGGCGCTCGGAAGAGTTGGCGAAACTGGCTCCTGAAAATCCGGAGTTCATGGAACCGCTCGCACAACAAACGTATGGTGCGGAACCTAAAACGTTTATTGAATCAACCGCTAAAATCACACCCGACTATCGCGCCCAAGCGGCAGCCGACAGTATTTTACCGGCCTCGAAAAAAGACATCACCGCAGCGGGCTTCCTGGAAGATAATCGCGGCTTTGGTTCATTGATGAATAGCAAAGGCGCTTTCGCTTACAATAAAGGAACGGGTGTAGACTTCACCGTAACCATGCGGACCAACGATGGTACTGGCTCAGGATGGGTGGCCAGAAACTTCAACGATGTAAGCAAACTCAACACAGCCGAAGCCTCTGCTATTGCGATGGAAAAAGCACTGCAATCACGCAACGCCAAAGCAATTGAGCCCGGCAAGTATACCGTGATTCTCGAACCGAATGCAGCAGCCGATTTATTAGGCTTGATGCTGTTTGCCATGAATGCACGTCAGGCTGATGAAGGCAGAAGCTTTTTATCGAAGAAAGGTGGCGGCACCAAGCTGGGCGAAAAAATTGTAGATGAGCGTGTGAACATTTACACCGACCCGTGGCACGAAGAAGTACCTACTGGGAACTGGGCTGGCAATGGTTTAGCACGGAAGCGCATGGATTTAATTAAGAATGGCACTGTGGCTAACATGATCTACGATCGCTATTGGGCTTCGCAAAAAAATGCAGAGCCAACACCTTTTCCGGGCAACCGAATTATGGAGGGCGGAACCGCTTCCATTGAAGATATGATTAAGGATACGAAGCGCGGAGTGCTCGTGACGCGCTTCTGGTACATTCGTGCCGTGGATCCACAAACATTATTGTATACCGGTTTAACCCGCGATGGTACTTTTTACATCGAGAATGGAAAGATCAAGCATCCGATCAAAAACTTCCGCTTCAATGAAAGCCCGATCATCATGCTGAATAATTTAGAAACACTGGGCAAGCAAATGCGTGTGGCCAGTGGTGGCGGCCCCGGTGGCGGTGGCAGTTCGTTGATACCGGCTGTGAAAATTCGCGACTTTACCTTCTCTAGTTTATCTGACGCAGTATAATTGTTTTTGTTGTTTTGTATTTAAGAAGTCCCCGGTCGAAACGCTGGGGATTTTTTATTTTCCTTCATAAAAGTGTGATTCATTACACTTTTTCGTTTGAATAAGTGTGAATACAAACACTTTTTCGTTCGAAAAAGTGTATTTTGCGTCAAAATGGCTGTTTTGGCATGAAACGTCACCTATACAATGAACTTATAAGCTGGAAGACATCGGCTACCCGAAAACCGCTGATTTTACAAGGCGCGCGGCAGGTAGGAAAAACCTGGCTCATGAATGAATTTGGCAAAACGGAGTTCAAACAAACTGTTTATTTAAACTTCGAAAGCAGCGAACGCTTACAACAATTGTTTGCTTCCGACTTCAATATTCAACGGATCATTTCAGTCATTGAAATTGAAAGCCGGCAAACCATTTCACCGTCTGATACGCTCCTCATTTTTGATGAGATTCAGGAGGCGGAAAAAGGGCTAACAGCACTCAAGTATTTTTATGAGCAAGCCCCGGAATATTTTGTTATCGCTGCAGGGTCTTTGCTCGGTGTTTCTATTCAAAAGAATACTTCATTCCCTGTGGGCAAGGTTGATTTTCTGCAATTGCATCCGTTGAGTTTTTTAGAGTTCCTCGAAAACATGGGGCAGGAAAGTTTGACTCAACAATTGAAAAATCGCCAGTGGGATGTAATTCAGTCATTTCATGCGACATTGATTGAACACCTGCGGCTTTACTATTTTATTGGCGGTATGCCGGAAGTGGTAGCCTCTTATCTGGAAAACAAAAATTTGCAACGAGTACGAAGTTTGCAGCAGCAGTTGTTGTTGGGGTATGAAAATGATTTTGCAAAATATGCGCCTAATCAAATTGTTCCGAGAATCCGATTGGTATGGCACTCGATCATCAGTCAACTGGCAAAAGAAAACAAGAAATTTATTTACGGGCAAATCAAAAAAGGTGCGCGGGCAAAAGATTTTGAAACGGCTATTCAATGGTTAAGCGATGCCGGACTCGTGATTAAAGTCAATCGCATCACAAAACCGACACTTCCCCTAGCATCGTATGAAGAGGCTGATGCCTTTAAGCTTTACTTTGTAGATGTGGGGTTGCTTCATGCCATGGCAAATGTAGATCCACATGTGTTGTTGGAAAAAAATACGATCCTAACTGAGTACAAGGGAGCCGCCACCGAACAGTTTGTGTGCCAGCAATTAATCATAGAACACACATTATTTTATTGGACTGTTGAAAATGCCACAGCCGAAGTAGACTTCTTACTACAGGCACGAAATGAAATTATTCCGATTGAAGTAAAGGCTGAAGAGAATCTGAAGTCGAAAAGCCTAAAGGCATACGCTGAAAAATATAGTCCAGCTACAGTAATTCGAACTTCCATGAATATGTACCGTCAGGAAAGTTGGATGACGAATATTCCGCTCTATGCGATTGAGCGCTTTTTTTGACTGCCTCCACAAGCATTTCCCACAAACAGCCAACACAAAGCCGCTTGTCAGCAGTTGCAAACGGTAACGTAAATTTATTTTCAGGCGCGTGTGTTTTTGATAACTTTACAGGATAATTACAGATAATGTGTAATATCATCCACCGGCTTCGAATCAAAAGAAATTTGCCCTTCCGGTGCTTCATTCTCTCCTTTTGGATTATCACTGCAAGCCATACATTAGTATTGCCTACAGTTACTTTATCAGATGACAGAGAGTCAAAAGATATGGCCATTCAATCCGTAAATAAACCCGCATCCACTTTCTTGTCATTGCTTTTAGAGTGGGCCTTCAACTCTTCGAATTCCAGCACCGACTTCGCAGATTTGCAAGATGATAGTGTAGTGAAAATCGATTTCATCTCCACGTATTACCCTGCCTTCTTACCCAAACAATATGTTAACCTTGATCATGAAAGGATATCGTTTGAGTACCCAAAAGCACCTTCGCTGAAAAAAAATACACCCCCGCCTAAGCTGATCGGGTAGTCACCCCACTTAAGGCATTCTGTTTTTTTTTCATTAATTATCTCCCAACATGACTTCGCATTTAAAGGCATTGGCCTTCCTATTTTCATTTGCTTACTTTTTAAGTAGTTGCTCTTCCTCTACCAACCAAGAGGATAGCTCGGAAGAGTTTCCGGTAACGCGCATCATCCGTAAGGACACGACATTGTTTAAAGAATATGTAAGCGATATTCATGCCTTTCGGAACGTTGAGATTCGCGCTCGCGTTCAGGGCTATCTCGATCAGATTTATGTAGATGAAGGGCAAACTGTAAAAAAGGGACAGCTTTTGTTTCGCATCAATGACGAAGAGTACCAGGCCGCATTGGCACAAGCCAATGCTAATTTGCACAGCGCCAAAGCTGAAGCCGCTGCCATTCAATTGGAAATGGAGCGTGTAAAAATATTGGTCGATAAAAAAGTGGTTTCTGAAACTGAACTTCGGCTGGCAAAAGCAAAGTACGATGCTGCCAATGCGCGTATTGAGGAAGCTCAATCGGCCGCCTCGAATGCGTCTATTCGATTATCGCATACCAACATTCGCTCACCATTTGATGGGATGATTGACCGTATTCCTTTCAAAATAGGCAGTTTGATCAACGAGGGCAGTTTGTTGACAACCGTATCGGATACGCACCTGATGTATGCTTATTTTAAGGTGTCAGAAAATGAATATCTCGAATTCAAAAATAGCAAAGGAGATGAACTGAAAGGTGATGAAGTGAAGCTCGAGCTATCAGACGGAACCGACCATCGCTATACCGGCTTCATCGAAACCATGGAAGGGCAGTTTGATGCCACCACCGGCACGATTGCATTTCGTGCTCGCTTTCCCAACAACGATCTCTTGTTAAAACATGGCTCAAGCGGAAAAGTGAGATTAGCCAGTGATTTGAAAAACGCATTGCTGGTTCCGCAAAAAGCTACTTTCGAAATACAAGATAAAACCTACGTCTATATAGTGGACGCCAATCAAATCGTGCGCATGAAAAGCTTTGTGCCCAAAATGCGGTTTGCTCATTTTTACATTGTGCAGTCCGGCTTAAGTGAAGGCGACAACATAATCTATGAGGGCATTCAAAATGTTCAAGAGGGCACGCGCGTAAAACCAGTATTGGTACCAATGGATAGTTTGTTAAAGCAACTGCATTAATCGCTCACTCCCTTTCAATCAAACTTAACCAGGTTAGAAAACATGTTTAATAGATTTATACAACGTCCGGTGTTGTCATTGGTGATTTCGCTCATCATTACCTTATTGGGAGCACTCGCACTGATCGAATTACCCGTTACTCAATTTCCCGACATTGTTCCACCGGCAGTGTCGGTAACCACCAACTACACGGGTGCCAACGCAGAAGTAGCATCGAAAGCTGTGGTAACTACACTGGAGCGCGCCATCAATGGTGTGCCAGGCATGACGTATATGACGTCCGTTTCCGGAAATGACGGAACCAGTATTATCTCTGTTTATTTTAATGTAGGCGTGAACCCGGACATTGCAGCTGTAAACGTGCAAAATCGTGTTTCCACTGTATTGGATGAATTACCGGAAGAAGTAATCAAAGCCGGTGTGGGGGTAGAAAAGGAAGTAAACAGTATGTTGCTGTATTTGAATATCCTCAGCACCGACTCTACAGCCGATGAAAAATTCATTTACAATTTTGCCGACATCAACATTCTTCCCGAATTGAAGCGCATTGATGGTGTAGGCTATGCCATGATCATGGGGGCCCGCGAGTATTCCATGCGGGTATGGTTAAAGCCGGATCGGATGGCAGCCTACGAAGTATCAACCGATGAGGTGGTACAATCGATTCGAAACCAAAACGTAGAAGCCGCACCCGGAAAAACAGGCGAAAGCTCAGATAAAGATCCTCAGATGTTACAGTACGTGCTTCGCTACACCGGAAAATTTTTCGAACCGAAACAATATGAAAACATTGTGTTGCGCGCAAATGAAGATGGCTCGTTGCTCAAGCTAAAAGACATTGCCGACATTGAGTTTGGCTCTAGAAATTATGGGGTGCTCTCCAAAGAAAACGGACGCCCATCGGCTGCCATCATGCTGAAACAACGCCCCGGCTCGAATGCGAAAGAGGTAATCGAAAATGTAAAAAAACGAATGGAGGTGTTGGAAAAAATTACCTTCCCTCCCGGCATGAGCTATACCATTGGGTATGATGTGTCGCGCTTTCTTGATGCTTCCATTGCCGAAGTTTTGCGCACATTGATTGAAGCATTTATTCTGGTTTCTATTGTTGTTTTTGTTTTTCTGCAAGATTGGCGATCGACACTTATTCCTGCATTGGCTGTGCCGGTATCATTGATAGGCACATTCTTCTTCATGCAAATGTTAGGGTTCTCCATCAACTTATTGACGTTGTTTGCCTTGGTATTGGCTATTGGTATTGTAGTAGACAATGCCATTGTGGTGGTGGAAGCGGTACACGTTAAATTGGGAATTGGCCTTACCCCTTTGCAGGCAACTATCTCCGCCATGAATGAAATAAGCGGAGCATTGATTGCAATTACGTTGGTAATGTCGGCTGTATTTGTGCCCGTTGCTTTTATGTCAGGCCCGGTGGGTGTTTTCTATCGACAATTTTCATTGACACTCGCCATAGCGATTGTGATCTCCGGTATTAATGCGGTTACTCTTACTCCGGCACTTTGTGCCATTCTTCTAAAAGCACACGATGGAACCCATAGCCATTCATGGCTGCAAAGATTCTTTGATGGTTTTAATAACTGGTTTAATTCTCTGTCCAATCGGTATCAACTGTTCATTAGTAAAGTAGCCGCTCGAAGAGTGATAACCTATAGTATGTTCATTGGATTCGTGATTGCTACATGGGGCATCAGTAGCATTTTGCCAAGCGGCTTTATTCCTTCCGAAGATCAGGGAATGATTTATGCGAACGTAACCACACCTGCCGGGGCAACTGTAGAGCGCACCGAAGAAGTGATGGATAAGATACAAAAAGCTACTGCAGGTATGGAATTTGTTGAATCGGTATCAACTCTTTCCGGTTTTAGTCTCATTACCGAAGGCGCTGGATCATCCTATGGAATGGGGATGATTAACTTAAAGCCTTGGGATGAACGATCTCTTTCAGTGAATGAAATTATTCCCTTGCTGGAAGAAAAGACCAAACATATTAAGGACGCATCCATTCAATTTTTTCCGCCTCCCACAGTGCCCGGGTTTGGTAACGCCAGTGGTTTTGAATTGCGGTTGCTGGATCGAACCGGCCAAGGCAATTTGCAGAACACGGCCAACGTGGCCAATCAGTTCATTGAAGCATTAAAAAAACGTCCGGAGATTGCGGATGCTTTCACCGGATTTAATGCCACTTTTCCGCAATATCTCATTCACATCGATCAAGACATTGCTGCACAAAAAGGAGTGACGATTGATAATGCAATGAATAACCTGCAAGTATTTATCGGTAGCTACTATACATCTAATTTTTTGCGTTTCGGTCAAATGTATAAAGTAATGGTGCAAGCCGATCCGTCTTTTCGTGCGCACCCGGAGGATCTGTTAAAATTACTTGTCAAAAGCGACAAAGGAGAAATGGTTCCCTACTCCGCGTTTACCCGACTTGAGCGTGTCTACGGACCGGAACAACTTACCCGCTACAATATGTTCACCGCTGCTCTCATTAATGGTGATGCAGCTGCCGGCTATAGTAGTGGAGATGCCATTGCAGCGATCGAAGAAGTAGCGCAGCAAGCACTGCCACGCGGCTTCTCCATTGAGTGGTCGGGCATGACGCGCGAAGAAGTGTTATCGGGCAATCAGGCCATTTACATTTTTATAATCTGTTTGGTTTTTGTCTACCTGCTGTTGTCGGCACAATACGAAAGTTTTCTATTGCCGTTGCCGGTTATCCTTTCGCTTCCAGCTGGTGTGTTTGGCGCATTTCTGTTTTTGCAATTGGTGGGGCTTCAGAATAACATCTATGCCCAAGTAGCACTGGTTATGCTGATTGGTTTGCTGGGGAAAAATGCAATTCTAATTGTGGAGGTAGCCAACGAACACGAACGCGAAGAAGGGCGTACATCATTGGATGCTGCCATGGAGGGAGCTCGGTCACGCCTTCGCCCCATTTTGATGACTTCGTTTGCCTTTATTGCCGGACTGATTCCTTTATGTATTGCTTCCGGTGCCGGTGCTATGGGCAATCGCTCCATTGGTACTGCCGCTGCCGGAGGCATGCTGATCGGTACCATTTTCGGTCTGTTGGTTGTTCCCGGATTATATGTGCTGTTCAGTGAACTGACCAAAAAGACCAATTCGAAAAACGCTGAAAAAATAACTAGTCATTTAAATTAATAGTCATGTATCGACTACGCTATAAATTCATAATCACGCTGCTGAGCGGTGGGTTTTTAATAGGTTGCAGGTTAGCTCCTCCGGTAAAGACACCCGATGCCACTCCATTGCCGTCCTCTTTTGTGAAGGCCAACGACACCACCAAGAGCAGTGGAGAAATTCCTTGGAAAAAGTTTTTTGACGATCCGTATCTGTTGAAATTTATGGAGGAAGGTATTGCGAACAATTTGGATCTGAAGGTAGCACTGCAGCGAATAGAACAATCCAGAGTTTCTTTGAGAATTTCAAAAGGAATGCTCCTTCCTTCCGTAGGAATTAATGCGGCTGCAGGACAACGGAAATTTGGGGAGTACACCATGGATGGGATAGGCAACTTTGATACCAACTTCTCTACCAACTTGCCTGGTGATAAAAAAGTGCCCGAACACTTGCCAGATTATTCCGTGGGCTTACAAAGTAGTTGGGAAGTATTTGCCTGGGGAAAATTGCAAAACCAAAAAAAGTCAGCCGCATTAAAGTATCTCGCTACTGAAAAAGGACGACAGCTGATTGTTACCAGCCTGATCGCTGAAATAGCCAAAACATATTACGACTTGATTGCATTGGATAATGAATTAAAAATCATTCGGGAGAATAGTGCGCTGCAACAAACGGCTGTTGATTTGGTAAGCGTTCAAAAAGAGGCGGGTCGTGCAACGGAATTGGCAGTGAAACAATTTACCGCTCAACTTCTCAACACAAAAAGTCTGGAAGCACAAAAGAGGCAGTTGGTCGTTCAGAATGAAAACAAACTAAATTTTTTGTTAGGCCGCTATCCGCAGCTGGTGGAAAGAGGAAATCCTATTCTGGAGCAACCGCTCCCAGTGGATATGCACGCGGGGGTGCCTTCTGAATTGTTGTCACGTAGACCTGATATCGCACAAGCAGAATTAAATTTACGCGCAGCCAAATTTGATGTAGATGCTGCACGCGCAGCATTTCTGCCGTCATTTGTAATTTCTTCTTCTTTAGGGTTACAGTCATTTCGTTCAGAAAAACTTTTCTCCACTCCGGGTGCCGTTGCCTATTCTGTTTTTGGAGGACTCACCTCTCCGCTCTTCAATCGGCATCTCATCCGTGGTAACTACAAACAAGTTTCGGCTGAACAACTGAGTTTGTTTTATGAATATCAGAAGCTCGTTATCAACGGATATCAGGAGACAGTAACCGGATTGCAGCGAATCGAAAACATGCGCTCGGCTGCTACCTTTAAACAACAGGAAGTAAATATCTTGCGCGAGGCTGTTTCTACATCTAATGATTTGTACCTGGCTGGATTGGCCTCTTACCTCGAAGTAATCATGGCTCAAAAAAATGTACTGGAAGCAGAACTGCAATTAGCTGAAACCAGAAAAGAGCAGTTCTACTCAGTGATTGATCTCTATCGAACGCTTGGCGGGGGATGGTAAAGTAAATAATGGTAGAGGAATAATGATAGATGGGCGAACCTAGCTGATTTGCAAAATGGCGTAAAGTCAAATTCCCATCTTCTCTTTAAACTTTACACTTTGGCGTTGGCTCAAATCGATTTTGATTCCGGTTTCCATTTCCACCTGAAGTGTGTTGCTAAAATAGGGCACGATGTTCTTAATGAAATTTACATTGATCATTTCCTGTCGGCTGGTACGAAAGAAATGCTCGTCCGGCAATTTTTCTTCCAAGTAGTTGAGTGAACGATGTAGCATAGCTTTCTTATCCCGAAAATGCAACCGAACATAATTGCCAACACTCTCGATGTAAAAAATCTGGTGAATAGGCACAAAAAAACATTGTTCACCATCTTTAATGAAAATTCGTTTATTGATGTCGAGTGCTTTTTCGCCTTCGGCTTGTGTTAATTTTCGGATTACTTTTGTCACCGCCTCTTTTAATCGCTCCGGATTCACGGGCTTCAGGATGTAATCCAATGCATTTACTTCAAACGCTTTGATGGCAAACTGATCGTAGGCTGTAACAAAGATTACCTCGGGCGCATTGCTCAATTCGCTCAGCAAATCAAAACCATTCTTGCCCGGCATATTAATATCCAAGAAAAGTAGCTGCGGATTGAACTGCTGTATCTTTTGAATACCGTCTTGTGCATCGTTGCTTACGGAAATGATATCAATTTCGGGGTATGGGCTTAGCATGGATTGTAATTCCGTAATCGCCAGCGGCTCGTCATCAATTAAAATAGTCTTGATCATTTTTGTATGATAATAGTTGCTTTCACTTCTGCCCCCATTTGTTGGATGGAAAATTGTGCATGATCTGGAAAGATGTGTGCCAATCTCTTCTCGATATTTACCAACCCCAGTCCCATTCCTTCCCCTTTTTCTAAACACCCAGGATTGATCATAACAATTTGGAGCGTGTCATTCGTATACGAAGCTGTTAGACGCAATTGCGAAAAACCGGGTGTTTTTGTAATGCCGTGTTTAATGGCATTTTCTGCAAGCGTAAGCACCATGCTGGGTGGCACCATTTGATAGGCGGCTTGCTCGTCCATTTGAAACTCAAATTGAAAACGCTCACCAAACCTGATTTGCTCCAGACTTAGATACTTCTTCACTTCTTGCATTTCGTCTGAAAGCGGAATGAGTGTTTGGTTGCCACTTTGAAGTGTAAAGCGTAACAGCTCACTTAATTTTACAATCGCATCCTTGCACTTTTCCTGATCGATGGACACCAGCGCTTTAATGGAATTGAGTGCATTGAATAAAAAGTGCGGATTGAGTTGTGATTTTAGTAACTCCAATTCCATCAGTCGCGCAATGCCATCTGATTCTAATTTAGCCTCCTTTAGCTTTCGTGATCTTTCTAAAATCTGATATAAAAAATAGATAATAATCCACACACCAATATAACGCATGCTATTCAGCGTGCCTCCAAAAAGTGCAATGAATGAATAGATAGACGAAATATTTTCGGATTCTTTAAACAAATAGGGAATAGTAGAGAGTAAATTAATGATCACGGAAATGATGATTGTTGAAAGCACCGCAAACAACCAAATTTCACGCGGTCTCCAATCAAAAACGGTTGAGCGTTTTACGAAAAATCGAAAGATATGCATGAGGCTTATTCCCAAAAAGGCATAATAACCAAACGTCCAAACAAAACCCCACTCAAAGTGGCCTACAATAAAAAAAGTATAATTCAAAATCTCGATAGACAACATGCCCAGCCATCCCGAAAGGGTAAGAATCCAGTATAGTTTATTTTGACTTACAATCATTTGCCTGTAAAGTAAAACACAACCAGAGAATTATTTGATCTAAATAACACAAGCGAAGAAAATAAGTGTTGTAAGAATCTCTATTCTAAATTCGCTATGGACTCTTCATTCCTACCTCATTCTATGCACTGGTGTATTTATGAGCCATGGTTTTAGATCAATTTTGCAACTAGCATAACGGTTTAATAAATATAGCTATGAAATTAACCTTAATGGCATTTGTAGTCGGTTTATGTGCAGGTGTTTTATTGCAAAAGACTTTTGCCATCCAAGATGCAAAAATGAAGACTGCCAGAGCAAATAATCGTTCCATTAAGTTATTTCTTCGCTGAAACAATTCGCTATCGATCTCGTTCGCATCAAATCAAACGTCTAAAAATAAGTTTAACTTTTTCCCAATGAAAATTCTCAAGACAATTACAATCGCATTCTTTCTAATCCCACAATTGCTGATTGCTCAAAATAGTTACAAGGTATCCATTGATCTTACCAAATCTTCTGCTGATAAGCTTTCGGTGGAGATCTATACCCCAAAAATGAAAATTGACCAAATCAATTTTCATGTTCCTAAAATTGTGCCTGGCACGTACTCCATCAGTAACTTTGGTTCTTTCATTTCGGACTTCAAGGCCTTTGATCAAGCGGGCAACGCGCTATCAACCACACATCCTGATGCCAATACCTGGACCATCAGCGATGCAAAGAAACTTTACAAAGTTACCTATGATGTAGATGACACGTGGGATACACCACAAATCAAAGAAGATGTATTTGAACCGGGTGGAACAAGCTTTGAAAAAGACACCGCCTTTGTGTTGAATACATTCGGGATAATTGGCTACCTGCAAGGAAATGAAAAGAAGCCGTATCAGGTACAAATTAAACATGCCGAAGGTTTTTATGGTTCTACCTCACTCGAACCACAAAAGAGCAATACACCAAATGTAGATCTATTTGAAACCGATAGCTATCACACATTAGCAGACGCCCCTATTCTATATGCAAAACCTGATACTGCGTGGATTAAAGTAGCCAATGCTTCGGTTCTGGTTTCTGTCTTTTCGGCAAGCGGCAAAAGTTCTGCCATATCGTTGGTAAACGATGTACGCCCAATATTGGAAGGTCATGCGAAATACCTCGGAGGAAAACTTCCGGTAAAGAAATATGCATTTTTAGTTTACTTGTCGAACAAAAAGAACTTAACACGTTACGGAGCATTGGAGCACACACAATCGTGCCTAACCTTTATGCCGGATAGCTTTTCACCAGAAGAATTGTCGAGTCAGTTCAGAGACATTGCTTCGCATGAGTTTTTGCACATCATCACGCCACTCACCATCCACAGCGAAGAAATTGGCAATTTCGATTTCATCGATGCCAAAATGTCGAAACACTTGTGGTTGTATGAAGGCGTGACTGAATATGCTGCTCACCATTCGCAACTTCGCTCCGGTGCTATTTCGCTCGAAGAATATTTAAAGAGACAGACGGAAAAGATTGGGGTTTCCAAAAAGTACTTCAATGACACGCTAGCCTTCACGGTTTTATCAAGCGAGGCATTGGACAAACAAAAAGAGCAATACCAAAATGTGTATCAAAAGGGAGCACTTATTGGTTTGTGTTTGGATGTAAAACTACTCACACTCTCCAACGGAAAATATGGGCTGCGCGAAGTGATGGCTCGTCTCGGAAAAAAATATGGGATGAAAAAATCATTTAAAGACGAAGTGTTGTTTGATCAGATTGCTTCCATGACGTTTCCAGAGATACGCACCTTCTTTAAAGACTATGTTGAAGCCGGCAAGCCACTTCCTTTGAAGGAGACTTTTGATGCACTGGGCATTAGTTACAACCCAGACGCAACACGCCAATCAGTAGAAATTAGTATGGCCTTTGGTGCAGGGCTTGCCCCCGACAGAAAACATTTGATCATTGCTGATATGAGTGGGGCGACCAATCTGGGCAAGCGAGTAGGGTTTCAAAAGGGCGATGTATTTGTCTCTATGAATGGCGAACCATTTACACTTGAAACGTATCAAGCATGTTTTGCCAAATATTCTTCTACTGCAAAATTAGGCGACACAGTAAAGTTTGTTGTTCAACGTAAGGATGCCAATGGCGAAGAGAAAGAAGTTGCGCTGGAAGCTGATATTCGGGAAGAAGTGCAATCGTATATTTCAATTGAGCCGTTGGCTAGCGCAAGTGCTGCACAACAAAAAATTAGAAACGCTTGGTTGGGTAAATAGGTTTATTCCAATCACAGAAATCCCTGACCACACGTCAGGGATTTTTTTTTGGAGTTAATATTCAGAAAAGCCCAATATCAGAGGTTGATTTGAAATAACTCACTACCATTTTTTTGTAACTCTCACCAATAGGTAGCTGAGTGCGATTAATCATAATCATTTGGATTGAAATGGATTGTATGTTGGCAGTTGAAATAACAAAAGATTTATGAACGCGCAAAAATCCATGCGGCTTTACCAGTTCTTCTACCGAAGAGATTTTAGAATTATATACGCGCACACTACCATCCGTAAAAAATGCTTTGCAATAATTGCCAAAAGCCTGAAAGTAGAAAACCTGTGAAAGCATTACCCGATGTATGACGCGATCGGCCTTCAGAAAAATGAACGGATCTTTTTTAGGCACTTCAGGCAACAAAGGAGCTTTTGGATGAATGACTTTGTGAATGGCATCACTAAATCGCTGAAACGAAAACGGCTTTCGTAAAAAATCAATCACACCCAGTTCATAGCCATGGATGGCAAACTGATCATAAGCCGAAGCAAAAATAACCGAGGGCTGATATGCCAGACCCTTGACTAAATCAATTCCGGATTTGCCCGGCATCTTAATATCTGAAATGATTATCTCCGGTTGATTCTCTTCGATATACTTCTTCGCTGCCATGGCATTGTTGAATGCTGCCGCCATCTGCAACTCACTCATTCGTTTAATATAGTTAGTAATTACGGCAATGGCCGGAGGTTCGTCATCAATAATTACGCAGCGAAAAGGTAAGGGAGATTTTGCGCCAACCATAACGGAGTTAGTTCAATTGCAAACGCAAGGTAGCGATGTAAACTGCATGTTCGGAAACCAATTGCAAATCGTGTTTATCTTTAAAAAGAAGATCTAATCTCTTTTTTACATTCTTCAAGCCTGTTCCAGAACCGGGCTTGGTCTGCAGTTGGTCGCCAATGGAATTGGACACTTGAAAGAAAAACTCATTTTGCTGCACTGCCATATCGATTCGAACAAATGAATGAGCAGTGGCTACTTCAGTGCCATGTTTGAAAGCGTTTTCAACAAATGGCAACAAGAGCAAAGGCGGAATCTGAACGGCATCAATCGGACCGGTAACTTCAATGGATGCATCGCATTTATCGCCAAACCGTTCCTTCTCCAAGTGGATGTAATGGGAAATGTATTCTAGTTCTTGTTGCAGAGGAATGGTGTTCAGTTGAGTTACTTTAAACATATAATGCATCAGCTCCGAAAGCTGAAGGATGGCAGCACTGGTCTTTTCGGGATTTACGAGTGAAATCGAATAAATGCTGTTCAGGGAATTAAAAAAGAAATGCGGGTTCACCTGGGCTTTTAGTAAATCCAGTTCAGCGATTAGTTGTTGCTCCCGAAGTTTTTTATTCAGAGACACCGACCGGTGAAACAACCCAATAAATGTTCCAACCAAAAAGTAAAAACCAGCACCCACTACATGCGATAAATAATCCTTGCTTTGGGTAATTCCCAAATCCACGTGAATACTGGCAAAAGAAACGATCAACAAACTACCAAGTACACTCAGCGTATAAACGACATATTTTTTCCTGTCCAATAAAAGTGGCACCAGCACATACAAATTGAAGTAAATCAGAAGAGCTAATTCAATGCAGTGACCGACCAATTGAAAAATCGTCTTTACATCTATTTTCTGATTGGCGAGAACCAAAAAATATACTTGTATGGAAAGCCAAGCCAACCAAACCAAGAGGTGACCTATCACCTTTTTAAAATGCAGCATCATCAATCGATTCATGTAACAAAAGTAATCATCCAACAAAAGTAATCATCCAATAGACGTGATTGTATTTCTATACTTAAGTGTTCGAAGTGTTCGTCATTAAAATGAAGGGTTTGATCATGAAAAGGATGTTCCCTACATCTTAAATAAAACTTGCTCCGTTTCTTTGAGCTAAATCATTTTTAAAACTATGAAGCACTTTACAATTACTTTATTTCTGGCATTTGTCCTTACAGCCAACGTGACCGCTGTATTTGGACAAGCCAATCCGTTGATCAACACGTGGAAGATTGATGAAAAATCCCTTCCGGCATTTTCGGAAGTGGTTCTCCAAAGGATCAGGAAAGTAAGTCCAGATCAGGCCAAACAAATGGAAGCCTACCCAGATGCCGTTGCTGATTTGATAAAAGCACTCGAATTTACCTTCGGTGAAAACGGTGTCTACGAGTTGAATACTGCGCAAGGTAAGCAAGCAGGCACATGGAAAAGAGTTGGCAACGATTTGATCACCCAAATAACAGGAGGTGGCGAAAGAAAAGATAGCATCATCTCCGTTACAAAAAATAAACTCATTCTTCTGAATAGGGAAGTTAGAAAACGTATTGAATATGTGGTAATTAAAACGGAAGGCACATCAACCAAAAAAGAATCACCCGATGAATTAGAAAATGAGAAAAAAGAATTTTCACAAACGAAAGCAATCAAAAATGTATCGGTGGTAGATGTAAACACGGGCAAAGTGTTGGAGAATCAAACCGTAGTTTGGAAGGAAGGCAAAATCATTTCCGTTTTACCGGGCAACAAAACAATACTTCCGGCCGATGCGGTGGTGGTTGATGGACAAGGAAAATTCGTATTGCCAGGCCTGATGGATTCACACATTCATTTCTTTCATAGTGGAGGCCTCTACACACGCCCCGATGGCTTCGACTTTACAAAAGTGGTGCCCTATGAAAAAGATCAGCAATGGATCAAAGACAATCATACAATCACCATGAAGCGCTACATTGCCAATGGTATCACCAGTGTAGTAGATGTGGGTGGTCCGCTTTCTAACTTTACCATCCGAGATTCAATCAATCCAAAAATAAGAGCTCCACATACCATTGTGACGGGGCCGCTCATTTCAACATACGGTCCACTCAACTTAGATAAAGCCGATCCTCCTATTATTAAAGTAAACAATGCAGAAGAAGCAAGGGCACTCGTGCGCAAGCAATTGCCATACAAGCCTTCGTTTATTAAGATATGGTTTGTGGTTTTGCCGGGACAAAAAGCAGAACAGTTTAGCGCTGAGGTAGGTGCCGCCATTGACGAAGCGCACAAAAACAATTTGAAGGTGGCAGTACACGCCACCGAGTTAGCCACAGCGAAAGAAGCTATTCGTCTGGGAGCTGATTTGTTGGTTCATAGTATAGACGATGTCATACTTGATGATGCTTTTCTAAAAATAGTAAAGGTAAAGAAAATTGTTTACATCCCTACTTTACAAGTGGCTCAGCAAGCCTATCGCATCATCAAGCAGCAGTTTGATTTTACGTCACATGAGTTGGCGTGGTCAGACCCTACCCAATTAAGTTCTTTACTCGATCTTCAACACCTCGATCCCAAAGACTTGAATGGATTTAACTACAAAGCTATTGGCGCGCAATTCAACATCCCATCCAAAAGCGATAGCATTATGTTGGTAAATCTGAAACGCGTAGCTGACTATGGAATTACGATTGCCACAGGTACCGATGCAGGCAATCCGGGTGTGGCACACGGTGCTTCGTACTTGCGTGAAATAGAAATGATGAAACAAGCTGGCCTATCTAATTGGCAAGTGCTAAAAGCTTCGACTATTGACGTGGCAAAAAGTTTTGGTGTGGCCAATGCATACGGAAGCATTGAGCGGGGCAAAGTAGCGAACTTCATTTTGTTACATGAGAATCCTCTACAATCTTTAAAAGCCTTGGAAAAAATTGAAACCGTTTATCTAAATGGATACGGATACATTCCTGCAGACCTACTTCCTAAAACGGTGGATGAACTGGCTAAGGCAGAAGTAAATGCGTACAATGCACGAAACATCGATGCGTTTGTTGCTCGTTATGCTCCCGATGCAGAAATCTACGACATTTCGAATCCCACTGTTCCCATTGCCAAAGGCAGTAAACAAATCAGAGAAATATGGGGAGGTATGTTTAATCAGCTTCCCAATTTGCACTGCCATGTAACGAGCCGCACCATTCTTGGCAACAAATGCGTAGCGATCGAATCGATTTCGGGTGTGGGGCCAACTCCCATGATTGGAGTGGGTACCTACTTCTTTAATCTAAAAACCGGACTGATTGAAAAAGTCTATTTTGTGAACGAACGATAAGTAATTTACTCTTCATCAACTGAAACAAACATCATACATAAACAATAATTTGCATTCAGCACATTTTGCATACATGGCAATTTGTACTGATATTACTTGCAACTATAAATTAAACACAACCTTAATTTACGGATTTCAGCTAATGGAAAAAAGATAAAAAAATGTTAAAACCACTCTATATCACTACGCCAATATTCAAATCAAACGTTGCAAGTGAGCAATGTAATGCGGAGGTTTTCTACAAAATGGAATGCTACCAGCCTACCGGATCATTTAAACTAAGAGGAATGGACTTTTTAATGAAAGACCTAGCTAGTAAAGGCCATAAAAAAGTAATTGGATCATCCGGAGGAAATGCAGGCTACTCGCTAGCATATGTTGGAAATCACATGAGCATTGGTGTGCATTTGGTTGTCCCTAAAACAACATCTACGTACATGATCGACAAGATAAAGCGATTCGGTGCCAATGTTGAAATTTTTGGTGAAAACTGGGATGAGGCAAATGTGTATGCTATCAATCTTTCGGAAGAACTTAAGCTGCCTTACATACCGCCTTTTGATCATCCCCAATTATGGCAAGGACATTCAACAATCATAGATGAATGTGCTTTGCAAATAAGCAAACCCGACAAGATCGTGGTGGCAGTGGGTGGAGGTGGCTTGCTTAGTGGAATATTTGAGGGTCTTTTGCGTAATAAATGGAGCAATGTAAAAATTGTGACAGCGGAGACTGAAGGCGCAGCTTCTTTTGCAAAAAGTTTTAATGCAAATCAAATAGTAAAATTGGAAGGAGTCAGTACCATCGCTACAAGCCTTGCCGCTAAACAAGTTGCTTCACAAACACTACACTACGCAAAACAGTTTGATGTAGAACCCTATATTATGTCTGATAAAGTCGCTTTTATGGGATGTCAAGATTTTTTCCGCGAGTTTCATACATTAGTTGAGCCCGCATGTGGTGCTGCGTTGTCGTATTCCAAGCACAATGTACTGAGGCAAGGAGAAAAAGTGTTAGTGATCGTTTGTGGAGGTGTTAACATGGGCTTTGAAAAATATGTGGAATACAAAGAAAAATATCTTTCAGAAATACAATAAAGACTTGTTAAGCTAAAAATGACGTAAGTTGTGCTCTGATCGAAGTGGATTCTCGGTAACCGCGAACAGAGATCATAGAATTAGTCGGTGAAGAAAATCAAGGGTGCCCATTGTTAATAAGTAATCCGTTTTCCAAAATTGGTAAATTTACAAATGACGCAAAAGAAATTGCCATATTTCTTGCGAATCAGTTTAATGTCGGTCTTTTGCATCCTTAGTAATTTAAAAAATGGATCCCGTAAAAACTATTCTGTGGAATTGCTAGAATAATGGAGAGTGCTTCGGGCTTATTTTAAAAGCATTTGCCAAGATATAGAACATAGAGTTTATTTTTAGATAGCAGATATCTAAAACCTCCTTTGGTGATCTTTAGTCTACGAACATAAAGATCCCTGACCATAAGTCAGGGATTTTTTTTAGTTTTAGAAAACATCTCACTTATGCTTTTCGAATTACCTCCTTCTTCCCCATGGCCATGGTGGCGAAAAATTGTGTTTCGCTTTTTCTTTATCTATCTGCTGCTACAAATTGCCCCTTGGACTTGGTTTGATATAATACCCGGAGTTTCCTTCATCACCCGTTATTATTATGCTGGTATGGATTGGCTGGTAGAATTTGCCAATAAAAATGTCTTTCACGTTCGAGAAGTGCTAGTGCCACTCAACGGAAGCGGTGACACTTCGTATGGCTGGACACAAGTATGGCTTTTTCTATCGCTGGCATTAATCGGTTGTGTGCTTTGGTCGTTGATCGATCGTAAGCGCAGTCAGTATGCCGCTGCCGATTATTGGTTGCGCAATGCGGTTCGTTATTTCATTGCGATCAATTGCTTGAGTTACGGCATCATTAAAATTTTTGCGCTTCAAATGCCCTTTCCAAACTTGAGCCAACTGGCAACACCACTTGGGGATTATTTACCTATGCGTTTGTCGTGGATGTTTATCGGCTACTCCACACCCTATCAGATTTTTAGTGGTGTAATGGAAACCATTGCCGGATTGTTGTTACTGAATCGTAGAACCGTAACTCTGGGTGTGATGATGGCTGCTGGCGTATTTACCAATGTGGCCATGATGAATTTGGCGTATGACATTCCGGTAAAAATTTTCTCACTCCATCTACTTTTCTACTGCCTGTTTCTGATGGCATACGATTACAAACGCATCGCTTCATTCTTTCTACTTAACCAGGCAACTGATTTCACTCCTCTTTATAAAATGCGCATCACCGCCAAATGGATGCGTATTACCCGACTGGTCGGAAAATCAATTCTATTTGTTCTGATTGCTATTTTTCCCTTTTATGATTCCTGGAGCTACTATCAATCGAATCAAATCGTGGCGGAAAGTAAACCGATTTCGTCCGGAGTTTATGATGTCATTTCTTTTGAGCGGAACGGCACGGTGATATCACCCCTTCCAAGTGATACACTCACTTGGAAAGATGTGATTTTTGAAAAGGGTACATTGGGTAGTGTGAATACAACGGATTCACTTTTCCGACAACGCTACCGTAGAGGGTACTTCAACTACAGAGCCGACACGGTGGCCGGAGCACTTCATCTATTTAAACGATCTGTTCAGGGCGATAGCACGTTTCTGTTTACCATAAATTATCAACTAAACAACGACACCATTTTCTTACAAGGAAAAATTCGGAATGAAGATCATCGCATCAAGCTAGTTAAAAGCAAGCGCCATTTTCAATTAGCCGAAAAGCAGTTTCATTGGCTGTCAGAATACAATCGCTAAAAAAATAATTGCTTTTTCTCCGTCCGATTACGAACAAATTCTTGACCGTTGATATAATAACCTTTAACTAGTATCAACTTTCCGATGATGAACATCGTCTTAAGCAAGTCCTATTTCCCTTAACAACTAACGCATGAAACGTAGAGATTTTATTTATCTGTCGGGCCTTGGTGCTGCAGCGACTATGCTGCCGGGCATCCCGCTCATGGGCAACCCCATCGATCCAAGTCGCGCGCTGGAAACAGTGGATGTCGCACTGAAAAAACAAATGGCTGATGTAGCCTTGAACGCTGCACGTGGCAAAGGTGCGACCTACACTGATGTGCGCATCGGTCGCTACCTCAATCAATTTGTGGTAACGCGCGAAGACAAAGTACAGAACATTGTCAACACCGAATCGTATGGCATGGGCGTTCGTGTGGTCGCCAATGGTGGTTGGGGGTTTGCCGCTACCGACAAGCTCGACAAAGACAGTATTGCAAAAGCAGCCGAACAAGCTGTAGCCATTGCCAAAGAAAACTCGCGGCTACTTTCTGAACCGGTGCGACTCGCTCCACAAAAAGGATTTGGTGAAGTGAGCTGGAAAGCTCCGATCGAAAAGAATTCATTCGAAGTGCCTATCAAAGAGAAAGTAGATTTGCTGTTGAATGTAAATGATGCCGCTATGAAAGCCGGTGCTGATTACATCAACTCCATTTTGTTTATGGTGAATGAGCAAAAATATTTTGCTTCTTCCGATGGCTCTTACATCGATCAGGATGTTCATCGCATCTGGCCTACGTTCTTCATCACCAAAATTGACAAAGCCACCGGCAAATTTGAAACGCGCAATGCACTCAGCTCACCGATGGGTATGGGTTACGAATATTTGTATGCTCGGCCGCAAGATAAAATTCAAGGCATCACTCCACTTTACAAAGGTCGCTATGATATGATTGAGGATGCGCGCTTTGCTGGGCAACAAGCAGGAGAAAAATTAAAAGCAAAATCAGTTGAAGCCGGCAAATACGATTTGATTTTAGATCCATCGCATTTGTGGCTCACTATTCACGAATCCACCGGGCACCCTACGGAGCTGGATCGTGTACTGGGCTATGAAGCCAACTTTGCAGGAACCAGTTTCCTTACGCTCGATAAATGGGAATCGAAGAAATTCAACTACGGTAGTAAGCTGGTGAACATCTTTGCCGATAAAACTCAAGTGGGTTCACTGGGTGCAGTTGGCTATGACGATGAAGGTGTGAAGTGCGATCAGTGGGATATCATTAAAGATGGTATTTTAGTTAACTATCAAGTGATCCGCGATCAGGCACACATTTTAGGATTAAACGCTTCGCAAGGCTGTTGCTATGCCGATAACTGGAGCAGCATTCAGTTTCAGCGCATGGCCAACATTTCTTTGCAACCGGGCAAAGAGAAAAAGAGCATCGATGACATGATCAAAAATGTAGAAAAAGGAATTTACATTATTGGTGATGGCTCTTTCTCCATCGACCAGCAGCGCTACAATTTTCAATTTGGTGGTCAATTGTACTACGAAATTAAAAATGGAAAAATTGTAGGGATGCTGAAAGATGTAGCATACCAATCCAACACACAAGAGTTTTGGAACTCTTGTACCGCCATTGCGGATAGCAATGACTACCGCCTCGGTGGTTCATTCTTTGATGGCAAGGGACAGCCCGGCCAAGTCAGTGCGGTATCGCATGGTTCATCCACCACGCGCTTCAACGGAGTTAATGTAATCAATACAGGAAGAAATATTTAAGATTATGCCCATACTTACAAAAGACGAAGCCTACGCTTTATTGAAAAAAGTGTTGAGCTACTCGAAAGCAGATGAATGCGAAGTGAACTTAGGAGGAACCGACAGCGGCAACATTCGCTATGCACGCAATGCGGTTTCCACCAGCGGCAAAGTGAGCCAAACTCAATTGGTAGTCACCTCTGCTTACGGAAAAAAATCAGGTGTTGCCACGATCAACGAATTTGACGATGCTTCTTTAGAAAAAGTTGTGAGGCGCTCGGAAGAGTTGGCACAACTGGCACCTGAAAATCCGGAATACATGCCACTACTCGGACCACAAACGTATGCCGAGCCCATCACCTTTGTTCCGGCCACGGCAGCCATCACACCCAAACTTCGTTCGGATTTAGTAGCTGCTAGTTTGCAAGTAGCGAAAGATGCGAAAGCGGTAGCGGCCGGATTTTTAGAAGACACCACCGGCTATTCGGCTATGATGAATTCAAAAGGTTTGTTTGCTTACAACACTTCCACCAACACGAATTTCTCCATCACCGTTCGCACCGAAGATGGACGCGGCTCCGGCTACGCCACACGCGGTTACAACGACATCACCAAACTCGACACCAAAAAGGCAACCCAAATTGCGACTGAAAAGGCGGTGCGATCCGCGGAAGCGAAAGCCATCGAACCCGGAAAGTACACCGTAATTTTAGAGCCGGCCGCAGTCGCTGTATTGTTAGAGCGAATCTTCTTTGGATTGGATGCACGCCAGGCTGACGAAGGAAGAAGTTTCCTGAGCAAAGCCGGAGGCGGCACTAAGCTGGGAGAAAAAATGCTGGACGAGCGGGTGAATATTTATTCTGATCCGTTGAATCCGGAACTCCCAACCAGCACGTGGAATGGCGATGGCCGACCACAAGAAAAAATTTCGTGGATTGAAAAAGGAGTGGTAAAAAATCTGAGCTACTCGCGTTACTGGGCAGAGAAAAAAGGAGTGAAAGCTATTCCCGGTCCGGATGGAGCTATCATGGAAGGTGGCACAAAGTCATTGGAAGAACTGATTGCAGGCACGAAGAAAGGGGTGCTCGTTACGCGCTTGTGGTACATTCGTGATGTTGATCCGCAAAGTTTGTTGCTCACCGGATTGACCCGTGATGGTACTTTCTACATTGAGAATGGAAAAATTCAATATCCGATCAAAAACTTCCGCTTCAATGAAAGTCCGGTGATCATGCTTAATAACTTAGAAGAACTAGGTAAAGTAGAGCGCACCGTCAGTGTGGAGTCGAATGTAAACTACTTATTGCCACCACTCAAAATTCGCGACTTTACGTTCTCGAGTTTGTCGGATGCGGTGTAGTTGATTAAATCCTTTTTATTGAAAAGTCTCCAAACTCGTTTTCGGGGACTTTTCTTTTTTTATTCACCCTGAATAGTCTCCGTTCGTAACAATTATAAATGATTAGTTGAACTGAAAAGTCGACTTTTGTAAATATTGAAATAGAGTTGATAAAGTGAGCCTCGCAGATAACCGATTTTTTTTCACCCGCTTGCAATACGAATCAGGCGATTGGGATGTAGACCAGCGCATGCCGGTGAATGTGCTCAACTCGCTCATCGAATACACCACACTCAAAATTGACACCAACGAAAATATTGTTTCACTCAGCAGCGATGACATCTTTCGGTGCCCCTTCTGCTACTTGAGTGGCCACAAGCTGGTAGAATTCACCGCTAAGGAAAAAGAGAATTTTGAGAAGTATGTCAAAAACGGAGGCTTTGTGTTTGTCGATGATTGCAACCACGACATCGATGGTCTGTTTGCCAAAACATTTGAAGCACAGATGGATCGAATATTTGGAGCCAACGCGTTGAAGAAAATTCCAAAGACGCATCCCATTTATTCATCTTTCTTTCAGTTTGAAGGGCCACCTACCACCGCACAAGAGTTGAATGGCTGGGGCGATGACATTGTGCACGACTATCTGAAAGCCATCGAAATCAACAACCGCATTGGCGTGCTCTACAGCAACAAAGATTATGGCTGCGAATGGGATTACGACTTTCGCAACAAACGATTTTATAAAATTGACAACACCCGATTTAGTGTGAACATCATCATGTACGCGTTAACCAGTTAAGTATGAATTCAGAATCAACATCCACTCAACAATCAGTCGAAGAAATTATTGCCAGCCTCAACGGCTTGAAAAAAGAAATCAAAAAGGTGATTGTCGGACAAGAAGAAATCATCGACCAATTGCTGATTACTTTTTTGGCAGGCGGTCATGCGTTGTTAGAGGGAGTTCCCGGATTGGCCAAAACGCTGATGATTCGTTCGCTTTCCGAAGCAATTGATTTACGCTTTCGCAGAATTCAGTTTACTCCGGACTTAATGCCATCGGATATTATCGGCACGGAGGTGCTGGAAGAAGATCACACCACGGGCAAACGCATTTTCAAATTCAACAAAGGTCCAGTATTTGCCAACATCATTCTGGCAGATGAGATCAACCGCACTTCTCCCAAAACACAAGCGGCTTTGCTTGAAGCCATGCAAGAGTTTGAAGTGACTTACGCAGGCGTCACCTATCCGCTGGAGCGACCTTTCTTTATTCTTGCTACACAAAACCCCATTGAGCAGGCAGGAACCTTTCCACTTCCGGAAGCTCAACTGGATCGCTTTCTGCTTTATATCAAAGTAAGTTATCCAACTGCTACTGAAGAGCGAGCCATTTTAGAAAACACTACCGGCAAGCGAGGCGAGGCCATTCACAAGGTGATGGAAGGCAAGAAGATTTTAGAAGCACAAAAATTAGTGCGCGAGGTGCATATCAGTTCGGATTTGATTGAGTGGGTGAGCAACATTGTGCGCTCGACACGTGCCGGTGTGAGTGATGTAGCGTATGTAAACGAATGGGTGCGCTGGGGTGCAGGTCCACGCGCAGGCCAGGCCATGATTCTCACCGCCAAAGCAAGTGCGTTGCTGAGTGGCCGCTTTGCGGTAACGCAACAAGACATACAGCAAGTAGCATATCCGGTGTTGCGTCATCGTATTCTGATGAACTTCAAAGCAGAATCCGAAGGGATCACAGCCGATGCAGTGACCAAACATTTATTAGAAAATATAATCGTAAGAAAAAGTATTTGACAATTGTTAATTTTATAAACGAAAGAGTTACTACCTGACAAGTCGAATACTGTGATTTTAATTTTATTTAGTCGCAAATGGATAAATTCCCATTCTCACAAAATTTATTCTGGGATGTAGACATCCGAGACGTGGATTTGCAGAAACATAAACGTTACGTAATTGAACGTGTCCTTACCCGAGGGCGAATGGAGGATTTTGAAAAGTTGTTAACACTATACAATAAAGCCGAAATAATAACAGAGGTAAAAAAATCAAAAGAATTAGATCCTAAAACACGTCACTTCTGTAGTTGGTACTTTCAAATACCTCAAAACGAACTTCATGCTTCATCATTCTACCATTGAGTCAAAAACGTTTGGCTTACTCGTTGATATTTTCAAAATTCCCTTCATCAGCGAAAGGTTTGCCCTTGCAGGGGGAACGTCTTTAGCCTTACAAATTGGTCATCGTAGATCTATTGATCTTGATCTATTTTCACCCAACTCATTCATACCTACTGAAATTGAAAACTTGTTGTTTGACTATCGATCATTTACGTATGAAGCCATGGGCAAAAGCGAAAGAATGCTTTTTTGTAATATCAATAAAGTTAAGTGCGACTTTGTGCATGAGCCCTTTCCTTTAATTAAGCCATTTATTGAAATAGAAAATGTAAAACTTTACTCAGTACCTGACATTGCGGCCATGAAATTGCATACCATCTGTGGTCGAGGAAAAAAGAAAGACTTTTTTGATCTATATGCATTGCTGCAATTATACAGTTGGGATCAATTAGTAATATGGTTCAAACAAAAGTATGGTGAATCCCAACTCTTCTTTTTATGGAAAAGCATCACTTATTTTTCGGACGCTGAAGAGGATGTTGATATAAAAGGGATAGCACCCTATTCAACTAATTGGGAAAACGTAAAGAATGAAATTATATCAAAGTGTAGATGAATTCCCAAGTTAAAGAATTAATGAAGCCTTCGCTGCTGAATTCCATCAGCGGATTAGAGTTAATTGCGCGTGTAATTGTAGAAGGCTTTATGAGCGGCAGCAACAAAAGTCAATCGGTTGGTGTCGGACAGGAATTTAGTCAATACCGAAACTACCAGCCGGGCGATGACTTGCGTCAACTCGATTGGAAAATGTTTGCGCGCACCGAGCGCTACTACATCAAAGAAGCAGAAATTGAAACGAACATCACCGTTAAGTTCATGCTTGATGCAAGTCGCTCGATGGCCTACAGCGAAGGCGATGTGAGTAAACTGCAGTACGCTAAAGTGATGATGGCTGCATTGGCGTACCTCGCGCGCAAGCAGGGTGATACTTTTGGTTTGTATGCGGTCAATGATCATTCAATCAAATCGGTATTACCTCGCTTTGAACAACAACAGTTCATTCGATTTCTCACGGAGCTGGTGAAAGTAACGGGCGAAGGTGGTTGGGATCAATCTAAAAATATCGAGCAGCTTTACGATCACCACGGAAAAGAAATGATCGTCTTCATCACCGACTTGTACGATGACAGCGAAGATTTACAAAAGTTCATTTCGCGATTAAAAACCAAACGCAACGAAGTGATTGTGTTTCATCTGATGGGCATTCACGAAACAGCCTTTGATTTTGATGGTTCATTTACTTTCGAGGATTTAGAAACAGGAATCAAAACAAAAGCCGACAGTCGTGCACAACAAAGTGATTACCAGACAAGAGTGAATTTGTGGCTGAGTGCTTCGCGCAGTTGGATGTTGGAAAAACAAATTAATTACCAATTGGTGTCGATGGATTTCGCCATTGACGAAGTGTTGCGAAATTTTTTAACTCAACGTAAACGTCTAGTGAGGTAATGCAATTCGCGCAACCGATATTTTTGTGGGCGTTGGCCGGACTATCTGTTCCGATTGCCATTCATTTGCTCAGCAAGAAAGAAGGAAAAGTAATTCGGTTGGGAAGCCTTCGGCATGTGCGTGAGAAGAGCACACAACAATTTAAAAGCATTCGGCTGAATGAATGGTTGCTGCTGGCACTTCGTTGCCTGATCGTTGTGCTTTGGGCGATGTTGCTGAGTGGTCTACAATTTGATCAAACTAAAAATCAAAAGTGGTTGGTGGTAGATCAGTCCGTCAAAAATCATCCGATAGCAAAAAAGTGGATGGATAGTTTACGGGCGCAAGGGTTTGAATTGCACTGGCTGGCGGATGGGTTTCCGAAAGAAGAACCTTCTGTAACATCTAAAAATTATTGGGAAAGCATAGCTTTGCTTCGTCAGCGCGAGTTGCAAAGAGTAATTGTGCTCTCTGCGTCCGGTGTTGAACAATTTGTTGGCATGCGCGAATCACTTCCTGCTTCGATTCAATGGATCACGCTTCCGGCAATAGAACAGCACTTCGTAGCAGAAGCACTTCAAAAGTCGAATAATGATTATTTTATTCGTCTGGGAACATTTTCATCTGATGCGACTGAATTCGAAACTATTCACGCAGCGAATGCAATTGACTCTGTAGAGACAAAAAACATTTTACAGCAAACGGTATTGATCGTAGCTGATGAAGCTTTTGAAAATGATGCACGCTTATTGAAAGCATCTCTCCAAGCTATTCAAGAAAAATTACCGATTCAGCTCACGATCGAACAACTAAACTCAGGCAATTACAAATCCGATTCCAGTGATTGGCTCTTTTGGTTATCAAATAAAAAAGTCCCTACAATTGATTCCGCTTCAGTTGTGTTCTTTTATCCAGAATCAGGATCAGCCATTTTAAAGTCAGTTGGTTTTAAACAATGGGCAATGAGGAAGCGTCTCTCCATATCATTTATGGAAGAAACAAACTTCACCTTACATCTTGCTTCTATTTTAATTCCTGAAACTGAAAAATGGAAAAGCATTCGGCACCACGACAGACGTGCGTTACCAGATTCATTTTTACAAAGCACAACTTCATCTGGTGTTGTGTCCGATGTTATCATCGAAAATCATTTCAACTACTATCTGTTCGTCTTATTGTTGCTTGTATTTATGCTCGAGCGATGGGTAGCTTATCGAAAAAATCAATGAGCAAGACGCCTGTGAACCATAGCATTCAACTACTTAAAAGGCGATATCAGATCTATCGGCTGATTGAAAGTGCGTTGTTTGCAGTTGCCACGGGAATACTAGCGGCTTCGATTCTACATGTTTGTTCCAATAAACCTGTATTAAAAATAAGTTTGATCATAGCTTCGATGTTGATTGCATTCCTCATAAGAATCATTCACTTAAAATTATTCTCTCTCGAAGATGAACAGTTTACGAGCTATCTGAATGCACAGTATCCACAACTAGAACACAGTGCCGATTTGTTGTTAGAAAATCCAAACAATCTACATGGATTAGCGCAATTGCAAGTTCAAAGAATAACCGAGCGTTTTCATCTTCTATTTCCCCAAATCAAATTACCACATCTTTTACCTCAGTCAGTTATATCTGTTGTAGTTGTTTCAATGTTGTATCTGGCACTTACTTCGTTTGTATCGGTCAATCCGATTGAAATGAATAAAGTAAACCTTGCTTCACAAATCACTACATCCCCAACTGAAACGGCTCGCATTCAATCTCTCTTTATACAAGTAACGCCACCGGCTTACACGCGCCTCGCATCCACTGAGGCAACACAACCTGAATTGAAAGTTTCGGAAGGAAGCAAGGTCAGCTGGAAGCTAAAATTCAGTTCAGAAATTTCTTCAGCACAATTGATCATCTCCGGTAAAGATTCCGTTCAACTCTCTCAAACAAGTGATGAGTATCACATCAGCTATCTCGTTTCCGAATCCGGCTTTTATCAAATTCAATGGAAGCAAAAAGACAAAGTCACTCGATCTGATTTTTATAAAATAGAAGTCATTGCTGACCAACCACCTAAAATCACGATTGACAATCTTAATCAATTTACCAAGCTTGCTTTACGCGATAAGTTATCACTCACAATTCAATCAACACTATCAGACGACTATGGATTATCGCGATCCATCATTGTGGCTACCGTCAGCAAGGGCAGTGGAGAATCCGTTAAGTTTCGCGAAGAAAAATTAGCGTTTGAGCAACTCATCAGCGGCAAACAATTAAAAGTCACCCGACAAATAGACTTGATGAAAATGGGAATGGAACCGGGCGATGAATTGTATTTCTATGTTGAAGCAACAGACAACAAAACGCCATCACCGAATTACAATCGAACGGAAACTTTCTTTATCGCATTGCAGGATACTACGCAGCAGACGGCTGTAGAAGACGAAGGGCTTGGCGTTGATTTAATGCCCGATTATTTCCGCAGTCAGCGGCAAATCATCATCGACACTGAAAAGCTGTTGAAAGAAAAAAAGAAAATCAGTTTGCAACAATTCAAATCTACCAGCAACGAACTTGGTTACGATCAAAAGGTATTGCGATTGCGATATGGTCAATTTTTAGGCGAAGAATTTGAAGATCAGATTGGCAAAGTGGAAGCCCCCTCGGAAGATGACGATCACGAAAGTGTGGTCGCCAAATTTGGCCACACACATGATAAAGAAAATGAACATAATCTTGTGCAAGAGAAAAAAGAAGAATCGCATGGACATGATCACAAAGGAGGTGAGGGTAAAGGTGAAGCCGAAAATCCATTAGAGGCTTTTGCTCACAATCATGATGATGGTGAACAAGCTACCTTCTTCGTGCAATCCGTTCGCGCCAAGCTGAAAGCTGCGCTTACCGTGATGTGGGATGCTGAACTCTATTTACGATTGTATCAACCGGAGAAGTCACTACCCTATCAATACACTGCCCTTCGACTACTAAAAGAAATCAGCAACGATTCAAGAATTTATGTTCATCGCACGGGCTTTGATCCACCTCCACTCAAAGAAGAAAAACGGCTCACCGCAGATTTAAGTGAAGTACACAATTCGACTCAAAGTAATCCAACAACTTCTACAATTGCATTTCCACAAATTCGAAAAGCCTTGGTGATGATTGAATGGTGGCAACAAAAAAATAATCAAACACTATCCATCTCTGAAAAGAAACAACTCCAACTCGCGGGACAAGAATTAGCAAGACTCGTGCTAGAACAACCCGGCCAATACCTGGAAGGTTTGTCGATGCTCAAGCGCTTGGAAGAATCGAATATGAATCCGCTAGAACTAAAATCACAACTCGCAGCGTTGCAACATTTATTTTGGAAAGTACTACCCAGATCAACGGATGCAGCCAATCAGCCCGAACAATCACTTCACTCGTTGGATCAGGAATTTCTAAAAAAGGTAAAAGAGTTGCATGAGTAACGAGTTCCTATTTCACCCTCTCCTATCGCCTTGGTTCATTTGCCTGGGGGCGATTGCTTTGCTTTGTGGCTTACTTTGGCTAGAGTGGAAACGACCTGCTAAATTTTTATATGCACGACTGTTCGCCACGACTTTACTTGTGATTGCATTGGCATGCGTTCTCATACAGCCACACACCCGAAAAGAAATCACAACCGATGGGTTAGTACTGTTGACTGCGAACTATGATGAGGCTCAGGCGGACAGTCTGAGAAAATCAGACCATGCGCTTCGATTCGTTAAAACTCCGGATGCGAAACCTTTTGCAAATGCAGCTACACTTACGCTACATCAACTTCAGCGCGAGAAAAACATTCGCATTGTAGTGGGAGATGGCCTACCGGAATATTTTATCGAAGACTACAACCCATCTTATCGTTATTTAAAAAGCAAAACTCCTATTGGAATTATTGCATGGAATCAGTCGGAAATTTTCAGGGTGAATCGAAAAGAAACCATCTCCGGAAAAATCAATATCAAAAAATCGACTCAATTGATTTTGTCAGGTCCGGGTGGTGGTGAAGATTCCGTAACAGTCTCCGGTAACGGAGTACATCCTTTTTATTTTTCGATTTCTCCGAAGCAAGAGGGAAGGTTTGTTTATTCTATTCGCGTGAAGGATAAAAATACAACTGAAGTCTATCCTGTTCCAGTAGAAGTAAAAGCGGTTGAGCTGCTACGCATTTTAATCGTGCAACGTTTTCCTTCCGCTGAAATGCGCTACTTGAAAAACTTTCTTATCACGCAAGGTCACCGGGTGGCGATACGCTCACAACTTTCCAAAAATAATTTTAGCTACGAATACAATGGAATTAACACACTAAAAACAGAACGACTCACAGGTTCGTTACTAGAATCCTTTGATGTTGTGATAACTTCCAGTGAAACGTTGTTGGAGTTAGCTCCTACTGAAATAAACGCACTGACAGCAGCGGTTGAGAGTGGATTAGGACTTATCAAATTGATCGATAGCAGTGAAAAGAAAAACCATTCTTCATTGGCTTTAGCCATTCAGGAAAATGCAAAAGATACGGTACGGTTAAAACTAAACAATTCAACCGAAGTTATTTCAGTAGCTCCATTGATCGTGAAAGAGCCAGTGGAAACAATCACTAGTGCGAATGGACGCATACTCTCGGGTTTTGTAGAAAAAGGATTTGGGAAATCCGGCTTTCAGTTTTTGCAGGAAACGTATCAACTCGTTTTGAAAGGGAAACAAGATCACTACACAGAGTTGTGGTCGCCTTTGCTGGAGCGTGTGGCGCGTTCGAAAAATCGATCACATAAAATCAGCATTAAAAATTCTTTTCCAATCTATCCCAATGAACCGATTGATGTAGATGTAATCTCCGCAGGAAATCAACTGCCTCGATTAACCTTTAATCAAGTTGTTATTCCTTTACGGGAAGATGTGGTAGTCGATGATTTCCGTCATGGAAAAGTGTGGGCCGATACATCCGGTTGGCATTCACTTGCAATAGAAGGTGATTCGATTTCTAAAAATTTCTATGTTGCTCCAATTGATTCATGGGCTTCATTACGCGCCACGCATCTACGTACAGCGAATCAACATCGATCTTCCAATTCTTCTGCTGCGACTGATTACGCTACCACACGCGAAGAGCAACCAATACCACCACTCTTTTTCTTTCTTCTCTTCTTAGTAGCTGCCGGATTTCTGTGGTTAGCCACGAAACTTTAGGACGATTCAAATAGTCTATTTATTCAGTAGATTATTCTATCTTTGCCCACTAATAATATAGTTTATGAATTGGTTATATCAACCTTGGTCATGGTATGTTGCCGGTCCGCTCATTGGCGTAACAGTTCCGCTGCTATTTCTAGTAGGCAATAAAAATTTAGGTATCTCTTCCTCCTTTCGGCACGTGTGTGCGGCCGTACTTCCCATGCGCATTCCGCTCTTCAATTACGATTGGAAAAAAGAAAGTTGGAGTTTGTTGTTCGCTATGGGCGTAATCCTAGGTGGTTTTCTAGCCGGTTTCGTTTTCGCTAATCCGGATCCGATTGCCATCGCGCAAAATACCAAAGATTACTTTGCTTCCTTTGGCGTTGCTACATCACCCGGACTCATGCCGTCTGAATTATTCAACTGGCAAACTTTATTTTCATTGAAAGGATTTCTATTGATGATGGTTGGTGGGTTTTTAGTAGGCTTCGGCACCCGATATGCGCGCGGTTGTACTTCCGGTCACGGCATACTTGGTCTCTCAGCATTGCAATGGCCATCGCTGCTTGCCACGGCTTCATTTTTTGCCGGTGGAATTTTGTTCAGTAAATATGTTTTGCCTTACATCTTATCATTATGAAGAATATCAAATATCTGCTCATTGGCACATTCTTCGGATTTGTGTTGACGAAAGGCGAGGCCATTTCATGGTACCGTATTCAGGAAATGTTTCGGTTTGAAAGCTTTCACATGTTTGGCATTTTCATGACGGCTGTACCAGTGGGAGCGCTATCTCTCTGGATCATTCGAAAATTTAAAATCAAATCGGCAGATGGTAGTGATATTGAAATGCCGCGCAAACCATATCATCATGGCATCATTATCGGAAGTTTGTTGTTTGGTTTTGGTTGGGCACTCACCGGTGCTTGCCCCGGACCGATTTATGCCCAGCTTGGCTCGGGTGTGTTGGTGACGATCGCTACTCTGCTCGCTGCGCTCGCAGGAACATGGACGTATGGATTGTTGCAAAAATATTTACCGGATTGATATTAATACCGAATGACGCTTATCCGTCTTACCACAATAATCAAAGCGCCACTCGAAGTCTGCTTCGATCTGGCTCGCAGCATCGACTTACACATCGAATCTACAAAAGCAAGTAATGAAAGAGCTATTGCTGGTCGCACTTCCGGATTGATTGAGCAAGGTGAATTTGTAACATGGGAAGCCACTCATTTTTTTATTCGACAGCGGTTAAGTACGCGTATCGTAGAAATGCGCAGACCGCATTATTTCAAAGATGTAATGACCAAAGGAGCATTTCGTTCGATGGAACACGAACATTTTTTTGAAAGCAATGGCGATCACATATTGATGACAGACATTTTTCGCTATGAAGTTCCCTACGGAATAGCTGGAAAGATTTTTGATTACTTTATTTTGAAACGATATATGACGAATTTGCTTTCGATCAGAAACGAGGTGATTAAAAATAAAGCCCTAACAGAAACACAATTGATTTAACTTTCAAATGAAAAGAAAACTTAAAACCATTGCACTTTGCATTCTGATTATACATATCTCTCTCTATTCTCTAATTGGAGATTGGGTGCTTGAAAAAATGGTATTTAATGAGTTTCGTGAATTCTGTGTTCGAAAAAACAAAAACCCTTACAATGTAAAACATACCAGCGAACAGTTTTTGTTCTTGTCATGTGGCGATGAATTCTTCAGGGATCGATCCAAGCTAAAAGAATATGTGAATAAATACGATTTAGATTATTGTAATGAGAAGATTGATACAAGCTGTTATGGGCTATTTCGAAATATTGAATTTGCTAATTCAAATACACCATTCACTGAATTAATTAAGAATAATATTGATAGTTTAAATCAAACAACTTGTATTCCTTTCAAAGCTTGTAGAGTAAAAAGCATTCCACTTCTTTGGACATCCGTTGAAGTAGACGCTGCCTTTTCGGTGCATTCTGACTTTCATTCAATGATTCATAATGATCAAACCATATCTAAAGAAATCCAATATGTTTGGTTGATTTTCGGTTGGCTTCCAATAAGTGAAAAGGAAAATTAAAATAAAAAGGATCTTACCGATTTATCATTCCCTTTTTTTATTCCTTGCAAAAACTTATTAGTTTTGCAAACATTATTTACACACGCGCTTTCGTGCACTACTCCCCATAGTTTGCCAGCTCGTGTAGAATTCAAAAAAACCAAACAAAACAACATGAAAAAAATCATTTTTCGCATGCTTGTGTTGCTATGCGTTGTTGGGAACGCGAGCGCTCAAGTTGAACCTCAGTGGAAACTTTCATTCGAAAGTAAAGCCAAATGGATTACACTCACCTCCACCGGAACCGTAGTTGTAGCTACCAACTCCGCGCTCATTGGCATCGATCCCGACAAACAACAAAAGATTTGGGAGGTAAAAGCCCTTGACCAAATCGATAAAGCGAGCTTTGTGGAAATTGAAGGAACTTCTTTTGCGATGTATGAAAGTACTAATCCGCTCAAAAGTTTAAAAACGCAAACTACGATCATTGATTTTACAACCGGCAAAATTGTGTACAACAATGTAGATGCAGACTTAACCATTCGTGAGAAATATCCTTTGTTAGATATTGGAGCTATTTTGCTGGAGGCAAAAGCAGGCAAAAATATATTCTTAGCCTTAGTGGATATTAACAGCGGCAAAGAGCGCTGGCGGTTAGATCTTCCTGAACGTAAAACAGGTTTTGGATTAGGTGCTTTGAAGCAAACGATCAAATCATTATTTGATGCCTCGCCCATCACCGATTTAGATGGAAACATTCTCTATCCGGATGACAAAGTGCTAAAGCGCATTGATGCACAAACCGGGAAAGTGCTGTGGGGCAACGAAAATGAAAAAACCATCGGGCGACTAAATTTATCAGACGATGGCCAATCTGTTTATCTCGGCTCAGGTAAAAAAATAATGGGGATTAATGTTGCTGATGGAAAAGATCAGTGGAAAGATCCGCTTAAGATCTCAGGCGATTTCCAAATGTTTATTCCTAGCCGCGACAAAAAAATGTATGTGGTTACAAGTCGCGAAATCAATTTAATCGATACCCAGACAGGAAAAGCTGCGTGGAAAAAACCAGCCGAATTTGATCTTCCATTTGCCTCTTTGCGATTTACGAATGAAGGCATTCTGGTATTTGGAACTACCGAAAAAGAATCCATGTTCGATTATATCAACTTTGAAGGAAAAGGAATTTGGAAACGCTCGTATAAAACCGATCGACCCATCGTAAGCTTCCGGTTAACCGCCAAAGGAATTTTATTTGCTAATGCTGAAGAAGCTAACATGATTGATTTGAAAACCGGTGACGATACAATCTGGAAAAAAAGAATAAAATTAAAAGGTAGACCGGTTACGTTCGTAGACGAAAAGATGGCGCTTATTTACTCAGATGAAAAACTGTATCGTGTAAATCTGGAAGGGAATGGATATGAACTGCTTGCTGAAAATATTAAGTTCGAGGGAAAAGATGAAGATGTAAAAAGAATTGAAGTATTGGAGAATGGTTATCTCTTAAGTTCACAACAAAATGTGTGGTTGATCGGAACGAGCGGAAAGGTAATTTATTCCAAGTACTACAAACCGGCATCTGTTGGCACGGCTCTGAAAGTGCTAGGTGTTGTTGGCCAGGTTTATGCTACAGTCGATAACTTGGAAGTCGTTCAAGATCCTAACGATCCAAACGCAATGGTGATACAACGTTCTGAAAAAGGAGATAAAATTGTAGGCGATATTTCAAAAGCAATCGCTAACCGCAAAAAATCTTTCTCTACCAGCGATGCCAACTTCATTATGACGCGAGTAGAAGATGGTGAAAACAAACGCGTAGGTATGGTAAAGGTTGATAAAAGAACAGGCGAAGAGAAAGGGAAGATTGTTCTGAAAACACTGGATCCTATTTTCGATGTAGATTATGTAACGGGTCAATTGTTTACACTCTTAAACGGGACTGTCTCTGGTTCTGAATTCTTTTGTTACAAATTGTAACTGAAAAAATCAAATAAGAAGGGGCTAGCTAACACTAACCCCTTTTTATTGAATCAAAAATATTTATTTCAATGTCTCAGCTATTCCTTCTTGATACGAAGTCGCTGACATATTAAATGCCTTCTGAAATTTGGTGCTATCGAAATAATAATCGTTTTCGTATTGATACATCATCTCGATAAATTCACGAAGCACCGGCACAAACAGTCCCATCATGAGCACACCCCACTTAGGCAACGCCTGAACTTTAAACGTTTGATCGGTTAACTTACAAGCGATGCGAATGTACTCTTCGCCCGACATGCGCTCAGGGCTTGTCAATGCATGCCAAGTTTGTTGATAGGCGGATGGCGTATTGCCCAATATGGCAACACATTTTCCGGCATCGGGTGTGTAGGTAAAAGAGTGATTCTTCTTCTGATCGCCAATCCACTGCGGTGCTTTCCTCGCCTTCACACGCTCAGTTACCATGGAATGCGTAAGACTCGTGATTACATTCGGGCCATAAAAATCTGCAGCTCGCACAATCATTCCTTGCAAATTGCCCGCCTTCATTTCTTCAAGCAATTGAGTGGCAATTTTTGCGCGAACTTCTCCCTTCTTGCTGGTTGGATTGAATGGTGTTTCTTCTGTCATTACTCCTTTCACCAACCCATACGGATACACATTGTCAAAGAAAACCAACTTGCTATTGTTCTTCTTGCAAGCATCGATTGTATGCTTCATCACCCTGGGCCATTGCTCTTGCCATGTAGTCGCTTCATATTTCAGTCCGGCAACTAAATACACCACATCACTTCCTTCTACTGCTTTTTGAGTCTGATCAAAGTTGAGTAAGTCAGCAGAAAGCAATTCATCTGTTTCATGCACACGCTTGGGGTTGCGACTTACCTGTCTGATTTTGTCTGTGTAGTTGATCAAATGCTTCGATAATTCCTGTGCGATGGCTCCATTGGCTCCGAGTATGGTTTGCATAATATATTGATTAGAAGGGTGAGGTTTCTGCTTATGAGACGCTCTTTTAACAAAGTTAGTCTAAGCTGATGGAATTACTTTATTTTTGCGCCTCCATCTATGAATAGTTCTGACCTGCGCATTCAAACCGGCTACAAACAAATCTTAGGATTGGCTTTGCCCATTTCCTTAGCCATGCTCGTGCCTCAAATCAATTTCATAACCAACAACGTCTTTTTGGGAGGATTGGGGGAACAAGCATTGGCATGTGCAGCCATCACCGGGGTTTACTATCTTATCTTTGCAGTAATCGGCAGCGGACTAAACAATGGATTGCAAGCACTCATCGCCCGAAAGGCTGGTGAAAATTTACCCAAAGAAATCGGCAAACTATTTTATCATGGCGTGTGGGCAGCTCTGGCAATTGCCTTCATGGGCATTGTAATCACGTACACACTGGCTCCATTTATTTTACGTGCCACTATTCACAACACCGTCATTGCCGAACAAGTCATCGACTTTATTCTGATCCGCATCTGGGGCATTCCGTTTTTGTATTTGTATGTCATGCGCAATGCGTTGCTGGTGGGCACCAATCAAACCAAGTTTTTAGTGTGGGGTACGCTCAGTGAAGCCCTCTCGAATATCTTTTTAGACTATACATTGATTTATGGCAAACTTGGATTTCCTGAACTTGGATTCAATGGGGCTGCGTATGCATCCATCATGGCCGAAGCCATCGGCTTGATTGTAATCTACATTGTCATTCATGTAAAAGGTATTCACAAAGCATTTTCATTTTTTGAAAGCTGGAAAATAGAAACGGCCACTATAAAACTTATTTTCATCCGGTCATCTCCGCTCATTTTACAATATGCGCTCAGCATCATCACCTGGGAATATTTTTACATATTGATTGAACACCATGGTGCCCGCGATCTGGCCGTTTCAAATACCATGCGCAACGTGTTTGGCGTTGCCGGCATTTTCTCTTGGTCATTTGCGGCCGCCAGCAATACGATGGTGAGTAATATCATCGGTCAGGGCAAGCAAGAAGAAGTCATTCCTCTGATTGTGCGCATCTCAAAAGTAAGTGCCGGATTTTCATTGCTCTTGATTGTGACACTCAACTTATTTCCGGAATTGTTATTGTCACTTTTTGGGCAAGGCGAAGATTTCATCGTTTATGCAACCCCTGTTTTGCGCGTGGTATCGTCCGCGCTATTGCTTCAATCTTTTTCGGTGGTGTGGCTCAATGCCGTTACCGGAACGGGAAACACTGCGGTCAATCTTATGATCGAAATAGTTACGCTGGTTTTGTACAGCGCCTATGTCTATCTTGTTTTGGATGTGTGGAATATGTCAATCACCTGGGGATGGGTAAGTGAGTGGGTGTATTGGATCAGCATGTTCTCCATGGCGTATTGGTACATGCAATCAGGCAAATGGAAAACTAGCGTTTCCCAATCCTGATTTTTGATTAAAAAAAATTGATTTTGGTTAATGAAAAACCGGATAGCTACTTCATTTTTAATCGGCTTTATTAGTTGGGGAAGCTGCGGATTTAGTCAAATTCCAAAAGATAATTGTGAAGAATTTTGGGGCGTTTCAAATACACTAGATGAGATACGCTCTCATAAAAACGAAGTGTATACTACTCTACACCTAAAGAGATTCTTTGATGCCTTAAATAAATCGTTTGACCTTAAGCTCGTGATACAGTATGAAATGGGTAAATCTATAAACGTTACTGCGCCAAATAAAAAAAGCTTTCAAACAAACGAATTTTTGCTTTACTACGACAAGGTTAAGGAACTCTGTACATTCATTGAACCGCTGATCAAATCCAAATTAGATAAATATCAATTGAGTATATGCATAGATGAATACTTAAGTGATTATCTGCTTACCTCAAACGCGAAAGATTCTTGGTTACTTTCAAAAAAGTCAATTGAATGGAAATCAAAGTCCAACGAAGGGTTACACTATGCAAAGGATGACCAAGGCTCATTTATCATCACTGCACCTTTCGTTAGTTCACATAATAATAGATTGTCACTGCTTCGAGGGGATCGTATTGTAACAGTGAACGGAGTTCCTTGTTCTCTTTTGGGTGGTGGTTATTTTACGAAAATTTTAGGTAATACTATGGCTGATTCAATTGCCATCGAAATTGAAAGAGACAGTATTTTGTTTTCAACGTACTGGAAAAACTACCCCGAATACGAAAAAGCAACAACTGATTCCATTTCCATAAATTCCGATCGCATCTTGTATTATCGCTTTTCTGAATTAAATTCAGGGGTTGCCGAAAATTTTGAGTCCCAAATTATTCAAAATCAACCTCTCAAAGGAATTATACTTGATTTGAGGAATTGCGGAGGCGGTATTCTATATGAAGCCATCGAGTTTGTTGGGTTGTTTCTTAAAAAAGGCGATACAATTTGCAGGATTAAATATTCAGACCCTCTTTCCAATTTACCAAAGATTATCCTATCAAAAAAAGACAATCTGATTAACTGTAAGGTAGTGATATTGACAAATAGTGGTACTGCATCAGCCGCTGAAGTAATCGTATCGTCACTAAAAACACAAAGGACTATAACTGTAATTGGAAGAAAAACATTTGGCATTGGGGAAATAAATTCCGGTGGGAAGCTCGCTCTCAAGCCATTTTATTTTCAAGTAAAAACTGGTGAGCTACTTACGGCTGACGGAAAAATGATTTCTGGAAACGGGATAGAGCCAGCCATTTATGTTGAAGATCATGAAGCTATTATTCAGTTAGCTATAAAAAAAATAAACGACAAGGAATAAAAATAAGAAAAGTGCTTTTTCAAAAGAATAATCAGTTGCCATTTTTCAAGGGTTAGGTCAATCTATCCCAGCGCTTGCGTTAAGTCCGCAATCAAACTCTGACTATCTTCCAAACCCACACTCAAACGAATTAAGTTATCTGGTGTAGGTGAGTCGGGGCCTTCAACTGTTTTTCGATGTTCCAATAAACTCTCGGTGCCTCCCAAACTGGTGGCGTTGGTAAATACCTTCACACGCTGCGCTATTTGAATGGCATCTGCTTTCGACCCTTTCACCAAAAATGAAACGATCGCACCAAAATCGCTCATTTGCTTTTTCGCTATTTCATGACCGGGGTGTGTTGCTAAACCCGGATACAGCACGCGTTCCACTTTAGGATGATGCGACAAATATTCCGCAATAGCTTTTGCGTTCGAGAGGTGCTGCGTCATACGAGGTACAAAACTGCGAATGCCACGCAACAACAGCCAGCAATCAAATGGACTAGGCACGGCACCCTGTATATGTTGAATATGACGAATGCGCTCCCATTGCTGATTTTTCTTTGCAGTGATTAGCGCGCCTCCGGTTAAGTCGCTGTGTCCGCCTAAATATTTGGTAGTGCTGTGCATCACCAAATCGGCACCCATCGCAATCGGATTTTGTAAAGCAGGTGTTGCAAATGTATTATCAACCGCCACGGTAATGTTTTGCTTCTTACAAATAGCAACAACCGCATTCAAATCAACAATTCGAAGTTGTGGATTGGTAGGAGATTCTGTCCAAACTAATTTCGTGTTGGGCTGTAACGCTTTCGATAAGTCAGCAATGTCACTCAGGTCAGTAAATGTCACCTGCAATCCCCACGGCATAAAAATGTCTCGCAACATGGTGCGAATGCCCGCATACGCATCGAAGTTAATCACCACATGATCACCCGGTCGTAAACTTAAAAATACAGCATTGGCCGCAGCACTTCCACTGCTGAACGCGGCAGCGTCTTCTCCACGTTCTAGCTGAGCCAAAACATTTTCAAGCGAAGTTCGGGTAGGATTCGTTTCACGGCTATACACATTTCCAGTCGGACTCTCACCCGTAGGGGTATAATGAAATGTAGACGACAAATAAATCGGAATAGTCACCGCTCCGGTAGAAGGATCGGGTGTGGCACCTGCATGGGCGCAAATGTTTTTCAATTCGTCTGTCATTTCAAGTCTTTTTATGGTTAACCAAATTTACAAGTAAGTTCTTATCGGCAACACCAATATCATTTTTATTCCTCCTCAAAAAATCACAATTTTGACTGTTGAGCAACTCTAAACCCCTACCCCAAATGAAAAAAGTACTCGTTCTCAGTTTATTCTTATTCTTTGGCTTGGCGCTGAAAGGTTTTGGTCAAACCGTGTATGCATCTGCCAAGGGCGAAAAATATCATACTGCCGATTGTAAATTGTCAGGCGATGCCGATGGTATGACTTTGGCCGCTGCCAAGAAAGCAAAGAAGGGAGCATGCGGTGTTTGCAAACCCGATGAACACCTCAAAGACAAAGTAGCGCAGTGCAATGGCAAAACTGCCGATGGCACTCGTTGCAAACGAATGACTTCCAGCAGCAAAGGCAAGTGCTACCAACACAGCAAATAATATGAACTTACAACCACTCCACTCTCAAGGTCCCAGCCTGTCGCGCATAGTAACAGGTGTATGGCGCTGGCAACAACTTTCCTCCGAATCGGTGGAGCGGTTGGTTAAAACTTCTATTGATGAAGGCATCACTTCATTTGATCATGCCGACATTTATGGTGATCATAGCTGCGAAGAACTCTTTGGAGCTGTCTTGAAAAATCAGCCTTCACTTCGCAGTCAAATGCAACTCATAACCAAGTGCGGTATCAAGTTTAGTTCAGCCAAGCGTCCGCAAACATGGGTCAAACACTACGACACTTCCGAAGATCATATCATTTGGTCGGCTGACAACTCATTGAAGATGTTGGCCACCGATCACTTGGATTTGTTACTGATCCATCGCCCCGATCCTTTACTCAATCCGCACGAAGTAGCAGAGGCCTTTGTGAAACTAAAAGCAGCCGGCAAAGTGTTGCATTTTGGTGTGTCTAACTTTACGCCATCGCAATTTGAAATGCTGCAGCAATTTTTGCCATTTCCACTGGTGACCAATCAAATTGAAATTTCTCTTTCGCGGATTGACTCGCTCTTCAATGGTGATTTGGATCTGATGCTCAAACACGGAGCAAGCCCGATGGCGTGGTCGCCACTCGGAGGCGGTAAGCTTCATTTCGAAGAGAGAGATTGGTTTGCGAAGGCCACCAAATACAATGCATCGTACAGCCAATTGGCCTTGGCTTGGTTATTAAAACATCCTTCCAACATATTCCCGATCTTGGGTACCACAAAGCCCGAGCGCATCACCGAAGCAGCCAAGTCGACAGACATTGTGTTGGACAAACAAGATTGGTTTGAAATGCTGAAGTGGTCTACCGGAAGAGACGTGGCGTAACCAAAGCAACTTACACGTGCTCTTCTACCTTGTTTTTTTAGCGATCGGTGCTACACTTGTTGGAGCGATCCTAGTGCGCATTCAAACGCAGAAGAAAATTAAAAAAATTAAAGAAGAGCTAAAGCGGCAATGGGGCAAACCCAAAGCAGATGAGTTTGACTTTGACCGCATAAAGAAGTACGCAACTATTTCATCGGAAAATTCATTTCACCAATTAACCGAACAGACTTTAGAGGACATCGATTTTCAAAAGGTATTTGCTTTCGCGGATAGAACCACCAGTAAAGTTGGCCAGCAAGTTCTTTATAAACGGATGACTCAACAGAGAAATGATCTCATCAATCCGCTAAACCGATTTATCAATTTTTTCAACACACACGAAAAGATTTGCGATGATGTGCAGTTCAAAATGCTTTCGCTTGGCAGTCAGGACGCATACTATATTTCTTCTCTGCTAAACAAAAATCTGTTGGCACGTCCAAAATGGCTTTGGGCCTTGGCAATTAGTTTGTTGGTCACGTTTTCCCTTGTTGTTCTCTCCTTCAAATATCCTATTTGCATCGTTCTATTGCTCGCTCCGCTTACGCTGAATATGTTGGTGCACTATTGGAATAAAGGAAATACCTATCAATTCATTCGGTCATTTCCGCAATTAAATGCACTCATTGAAGCCTGCGACTATTTAAGTCAGTGTCACGATGAATTGGCAAATGAATCCGTAAAAAAATCAATTGCCGAATTGCAATCATTCAAGCGGAAGTCTGTGTTGATTGCTTTGAGCAACAAAAGCGGAATAGAAGGCGAACTATCTCAATTTGGAAATTATTTGTTAGAATTAGTTAAATCGTTTTTGCTCATAGAAGTTTGGGGGCTTTTCTGGATCGTCAAAGAATTAGAATCCAAACAATCACATATTGAAGTATTGATCGAATATGTTGGTGACATTGATATGGCCATATCCATCCTTTCGCTGCGAGCCGGAGAATCAAAAACGTGTGAGCCGCAATTGGTGAATAAAAGTAAAACTATCACCATAAAAGGAGCTTATCATCCTTTGATTGAACATTGTGTTTCAAATGATATTCATATTGACGGAAAAAGTGTGTTGATCACAGGATCAAACATGTCTGGCAAATCTACATTTCTGAGAACGTTTCTGATCAACTCCATTTTAGCACAAACGATTTACACTTGTTTTGCCGATGAGTTTATCAGTCCGCCACTCAGACAGTTTTCCTCACTTCGTATTGATGATAATCTCTTTCAGGGAAAGAGTTACTATTTTCAGGAAGTAAGTACGATTGCCACTTTCTTAGAAGCTTCTGAAACTCCTTATCAAAATTTATTTGTGTTGGATGAGGTTTTCAAGGGGACCAACACAATCGAACGAATTGCTTCCGCTTAGGCTATCTTATCCTACCTTAACAAAGGCGACAATATTGTTTTGGTTTCAACCCACGACATTGAGTTAGCAGATCTACTAGATAAAGAGTATGATTTGTATCACTTTGCAGAATCTGTAGATAACAACGAATTGAATTTTGATCATCGGTTGAAACGGGGGCCACTTACAACAAGAAATGCCATCAAGCTACTAGAATTAGCCGATTATCCTTCGGAAGTAATTCAGGAGGCTAGAAAAGTAAGCGGTCAGCTTTCTCAAGTAACGAAAAATCGTTGATGCACTTCTTTGAAAATGTGGAGTGGAAAATTATTATCTTTACTTATTGCAATCAGAACATACTTCAGATCTTCAAACGGAAAAGTTAGATATCATTCAGTGGTTGGCTGGTGTAAATGAGCATAGAATAATTAAACAGTTCATGCTTTTAAAGCAAACCAACCAAGAATCAATTTCTCTTCAATTGAGCACAGATGAAAAAAAAGCAATTGATGCGGGCATAGCCTCCATTGAGTCGGGTCGTTCAATGACTCATGATGAAGTAAAGGAGATAACAAGAAAAAAATTCTCGGGATTGTTCAGATAAGCAAAATGAAAATCATCTGGTCTGAGGATTCTCCGATTTTGGAACAATTATCAAGACCTTTCTAGATTGAAGTTATAATGTCACCAATCAAAACAAAATAACAAGCGAAGTTTACTATTGCTTAGTAAGTAAACCAAATCCGAAGCCTGCACCATAAGCAAGTATCATCATAGTAGCATATACAAAGAATACAATTCCAAAAATCTTTGAAAGCTTGGATTCTTGATAAGTGTCTTTCTTGAACTGAAGGAAAATGAAAAAGCAAACACTCAAAACAAGAAACAGCGCAAAAAGTAGATAACTGTTTAAAGCTACCCGTAAGTTCGAATTAAATCCGTCAAAAAATGACTTGTCAAATAGTCTCTCTGAATTGATCCATGCTATAATGAGACTACAAACAGATCCAATAAATGCAGTTAAGCCGAAACTGATTGCCATAGATCGACCAATAGAACTTATTCTACTCATAAGTGATGTGATTATAGTTTCTAATTTAGAAATAATAAAAAGAACTCCAAAATCATACTGTAAAGGACAGCGTTATACTTCCCAGAGCAATTGAGATTCCACTTAGAATCATAACTAAAACCTACTCTTGAATACAAATAGGAAAGAAAGCTAGTTTAGAGAGATTACTCCAACTCCACAATCAACTCTACCTCCACCGAAATATTCATTGGCAAAGCATACATCCCCACGGCAGAGCGCGCATGTTTTCCTTTGTCGCCAAACACACTCACCATCAAATCAGAAAAGCCATTGATTACTTTAGGTTGATCGGTGAAGTTTTCAGTACAGTTCACCATTCCCAACACTTTCACAATGCGCTTCACTTTGTTCAAGTCGCCTATTTCAGCTTTCAATGTAGAAAGAATTGCAATCGCTGTTTGACGAGCAGCCGCGTAACCTTCTTCGGTGGTCAGATCTTTTCCCACCTTACCGGTGATGTTGGTGCCATCTGCGCGAGTAGGTCCGTGGCCTGCAACGAAAAGCAAATTGCCCGTACGAACCGCCTTTACATAGTTCGCGATTGGCTTGGCCGGTTCAAACAATTCAATCCCAAGATCTTTTAACTTTTTATCGAAGTCTACTTTTTGAGCAAACGATAAAACACTGCAAGTGAGTAGAACAAAAAGGGATAGGATGATTTTTTTCATTTTGCGAACGGTTAACTTTTAGAGTCTTTAGCCACGAATACACAAAATCACAAGATGCTTGCCTGAGAGCGTCAAGCCAGCTCAAACGGCTTGGCAACTTCGTATCTTCAATTTAAGAAATTACTTAATTAATCCCTTATTTCTCAAAATGCTGTTCAAAAACTTTCGCTCGTTTTCGGTATTAAAAATTTTGAACGGAAGATGAATGAGTTGTGCTTTGTTTACAAATAACACAAAAGCATCTTTGGTAAGCTTCGCACTCTGTATCTGATCCCACTTCATGGGCATTCCTTCGCGTGCGTTGATCTTCATGATAATTTGTTGGCTGGTGATCTCGTATGAGAATCGCTCAAACAACATCTTGCCTTGCTCGAGTTGGGTAACACCATAAAATTGTATCCACCAAAACAACAGGTACAAACCCGCTCCTACAAAAGCTGCGATAAACCACCAGATGCTGGCGATCCACAAATAGCAAAGGCAAATGGCCAGCACAATCAAACTCACCCACCATTGCTGCATTAAAATATTGCGCAAGGCCATGCGGATGTAATCACTCTTCTCTAATCTGTAATTTTTTGTCTTTACAATCATAAACTTTACCTGAATGGGACGGCAAAAATAATCCAGTTTTGCCGGATTTGCAGTGTGGGCCGAAAATTACTTTTAATGTGGTTTTTGAGGGCGTTTACCGCGATTTTAAACTCAGATCAAGGCTTTTGACCGAGTGCGTCAGGGCGCCTACAGAAATGAAATCTACACCCGTTTCTGCCACCTGGCGCAAGGTGGCCTCGGTAATGCCTCCGCTGGCTTCGATTTTGAATTTGCCGCCAATCATGGCCACGGCTTTCTTCATGTCTGCTACATTCATATTATCCAGCATAATGATTTGCACACCGCCCACCTCCAGCACTTCATTCACCTCGGCTAGGTTGCGGGTCTCAACTTCGATGGAAAGGGGTTTGCCGATTTTTTGAAGATACGCTTTGGTGCTCTCGATGGCGGCCCGAATGCCTCCCGCCATATCGACATGATTGTCTTTTAGCATCACCATGTCATACAAAGCAAAGCGATGGTTCTGGCCTCCACCAATCCACACCGCCCACTTTTCCATTATGCGAAAATTAGGTGTGGTTTTACGGGTGTCGAGCAAACGCGCGCCTGTACCTTCAATCAATTGACATAGTTGGTGTGTGTACGTAGCTATTCCACTCATCCGTTGCATGCAGTTCAACACCAGTCGCTCGGCAGATAAAATAGATCGGGCAGGACCCGTCACTTCAAATGCTACCTCACCTTTCTGAATAGCGTCTCCATCTTTCTTGAAGTAAGTAGCCTTCAAAGCAGGATCTACCTGTCGAAATATTTTGTCTGCCAACTCAAGTCCGGCTATGATGCCGTTGTCTTTGATCAGCAACTGGGCGGTGCGAATGGTGGAAGCAGGGATGGCCCCTAGTGAAGAGTGATCTCCCTCACCAATATCCTCTTGCAAAGCCGAGTGAATAAATGATGCAATGGCCTGCTCGGTTAAATAGGCGGGCCGCATTATTCTTTGATAAAGCTGATTTCGTGTACGAAGTATTTCTTTTCCGATTCCTTTACGCGCATCAGCACACTGTAGCTGTTGCCACCGCTGGTGTACTTACAAATCGCAAACTTCAGCCCGCTGGGAGATGAACCTGTGTGAACGATGGAAAAATCAGCTACCGGGTGTTTTTTAAAAAAATCAGCTAACACAAACTCTGCTTGTGCTTTGCTATAGTTGTTCACATCACCTTCAATGTTAATATCAACCGATTGATTGAAATATTTAACAGCCTCTTTTGCATTGTTGGCCTTAATGGCATCTTTCACAGGAGCAAAAATTTCAGCCTGAGCCATTGCACCACCACCGATAAAAGCCAAAATCACAACTGCAATCAACTTATATGTTCTCATAGGATGTAAGGTAACGCCAAAAGTATGCCATAATCATGTTTTGTAAAAAGAATTATCGGTCAATTTAACCGAACATTCGTTTTGAATTATCTATTAAGCTAGTTGGCACGATTTTGCACATCTATTAGCGCGAATGAGCCTATATTTGGGGCTTATTTTAAACTCTATGAACAAGAAAGTACTATTGATGATTTTAGACGGCTGGGGCCTGGCCAAAAACCTGAAAGTATCTGCCATCGACAATGCCCAAACGCCTTACATCAACTCTTTATACCAAAAATACCCGCATAGTAAGTTAGAAGCTTCCGGTTTGGCGGTAGGGTTGCCGGCCGGACAAATGGGTAACTCGGAAGTAGGCCACATGAACATTGGCGCAGGCCGAGTGGTATATCAGGATTTAGTGCGCATTAACAAGGCTGTGGAAGAAAAAGAATTGGATCAGAATCCGACTTTACTCGAAGCATTTAAGTACGCAAAAGAAAATAATAAATCTGTTCACTTCATTGGTTTGGTAAGCGATGGCGGGGTGCACTCACACATCGAGCATTTAAAGGGACTCTGCACGATTGCAAAAAATGAAAAGGTGTCGAATTTATTCATTCACGCCTTTACAGATGGACGGGATACTGACCCCAAGGGTGGCTATCACTACCTCACCGACTTACAAAATCATTTAGCCAAATCCACCGGAAAGCTGGCGAGTATTGTCGGTCGATATTATGCCATGGATCGCGATAAGCGCTGGGAGCGTGTGAAGCTAGCTTACGATTTGATGGTAAAAGGCGAAGGAGAAAAGTCTACCGATTTGCTAGCCTCTTTGAAAAAATCTTACGATGCAGATGTTACCGATGAATTTATAAAGCCAATCGTTGCTGTTGATGCGGCAGGAAAACCAATCACCACTATTCAACCGGGTGATGTGGTTTTATGTTTTAATTTCAGAACCGACCGCGGCCGCGAAATCACCATGGCGCTGACACAGCAAGACTTTCCCGAGCAAGGAATGAAAAAATTGCCCCTGTATTACTTGACGCTTACAAACTATGACGACTCGTTTCACGATGTGAAAGTGATGTTCGATAAAGATAATCTGGAAAACACCTTGGGTGAGATTGTATCAAAAGCTGGTAAGAAACAAATCCGCATTGCGGAAACAGAAAAGTATCCACACGTTACTTTCTTTTTCTCAGGCGGCCGTGAAGATGTTTTCGAAGGCGAATCTCGAATCATGTGTCCTTCCCCCAAGGTGGCTACTTACGATTTGAAACCGGAAATGAGCGCCAACGATATCAAAGACAAAATCATTCCTGAACTGGAAAAAGGTTCGGCTGATTTTATCTGTCTGAATTTTGCGAATCCGGACATGGTTGGTCACACGGGTGTTTTCTCTGCGGCTGTTACCGCTGTGGAAACAGTCGACAAATGCAACGAAGCCGTAACCGAAGTAGCGCGAAAAAATGGCTATGCGGTGATCATCATTGCTGACCATGGAAATGCGGATATCATGGTGAATGAAGACGGATCTCCGAACACCGCACATACTACCAATCTGGTTCCTTGCATTTTGGTAGATGATTCAAAAACCTATTCCAAAATAAAAGACGGTAAGCTGGGCGATTTGGCCCCTACCATTCTTACACTGATGGGCATCTCCATTCCGAAAGAAATGACCGGAAATGTATTAGTTTAAAAGTAATCGATGAAAGGATTCCTGATTAGTCTTGGCAGCTTGGTTTTTTTGTGCTCCTCGTGCAAACAATCCAATGAAGTCTATGTCAAGCCGTATTTTGATTTTGATAGTTTGATTCACACCCAAATACAGGCACGTGCGATTCAACAAAAGACCATTTTTAAAGTGGCCTCTATCAACAACCAGAAGGATTCCAGTTCCTTTCAAGTTGACGGCACCAAATTGGCACATGAATGGGATGCGTTTTTGCAACTGGATGTGATCAATAAGCCGATGTACAAAAACAACTATGAAATCACCGAGCGACCGGATGAAAAAAGTAATCTCACCATTCGCAGTTACCAAGCTAAGATTCCTTCATCCGTACCGTTTGTGCATTTCTACTATCAGGGTTCCTTTGCGAATCTCAAGCGCATTGAATCAACGTATGTAGAGAAAAATGTATTAAACGATATCGCTCGACATTTAACATTGACATTCGATGTAGAGCAAGGCAAACCATTCATTCAGAAGTATGCAATCACCGGTGGCCAGAAAATGGTTTTTAATGACACCGTACAATTTTTTATTCAAGGCAGCATCTCCCACTAACCGATGGCGAAACGATTTAAAGAAGAAGAGGGCGAAAAGAAAAAGTTAGACAAAGAAGGGCTTCGAAAACTGCTGGGCATTTTTCGCTTTGTGTTGCCGTATCGAAAAACATTTGCTTTGGGGTTGGTGGCTTTGGCACTTTCCAGCGGAACCTTGTTGTCATTTCCCTATTTTGCCGGCAAGTTGCTGGACGTTGCGCAGGGAAAAAATGATTTTGTCCTTACCAGCATCAATCAAATCGCATTGGCTTTAATTGGCATTTTAGCGATTCAAAGTGTTTTCTCTTTTCTGCGTGTATACACGTTTACCATCGTCAGCGAGCGATCGTTGTCCGACTTGCGTCATGCCGTTTACACAAAAATGGTATGGCTACCCATGTCATTTTTTGATAGTCGCAGAGTGGGTGAACTCACCAGCCGCCTCACATCTGATGTGGGCACGCTGTACGATACCTTCACCTTTACGTTAGCCGAACTGCTTCGTCAAATTTTGGTGTTGCTCATCGGCATTCCGTTGATCTTCATTCTCACACCACGCCTCACCATTTTTATGTTGCTCACCTTTCCGGTGCTGGTGGTGGCGGCTCTTTTCTTCGGGAAATTTATCCGGAAGCTTTCTAAGAAAACACAAGATCAATTAGCCAACGCCAACGTAATTGTGGAAGAAACCTTGCAATCAATAGCAGTCGTCAAATCATTTACCAATGAGGTTTTCGAAACGATTCGTTACAAAAAATCTTTGAATGAAGTGGTGAACACGGCTATACACGCCTCCAAATACAGAGGATTGTTTATTTCGTTTACCATTCTTGCATTGTTTGGCGGAATTGTGGCTGTGAGTTGGTATGGTGCCTATCTGTTGCAACAAGGTCAGGCCACAGTAGGGGAATTATTTTCATTTATTATCTATACCTCGTTTATCGGTGGTTCAATTGCCGGCTTAGGCGATATCTTTAGTTCGCTTCAGCGTTCGGTGGGCGCATCGGAGCGGGTACTGGAAATTTTAGATCAAACTGATGAAGCCGTTGCCTCCCAAAGTAAGTTGAAACTGAAAGGCAAAGTTGCTTTCAACAATGTATCGTTTACCTATCCAACGCGTAGTGAATTTCAGGTTTTAAAATCCATCAGCCTGAAAATCAATCCGGGAGAAAAAATTGCGTTGGTGGGCCCCAGTGGTGCGGGTAAGTCAACCATTGTTCAACTGCTTATGCGCTTCTACCCACTCTCTACCGGCAGCATTGAAGTAGATGGCCAATCTATTTCGGATTTTAACCTCACCGATTATCGAAGCAACATTGGCATTGTGCCCCAAGAAGTGATTTTGTTTGGTGGCACTATTCGCGAAAACATTGCGTACGGAAAAGCAAATGCCACACCTGAAGAAATTGAAGCCGCAGCCCGCAAAGCCAACGCATGGGAATTCATCGAAAGCTTTCCCGAAAAGATGGAAACTTTGGTAGGTGATCGGGGAGTAAAACTATCCGGTGGGCAAAAGCAGCGGGTGGCCATTGCCCGAGCTATTCTGAAAGATCCGTCTATTTTGATTTTGGATGAGGCTACGAGCTCACTGGATGCCCAGTCTGAAAGCCTGGTGCAAGAGGCATTGGAAAAACTAATGGAAAACCGCACCACCATTGTAATCGCGCATCGGCTTAGCACAATTCGCTCGGTAGATACGATTTTTGTTGTTAAAGACGGGCAAATTGCTGAATCCGGATCGCACCTAGAACTATCTCAGCGCGACAATGGTATTTATCGTAATTTGCTCGAGCTACAGCTAGAGAATAATTAAGTCAATGAAAGGAGAAGGCGAAATATTGAAGGATTTTGATCTTCGGCACACCACCAGCCGGTCGGCCATTTTGAAGTTATTCCTCAAACGACCCTTTGCCTTATCCTACACCGACATTGAACGCGAGATAGCCGATGTCTTTGACCGTGTAACGGTTTACCGTACACTGAAGACATTTTTAGACAAGGGAGTCGTTCACAAAGTTTTGGATGACAGCGGCTCATTGAAATACGCGCTTTGCTCCGAATTGTGTACACATGCGCACCATCGGCACGAACATGTGCATTTTAAATGTACCATTTGCGGCCAAACCAGTTGCCTACAAGAAGTAAACATACCGATGGTGTCGTTGCCTGCAGGCTACGAAGCCAGAGAAATTAATCTACTGATTCAGGGGAAGTGCCAAAATTGCCGCTAATCTGCGGTATTTTCAGATTAGATGGTTTCCTTTTGTCTTTCCGCCCGATCTAATCGCACGCGTAAGTTTTTTGTGTAAAATATATTCGTAGATTTGAAAATTATTATAGCTACCAGCAAATCAAAATGCGCTATTTTTCCCTGACCTTCTAACCAGCAATATCGGGTGATGCTCCTTTTTTCACTGTTTCGCAATCAAAGCCAAGAAGAAACCATTCTCTTTGGGGTTTTCTCGGCAGTAATTTTCGTTTTCTTGTTGGTAGACCTGGGGGTCTTCAACAAGTCGGCTCATAAAATTACGACCAAATCCGCCCTGTATCAGTCCATTTTCTGGGTAATGGTCATCACCGTTTTTGGATACTTGGTTTATCTGTACGACCCGGGCAAAGGCGATGCCATGGTAGAGTACTTTTCTGCCTATCTCACAGAGTATGCCCTATCAGTAGATAACATTTTCGTTATTCTTTTGATTCTAAAATACTTTTCGGTAAAAGAGGAATATTACCATAAGATACTTTTTTGGGGCATTCTAGGCGCGGTGTTTTTCCGGGGTATCTTCATTTTTGTGGGAGCCTACTTCATTGCAAAATGGCACTTTATTCTCTACATCTTCGGAGTGTTTTTACTCTACTCAGGTATCAAAATTTATTTTGAAGACAGTGATGAGAAAATTGACCCCGAAAAGAATCCAATCCTAAAGCTTTGCCGCAAGTATTTGCCCATTACCAATGATGAAATGGGAGGTAAATTCATGGCCAAAGTAGACGGCAAATGGATGTTTACTCCGCTCTTTTTGATCATCGTTCTCATCGAAACCACCGATTTGATTTTTGCGGTGGACTCCATACCTGCGGCTTTTGCGATTACGCAAAATGAATTTCTCATTTACACCTCAAACATCTTCGCGGTATTGGGCTTGCGGGCAATGTTCTTTTTGCTCTCCGGCATTATTGATAAGTTTTATCTCTTGCAGAAAGGTCTCAGTATTATCCTGTTTTTCATTGGCGCTAAAATGCTACTGGAGATTGTGCACTATGAGATTGCTCCACAATTGTCGTTTGCTGTGATCATCGTAACGCTTACTTTCTCGATCGTCTTATCGGTTGTTGTGCCCCAAAAACTGCAAGGCAATACGGATGAAGATTCTAAATTGAAGGAATAGGCTTACCCTATTTCAGAAAAGAAGTCGGCAGGCAATATCTTTAACAATACGGGAAGCGTAAGGAAGCGTTGTGGCAACGAAATAATCACAAAGGTTGGGATCGTCTTAAGAGCCACAATCAGCAATTCTTGCATTCTTTTCTTATCCTCTGAATTCAAGTCGTTTGATCGTGCCATTCGCAGCAGACTCATCAACTCGGCATTTTGTTGAACTTCTTTGATCAGTCTGTTTTTGTTACTGCTGGTAACATCGGACATGCGTTTGATAAATCGCTCGCTTACCTGATGATAGTCCTGTTTGTTTTGAAGCGTATCGAGGTGATCCCAATGTTCTAATACAAAACCCTCAATGGCAATCATGCTGTTCTCCAGATCATCCGGTGAAAACCCCATGTAGGTACAAAGTCTTACCAAAAAATTCTGTTCATTGCCCTCTACTCGCTTGTCGGCCCAAATGGTGAGAATAGCCATTTCCAAAAAATATTTCTTCAATATCCAGGAGTTGTTGGTGGGGAGGTTAATCTCCTCTACCGAAATACCTTTTTCAAAAATGTCTTGAGCCTCTTTTTTCTTTTCGCTGCTTAAACTGGCACTTATCAAAAAGTAGTCAAGCAGTTTCCGTTCTTCAAATTCCACCGAGTGATTTGAATGGGCTGCGGATGCTATCACTTTAATCACAGAGAATCGTAATTCTTCGCGTTCATACTTAAAGAAGTCCGATACAATTTTATCTGCATTGGTGTGTATCCATTGGCCAAAGATGAAGACATCCAGAAAAAGGAGGCTGTTATGGAAAAAGTGAACCCAAAAATTTTGGCTGTGTTTAGTTGTTAACTCGATGCGCTTATCTAAAATTTTCTCGGCCAGTTCAAGTGATGTTTTCTTTCTGCCAAATAAGGTTTTTGATGGTGTGGCAAGTTCAGGAAAAACATTATTATAGAAGTTACCGATACTTTCCAGCGTTTTTTCGATTATTTCAGATAGTTCTTCAGACGTATTGATTTTCTTATCCACAAATAAAAGTGAACTGCTGATGAGGCTTTCTGCGAGAAGAATCTTCATTTTGTCGCGTTCACTCCAATGGATCGAG